>NZ_JBEZND010000004.1:0-326507 GCF_040706415.1 Streptomyces sp. NPDC048106 | reverse complement strand
GCGTCGACTCCCTCCTCCGCCTTGCATCTCGACGCACCAGACCCCGCTCACCTGGGTCAAAACCGTGCCGTGACTTCCCTCCACCAAGATCCGCCGGACACCCCCTAGGCGCGCCCGCCACCCCCCTGGTGGGCTAGCCCCGCTCGCCACCCCCCTGGTCCCCGGCCCCCTCCTCCACCTCGGCCATCGCCGGGTCGAGGAGGCGGGAGAGGAAGTGGCGGGTGCGCTCGTGCCGCGGGGCGCCGATGACCTGCTCGGGGCGGCCGTCCTCCACGATCAGGCCGCCGTCCATGAAGACGACCCGGTCGGCGACCTCGCGGGCGAAGGTCATCTCGTGGGTGACGACCATCATCGTCATGCCCTCGCGCGCGAGCCCCCGCATCACCGCGAGGACGTCCCCGACCAGCTCGGGGTCGAGCGCGGAGGTCGGCTCGTCGAAGAGCATCACCTCGGGGCCCATGGCGAGCGCGCGGGCGATGGCCACGCGCTGCTGCTGGCCGCCGGAGAGCGAGGAGGGGTAGGCGTCCGCCTTCTCCGCGAGGCCCACCCGGGCCAGGTTCTCGGCGGCGACGCGCGCGGCCCGCGCCTTGTCCCGCTTCAGCACCCGGCGCTGGGGCAGCGTGAGGTTCTCGGTGACGCTGAGGTGCGGGAAGAGGTTGAACTGCTGGAAGACCATGCCGATCCGGCGCCGGACGGCGTCGATGTCGACGTCCGGGTCGGTGATCTCGGTGCCGCCGACGAAGACCCGGCCCTCGGTGGGCTCCTCCAGGAGGTTCACACAGCGCAGCAGCGTGGACTTGCCGGAGCCGGAGGGGCCGATGACGCAGACGACCTCGCCCTGGCCGATCTCCAGGTCGATGCCGCGCAGGACATGGTTGTCGCCGAAGGACTTGTGCAGGGCTTGGACGCGGATCTCGGGGGTGGTCACCTGATCTCCCTGAGGGCCTTGGTTTCCATACGGCGTACGACGAGGCTCAGCGGGATCGTGATCAGCAGATAGCACAGGCCCGCGACCAGGATCGGCGTGGAGTTGGCGGTCTGGCTGGCCAGGTCGTTGCCGAACTTGGACAGTTCGCGCTGCTCCAGGGTGACCCCGAGGAACAGCACCAGCGAGGAGTCCTTGAAGAGCAGGACGAGCTCGTTGGTCAGCGGCGGCAGGATGATGCGGAAGGCCTGCGGCAGGATGATCGAGACCATGGCCCGCGCGGGCGAGAACCCGAGCGAACGGGCCGCCTCCATCTGCCCCTTGGGCACCGCCTGGATGCCCGCGCGGATGGTCTCGGCCATGTAGGCGGCGGAGACCAGTCCGAGCGCGACGGCGACCTTGCCGTAGGTGCCGCCCGGGTACTGGACGTCGGGGAAGGCCAGCGGCACCCCGACGCCGACGAAGATGAAGATCAGCAGCGCGGGCAGGCCGCGGAAGATCTCGATGTAGATGCCCGCGAGCCAGCGGTAGGGGCCGACGGAGGACAGCCGCATCAGGGCGATGACCATACCGAGGGCCAGGCCGACGACGAACCCGGACAGCGTGTAGAGCACGGTGTTCTTCAGGGCGACCGTGATCAGCTCGGGGAAGAGCTGCTTCGCGATGCCGGGCTGCGCGAACTGGTTCTGCAGCCGCCCCCAGTCCGCGGTGAGCGCGAAGGCGATCACCGCGGCGACGAGGACGGCGTACTGGGCGCCGCGCGAGACCTTGCGCTTCTGCGTGCGCGTCAGTCCCGTGCGCTTCGGCGCGCGGCCGGTGTCCGTGTCGGCCATGGGGTCAGGAACCGGCCGGGGAGGCGACGGAGGAGTCGTACGGGCCGATCCACTTCTCGTAGATCTTCTTGTAGGTGCCGTCGGCCTTGGCGTTCTTGAGGGCCTTGTTGACGGCGTCCAGCAGGGGCTTGTTGCCCTTCTTGACCGTGAAGCCGTACTGCTCGCCGGTCTTCAGGTTGTCGACCACCTTGAACTTGTCCGCCGTGGCCTTGTCCTTCAGCCAGCCCTGCACCACCGGGTAGTCGATGACGACGGCCTGGACCTGGCCGGTGCGCAGGCCGTTGAGGACGGCGTCCGAGGAGGCGAAGGAGACCGGGTCGAGGCCCTGCTTCTTGGCGAAGTCCTCGCCGGTGGTCTGCGCCTGGGCGCCGACCTTCTTGCCCTTGGCGTCGGCGAGCGAGGTGATGCCGCTGTTCTTGGCGGCCAGCACGGCCTGGGTGGCCTCGAAGTACGGGTCCGAGAAGTCGACGTTCTTCGCGCGCTCGGGGGTGATCGTCATACCGGCGGCGGCCAGGTCGCACTGGCCGGAGTTCAGGAAGGCGCCGGTCTTGAAGTTCTCGAACGGCGTGTCCACGATCTGCTGCTTGACGCCGAGGTCCTTGGCGACGAGGTCGATCAGGGAGACGTCGAAGCCCTGCACCTTGCCGTCGATCACCGACTGGAACGGCGGGTAGGGCAGGTGGGTGCAGGTGGTGAGCCGGCCGGCCTTGGCGAGGTGGACACCGCCCGCCGTGGTCTTGCCGCTCCCCGAGTCGCTGGAGGAGCAGCCCGCCACGACGAGCACGAGGCCCGCGGTCACGGTGGTGGCGGCCAGAAGGCGGGTCCGGCGCCCGAGGAGGGTTGTCATGGAAGGAATCTCCTATGGGGGAACAATAGGATCCGATTATAAGGAAATATTTGAGTCTCTCAAATCAAACCCATGGCTCCGGGGGCCCTGGACCTAAGATCAGGGGGAGCCGAGCCCTACGACCCCTGCGAACCGCGCGAACCCCCGACGAAGAGAGAGCACCGCTGTGACACACCCCCTCCTCGACCTGCCCCCGCTGACCGCGCAGCACTTCGCCGCCATCGAGGACCGGGTGGCCCGGCTGCTGGACACCCGGCAGGACGTGCTGATCACCCAGGGCGAGGCGCTGCTGCCGCTGGAGGGCGCGATCCGCGCGGCCGCCGGTCCGGGCACGGTGGCGCTGAACGTGATCACCGGTCCGTACGGGCAGACCTTCGGCAACTGGCTGCGCGACGCCGGCGCGACGGTGCACGACATCTCGGTCCCCTTCCACAGCGCGGTGCGGGCGGAGCAGATCCGCGCGGCGTTCGCCGAGCACCCGGAGATCGACTTCGTCTCGCTGGTGCACGCGGAGGCGGCGACCGGCAACACGAACCCGGTCGCGGAGATCGGCGCGGCGGTGCGGGAGCAGGGCGCGCTGTTCTATCTGGACGCGGTCGCCTCGGTGGGCGCGGAGCCGGTGCTGCCGGACGCGTGGGGCGTGGACCTGTGCGTGATCGGCGCGCAGAAGGCGATGGGCGGCCCGGCGGGCGTGTCGGCGATCTCGGTGAGCGAGCGGGCCTGGGCCCGGATGGCGGCGAACCCGAACGCGCCGCGCCGCTCCTACCTCTCCCTGCTGGACTGGAAGGAGCGCTGGACCGACGCCGGCCGAAAGGCACTGCCGCATGCTCCGGCCCAGTTGGAGATGCTGGCGCTGGACGCCTGCCTGGAGCGGATCGAGTCGGTCGGGCTGGACACGGTGATGGCCCGCCACCGCCGCGCGGCCGAGGCCACCCGGGCGGGCGCGCTGGCCCTGGGCGGCGGTCTGGAGCCCTACGTCCACGAGGCGTCGGACGCCGCCCCGGTCGCCACGACCCTGCGCGTCCCGCCGTCGCTCACGGCCTCCGGCCTGGTCGCGGCCGCGCTGGCCGCCGACCCCGCCCTCCCGCTGGCCGCGGGCGGCGGCGCCCTGGCCAAGGAGATGATCCGGGTCAACCACTACGGCCCCGACGCCACCGAGTCCTGTGTGCAGGCCGCCCTGGCGGCCCTGGGCGCGGCCCTCGCCGAGCAGGGCGTGCCGGTCGACCCGGCCGCCGCGCGGCAGGCCGTGGAGCAGGCCTGGCGGTAGCCACGGCGGATCCATGAGGGCGACGGCCCGCGCGGCAAGGCGCGGGCCGTTGTCATACCCCCTGCCGTGCCGCGGCCATGAGTAGCTGACCCTGCTGGGGCTGGTGCAGCATCTCGCCGAGGTCGAACGGACCTGAGTACGCCCGCCACAACGGGCACGCGGACATTCTTCGTGAACGAATCGACGGCGTCACCGGAGCCTGAATTCAATTTAGTTTCACAATTCCCGCCAATTTCCCGGACGGTAGCTTCCCATAGTCTTCTGCCCGCTTTCCGCACGGCTAAACGGGGCAGTTTTCCGGGAGATTTCTGACGGTTTCAGGGGTGTGACCTACTCCACAAACAAGGCGCTTTGCCCCGTTTTTCCGTGGGGTAAAGCGGGCATTTCACGCACCTCCGCGAGCAGTCGCGCACCGGCGGCCGTGCATTTCTTAATTCGCCTCGCTAAATTCGTGCCGCATGACTGCCGCACCCGCAGAACTGCTCATAGACCGACCGGCGACGGCGGACGGAGCCGCGCTCTGGCGTCTCGCCAAAGACTCGAAAACGCTCGACCTCAACTCGTCCTACAGCTATCTGCTGTGGTGCCGGGACTTCGCCGGCACCTCGGCGGTGGCGCGTGGTGCGGACGGCACGCCCGTCGGGTTCGTCACCGGGTACGTGCGGCCCGACCGTCCGCACACCCTGCTCGTCTGGCAGGTCGCCGTGGACTCCGCCCACCGTGGCCACGGCATCGCCGCCGCCCTGCTGGACGGACTGACCGCGCGGCTCGCCGCCGAGCATGGCGTCACCGACGTCGAGACCACCATCACGCCCGGCAACACCGCCTCCGAGCGGCTGTTCACCTCGTTCGCGAAGCGGCACGGGGCGCGCCTCACCCGCGAGGTGCTGTTCTCCGCCGAGCTGTTCCCGGACGGCCCCCACGACTCCGAAGTCCTCTACCGCATCGGCCCGTTGACCGATTCCCACGCCCACTGAGGAGCGAATCACCGTGACCATCACCCAGCCCGACCTCAGCGTCTTCGAGACCCTCGAGTCCGAGGTCCGCAGCTACTGCCGTGGCTGGCCCACCGTGTTCGACCGCGCGCAGGGCAGCCGGATGTACGACGAGGACGGCCACGCGTACCTCGACTTCTTCGCCGGGGCCGGATCACTCAACTACGGCCACAACAACCCCGTACTCAAACGGGCCCTCATCGACTACCTGTCCCGGGACGGGGTCACCCACGGCCTGGACATGTCGACCACGGCCAAGCGCGCGTTCCTCGACACCTTCCAGAACCTGGTGCTGCGCCCGCGCGACCTGCCGTACAAGGTCATGTTCCCGGGCCCGACCGGCACCAACGCCGTGGAGTCGGCGCTGAAGCTGGCCCGGAAGGTGAAGGGCCGCGAGGCCATCGTGTCGTTCACCAACGCCTTCCACGGGATGTCCCTGGGCTCGCTCGCGGTGACCGGCAACGCCTTCAAGCGGGCCGGCGCCGGCATCCCGCTGGTGCACGGCACCCCGATGCCCTTCGACAACTACTTCGACGGCACCGTCCCGGACTTCCTGTGGTTCGAGCGGCTGCTGGAGGACCACGGCTCCGGCCTGAACAAGCCCGCCGCGGTGATCGTGGAGACCGTGCAGGGCGAGGGCGGCATCAACGTGGCCCGGCCCGAGTGGCTGCGCGCGCTCAAGGAGCTGTGCGAGCGGCAGGACATGCTGCTGATCGTCGACGACATCCAGATGGGCTGCGGCCGTACCGGCGCCTTCTTCTCCTTCGAGGAGTCCGGGATCACCCCCGACATCGTCACGGTGTCGAAGTCCATCAGCGGCTACGGCCTGCCGATGTCGCTGTGCCTGTTCCGGCCCGAGCTGGACGTCTGGGAGCCGGGCGAGCACAACGGCACCTTCCGCGGCAACAACCCCGCCTTCGTCACCGCCACCGCGGCCCTGGAGACGTACTGGACCGACGGCTCGGCCATGGAGAAGCAGACCCGGGCCCGCGGCGAGCAGGTCGAGCAGGCGCTGATCTCCATCACCGAGGAGAACCTCGCCGACGTCAAGGAGTACCGCGGGCGCGGGCTGGTGTGGGGCCTGGAGTTCCACGACAAGGACCGCGCCTCGCGCATCGCCCGGCGGGCCTTCGAGCTGGGGCTGCTCATCGAGACCTCAGGGCCGGAAAGCGAGGTCGTCAAGCTGCTCCCGGCCCTGACCATCACCCCTGACGAGCTGGACGAGGGCCTCAGCGTCCTCGCCCGCGCCGTCCGGGAATCCGTCTGAACCGCAACGCCGACCAGGAGGAAGCACCACTGTGATCGTCCGATCGTTCAAGGAGATCGAAGGCACCGACCGGCACATCAAGTCGAAGTCGGGCACCTGGGAGAGCAAGCGGATCGTCCTCGCCAAGGAGCGGGTCGGCTTCTCCGTGCACGAGACCATCCTCTACGCGGGGACCGAGACGCAGATGTGGTACGCCAACCACATCGAGGCCGTCGTGTGCACCCGGGGCGAGGCCGAGCTGACCGACCGCGAGACCGGGAAGACCTACACCATCACGCCCGGCACCATGTACCTCCTGAACGGGCACGAGCGGCACACGCTGCGCGTCAAGGAGGACTTCCACTGCATCTGCGTGTTCAACCCGCCCGTGACCGGACGGGAGGACCACGACGAGAACGGCGTCTACCCGCTGCTCACCGAGCCCGAGGAGGTGTGAGGAACCATGACCACCGCCACCGTCAAGGATCTCTACCCGACCCGTGGCACCGCCGAGGTGACCGTCCCCCGTCAGGACCCGGTCGTCTGGGGCTCCCCGGACACCCCGGGCCCGATCGCGGCGGCCGACCTCCAGGCGTACGAGCGTGACGGCTTCCTCGCCGTCGACCAGCTGATCGGCCCCGCCGAGGTCGAGGTCTACCGGCAGGAACTGGACCGGCTGGTGACCGACCCGGCGATCCGCTTCGACGAGCGCTCCATCGTGGAGCCGGCGTCCCAGGAGATCCGCTCGGTCTTCGAGGTGCACCGGATCAGCGAGGTGTTCGCGGGCCTGGTGCGCGACGAGCGCGTGGTCGGCCGGGCCCGCCAGATCCTCGGCTCCGACGTGTACGTCCACCAGTCCCGGATCAACGTCAAGCCGGGGTTCGGCGCGAGCGGCTTCTACTGGCACTCGGACTTCGAGACCTGGCACGCCGAGGACGGTCTGCCGAACATGCGCACGGTGTCCGTCTCGATCGCGCTGACCGAGAACTTCGACACCAACGGCGGCCTGATGATCATGCCGGGCTCGCACCGCACGTTCCTGGGCTGCGCGGGCGAGACGCCCAAGGACAACTACAAGAAGTCGCTTCAGATGCAGGACGCGGGCACCCCGTCCGACCAGGCGCTGACCGGCCTGGCGGGCGAGCACGGCATCAAGCTGTTCACCGGCAGGGCGGGCTCGGCCACCTGGTTCGACTGCAACTGCATGCACGGTTCCGGCGACAACATCACGCCGTTCCCGCGCAGCAACGTCTTCATCGTGTTCAACAGCGTGGAGAACGCTGCGGTGGAGCCGTTCGCCGCGCCGGTACGCCGGCCGGAGTTCATCGGCGCGCGGGACTTCACTCCGGTGAGGTAGGCGCTCCAGGACACCGGGCCGGGGCCTCCACGTGTGGGACGGGAGGTCCCGGCCCGGTCATGTCCGGGTCCGCTCAGCCGGCCAGCGCGTCGAGCAGCCGGTCCACGTCCGCCGCCGTGTTGTAGAGGTGGAAGGACGCGCGCAGATTGCCCGCGCGGTCGGAGACCTCGATGCCGGCGCGGTGCAACTCGGCCTGCCTGCCGCCGAGTCGGGGCACGGAGACGATCGCCGAACCGGGCGCGGGCAGCGGCTCGTGCCCCAGCCGGGCGAGCCCCGCCTTGAAGCGCTCGGCGAGGGCCAGGTCGTGCGCGTGCACGGCGGCCACGCCCAGCTCCTCGATCAGCGTGAGCGAGCGGTACACCCCGGTGTAGGTGAAGAGGCCGGGGCTGACGTCGAACCGGCGGGCGGAGTGGGCGAGTTCGGCCACCGGGCCGTAGCAGCTGTCCCACGGCTGCTCGGCGGCGACCCAGCCCGCGAGCAGCGGGGTCAGCTCGCCGAGGTCCTCGGGGACCACGAGGAAGGCGGCGCCGTGCGGGCCGAGCAGCCACTTGAAGGTGGTGGTGACGGTGTAGTCGTAGCCGTCCGCGTCGACGGGAAGCCAGCCGGCGGCCTGGGAGAAGTCGACGTAGGTGCGCGCGCCGTGGGCGCGGGCCGCCGCGCGCAGGGCGGGCAGGTCGGCGACCCGGCCGTCGGCGGACTGGGCGGCGCTGACGGCGACCAGCGCGGTGCCGGGCCGCACGGACTCGGCGAGCCGCTCCAGCGGTACGGCGCGCGTCTTGAGGTCGCCGCGCAGGTGGAAGGGGGTCACCACGGAGGCGAAGTCGTCCTCGGCGGTGAGGACTTCGGCGCCCGCGGGCAGGGCGGCCGCGATCAGCCCGGTCTGCGCCGCGACCGACGGACCGGCCGCCACCCGCTCGGCCGGGACGCCGGCCAGCCGGGCGAAGGCGGCGCGGGCGTGCTCGACGTCCTCGAACAGCGGGTCCAGCGGGCGGCCCTCGGCCCGGATCTCCATCGCTTCCTGGAGTGCGGTGAGGGTGCGGGCCGGGAGCAGGCCGCTGGTCGCGGTGTTCAGGTAGGTGTTCTTCGGGCGGAACTCGGCACGGACGAGGCTCTCGAAGGTCTCCATGAGCCCACTGTGCGGGTCGGACAGGACCGCGTCCATTGCTCGTTCTCGCGGAGAGCGGCCAAGGGGTCCTTATACGTCGGCGCCGGCCTGGGCTTTCCCCTACGGCGTTCCCTACGGCTCGCCCCTACGGCATTCCTTAGGGCTTGCCCTACGACTTCCGCTCCGGGAGTTTCCGCCGCCGGACCCGGCCCCGGTCCCGGCCCCGGGACGCTCAGACCCGCGGCGGAACCGCGCACCCGTCCGGGCCGCAGGCGTCGGCGTCCCCCTGGTCGAGCAGCCGCAGCGGGGAGCGCTCGCCCCAGGCCTGGGTGAGCGCCTGGGCGAAGACCTCGGCGGGCTGGGCGCCGGAGACGCCGTACTTCCGGTCGAGGACGAAGAAGGGGACGCCGGTCGCGCCCAGCTCGGCGGCCTCGCGCTCGTCCTCGCGCACCGCGTCGGCGTAGGCCTCCGGGTCGGCGAGCACCGCGCGCACCCGGGCGGCGTCCAGTCCGGCCTCCGTGGCCAGCTCGACCAGCCGCTCGTCGCCCTCGGCGAAGACGGACCGCTCCTCGGCGAAGTTGGCCCGGTACAGGGCCTGGATCAGCTCGTCCTGCCGGCCGTGCTCCTTGGCGAGGTGCAGCAGGCGGTGCATGTCGAAGGTGTTGCCGTGGTCGCGGCCCCGGGTGCGGTAGTCCAGGCCCTCGGCGGCGGCCTGGGCGCCCAGGTTGTCCTCTCCCGCCTCGGCCTGCGCCTCGCTCATGCCGTACTTCCTGGTCAGCATGGTGAGCACGGACTCGACATCGCCCTTGGCCCGCCCGGGGTCCAGCTCGAAGGAGCGGTGCACCACCTCGACGTCGTCGCGGTGCGGGAAGGCGGCGAGCGCCTTCTCGAAGCGGGCCTTGCCCACGTAGCACCAGGGGCAGGCGATGTCGCTCCAGATCTCGACGCGCATGTCTTCGGCTCTTTCCAGGTCGCACGGGTACGGAGGCGATCTCCACCGAGTACCTGAACGTTCAAACGCCGATGCCCATTCCCCTGGGGGGCACGGCGCCCGGCCGCCCCGAGCCGACGGCAGCGGGCACCGCACGTCACCCCTGCCAGGCCTCGGCCACCGAAGGGGCCAGCGCCCTGGCCTGGGCGTGGCCCGCGCGGGCGGCGGCCGGCCGGCGCCTGTCGTCCGTCATGTCGCGGCCCATCGCGCGGCGCGCGGCGCGGTCCGGGGTCAGCAGGACGACCCGCGCTCCCTCGTCGGAGAGTTCCGCGGCCTGCCGCGCGGCGCTCGGATGCGGCCCGACCGCCCGCGGGAGGGGCACGACCGCTAGGACCACGCGCTGCCCGCGTGCGAGCTGGAGGTTGGCGGTCGAACGGCTGCCGCCGTCCATCCAGCGCCGCCCCGCCACGGTGACCGGCGGCCATACGACGGGCACGGCGCAGCTCGCCGCCACCGCTTCGAGGAGGGTGACTCCGGAGCGCGAGTCGAACAGCTCGGTCCGTCCGCTCCGCGCGTCGACCGCGGCGATCCGCAGCTCCCGCCCGGGCCAGTCGCGTACGTCGCCCAGGAGCGCGCCGACCGTGTCGAAGACGTCCGACTCCGGGCCGGTCGGGGCCCGCAGCGCCGCCCGGCCGAGGCGTTCGACGGACCGCTGGGGATCGCGGGAGCCGAGCGCCGCCCAGAGGAACCGCGCCGTCTGACGCGCCGTCACCGGCAGCCGGACCGCGTCCGCCCCGGAGAGCTGACGCTCGTAGAGCTCCGCGGCCGGGACGCCGGAGCGGAGCCGGGATCCGAAGACGGCACCGGCGGAGGTGCCGATCACGACGTCGGCGCTGCCGAGGTCGATCCCGGCCTCGGTGAGCCCGGCGAGCACCCCGGTCAGCCAGGCTCCCCCCACCGGTCCGCCGCCGCCGAGCACGAGTGCGGTGCCGGGCATGCCTCCCCCTCCCCGTGGACACCCGCGGACGTCCCGCCCGCGGGAGCGAAACAGGGACCAGTCCCCGTTTACCCGGCCGACGATAGCATCCGTACCGGGGAGCACTCCCCATTACGGCTCGGGAAGAAGGAGACCTGATGGCCGACCGTTCGCCGCACGTGCGCCGCGACGCGCTGCGCAACCGGAAGCTGCTGACGGCCACGGCCCGCGAGGTCTTCGCCGAACAGGGCCTGGACGCCCCGCTCGACGTGATCGCCCGGCAGGCCGGCGTGGGCAACGCCACGCTCTACCGCCACTTCCCGACCCGCGCCGCGCTCGTCGACGAGGTCTTCCGGGACGCGCTCACGGAGACCACGGCGGCCGGCGAGCGGGCACGAGCCGCCGAGGACGCGTGGACGGGACTGACGCAGTACCTGCGCACCGTGTTCGCGGGCCTGGCCGCGGACCGCGGCACCAACGACCTCATGACCACGAACCTGGAGGGCGTCGCCTCCCTGGAGGCGGTCCACGCCCACAACCGCGAGACCATCGACGAACTGCTGCGGCGCGGTCGGGAACAGGGCACCGTCCGCCCGGACCTGACCACCGAGGACCTGCTCTTCGCCCTGGCGGCGCTGGGCCGGGCCGTACCCGCGCTCACCGCGGTCGCCCCGGGCGCCTGGCTCCGCCCGCTCGCCCTGCTCCTCGACGGCCTGCGCGCCGGACCGGCCGCGCCCCCGCTGCCCGCACCGGCCCTGACGCCCGGTCAGCTCGGCGACGTACTACTCAACTTGGGCCCGCACAGGCGGCGTTGAGGGAACCTGGTCGGCCTCAACCTGGTGGACGGGAGGAATTCGGGACTGATAGCCTCATCGAGGCCGTGAATCAGTCGCAAGGAGGTGAGACCCATGAACGTGGTAACGACGTGGGTGCTTCCTTCTTCGCCACGGTCGGGCGACTGACGCAGGTCGCCGGGAGCGCCTTGACAAGGCAATCCCGAAAGGCAAAGGCCTATGAATTCTGTGCCCATCGTTTCCGGCACGGACAAGCGCAGGACAGCCGACATGTGCGTCGAGCGAGAGTGGCACGCGCGGGAGGACGGCCAGGTGGTCGGCCACGGCGCGGCCTGGCGCAGGCTCGACGGACGGCTCTTCGTCAGCATCGACGCCTGGCACGGCGCGGCGTTCGACCAGATCGTCGGCATGATGCTCGCCGACCTGCCGCGACCGCTGTACACCATGGTCGACGAGACCGACGCCGAGCTGACATCCCAGTGGCAGCGAGCCGGCTTCACCACCGGGCGCCGCGAGTGGATGTGTCTCGTGCCCACCGACCCGCGAGCCACCGGGCTCCATGCGGCGTCCGTACCGCCGGACGTGACGATCCTACCCGTCGGCGAGCCGGAGGAAGGCCCGCTGCGCCGGCTGGACCGCGCGCTCCGCGACGAGATCGAGGCCACTGTCGGCTGGCAGGAGATGCCGGCCGAGGTGCTGCACCGCCCGGCCGACGGCTCCCCGGTGGACCCGTCGGTCTTCGTGCACCCCTCGAAGTGCGCGGTGGCGGCACGGTCGGGTCAGTACGTGGGCATGATCCGGCTGGCGCCGGTACCCCGGCAGCCGCGGATCGGCCTGATCGCGGTCCGGGCCGGTCAGCGGCGACACGGCATCGCCCGCGCACTGCTGGCCCAGGTACTGGGTTCACTGCACCAGTCCGGGATCCGGACCGTGGCGGCCGAAGTCAGCGAGGCCAACGAAGCGGCGACGGGGCTCTTCGAGAGCGTCGGCGCCCAGCGCGTGAGCAGGAACCTGGAGTTGCTGCTCCGCTGACACAGCGACAAAGTCTTTTCCGACCCCGCAATTCACCGACCACAGAGTGCGAGAGTATGCCGAAGCAGACACGCGGAATCCAAGTCGAGGGCACCGTCGTCGAGTGCCTCCGCAATGCCACCTTCCAGGTGGAACTGGAGAACGGGCACAAGGTTCTCAGTCACATCAGCGGAAAGATCCGGAAGAACTACATCAAGATTCTTCCCTATGACCGGGTGCTCGTGGAGGTCAGCCCGTACGACCTGACCCGCGGCCGGATCCTGTTCCGGTACAGGTAAGGGACAGCGGGCGTTCCCCCGCCGCCGGTACCGGCGTTCCCGGGGCGGGGGAGTCGCTCGGCTCATTCCGCCGGGGGCACGGCGTACCGCAGGAAGAGGTGGTGGTCGCCCTCGGCGGGCGGATTCCCCGGATCCGGCACCCAGCCCTGCCGGGCGTAGAAGCCCTGGGCCCGCCGGTTGTCCGCGTGGACGTCGAGCACGGCCGTCCGCCGGCCCCCGGCCCGCCACTCCCCCACGCAGGCCGCGTGCAGGGCCGTACCGATGCCGCCCCGCCAGTGGTCGGGGTCGACGTGGAACTGGAACAGCCTGACGGTGTCCGCGTCGGCCCCGTCCGGCGTCCGGAAGGACGCGATCCCGACCAGCCGCCCCTCCCGCAGGGCGCACAGCACCCGCCCGTCGACCCGCTCGATGGACCCGCGCCACGCCTCCAGCCAGTCGAACTCCGCCTGCGGAACGCCTTGCGGGTAGTACGTGGAACGCGCCCGGAAGTGCAGCTCGGCGACGGCCTCGGCCTCGGTGGGCAGCGCGGCGCGGATCTCCAGGGCGCCCCCGGATTCACTGATCATGCGACGGAGGACGTCTTCCGCGCGCCGGCGGTTCCCGGTCCGCGCCCGGCGGCGCGGGCGCTGGGCACGAACCGCGGGCCCTGAGCGCGGCGAGCCCCGGCGTGGCGGTCCTACCGTCGTATTCTCTGGCCCCATGGAGATCGCGCTGCGGACCGTTCAGGACGGCGATCTGCCGTTGTTCTTCCGGCAGATGACCGACCCGGTGGCCCTGCGGATGGCCGCGTTCGGCCCCGAGGACCCGACCGACCGGCATGCCTTCGAGAACCGTCTCAAACGCGTCCGTGCCTCCTCCGACGTGCTGCGCACCGTGCTGGCCGACGGGCGGGTGGCCGGCAGCGCGGCGGTCTACGGGGAGCCCGGCGAGCGCGAGGTGACGTACTGGATCGACCGCGTCTACTGGGGCCGGGGCGTGGCGACGGCCGCCCTGCGCGCGCTGCTCGCCGAGGTCCCCGAGCGGCCGCTCTACGCGCGGGCGGCGGCCGACAACACCGCCTCGCTGCGGGTCCTGGCCAAGTGCGGCTTCCGCGAGTCCGCGCGGGCGCGGGGCTTCGCCAACGGCCGGGGCGAGGAGATCGAGGAGGTCGTGCTCGTCCTGGACGCCTGAGCACCGGACGCGCGGGAGCGCACAGATGAGCGGGAGCACAGGATGAGCGGGAGATGAGAAATCGGGGGACAGGGGAACGATCGCGCCCCTCCCGCTCGTCTTCCGTGCGGGATGAACAAGACGATCAGACGGGCGTCCGTCTTCACGCTGCTGCTCGTGCTCGCCCTGCTGGCCAGGGCGACGTGGGTGCAGTTCTACGACGGCAAGGCCCTCGCGGACGACACGCACAACCGGCGCAACGCGATCGAGACGTACTCGCGGCCGCTCGGGAACATCATCGTGGCCGGAAACGCCATCACCGGCTCGGCGCGGACCAGGGGAGGCGACCTCGCGTACAAGCGGACGTACACCGACGGCGAGCTGTACGCGGCGGTGACCGGCTACGCCTCGCAGGCCTACGCGCCCACCCAGCTTGAGGGCATCTACACGGATCTGCTCAACGGCACGGACCCGAGTCTGAGGACCGTGATGGACACCCTCACCGGTGAGCGCTCCGACCCCGGCGACGTCGTCACCACCATCGACCCGGCGGTGCAGAAGGCGGCCTACCGCGCGCTCGGCGACAAGAAGGGCGGGGCCGTCGCCATCGACCCGAAGACCGGCCGCATCCTGGCCGCGGTGTCGACACCGTCGTACGACCCGTCGGTGCTCACCGACGCCAACACGGCCGGCTCCGCCTGGAAGCGGCTCAACGCGGACCCGGACAAGCCGCTGACCAACCGCGCGCTGCGCCAGCCGCTGCCTCCCGGCTCGACGTTCAAGCTGGTGGTGGCCTCGGCCGCGCTGGAGAGCGGGCTGTACGGGAACGTGGACGAGCACACCGACAGCCCCGACCCCTACCGGCTGCCGGGCACGGTGCGCGACCTGGCCAACGAGAACCCCTCGGCGCCGTGCCGCGACGCCTCGATCCGGGTGGCCCTCCAGTACTCCTGCAACAACGTCTTCGCCAAGATGGCCGTCGACCTCGGCCAGGACAAGGTGCGGGCGATGGCGGAGAAGTTCGGCTTCGACGACGACCACCAGGACGTGCCGGTGCGCGCCTACACCAGCGTCTACCCGTCGGACATGGACAAGTCCTCGACCGCGCTGACCGGCATCGGCCAGTACGAGGTCACCGCGACCCCGCTCCAGATGGCCATGGTGTCCGCGGCGATCGCCAATGGCGGCGAACTGGCCTCCCCGCACATGGTGGCCCGGACCGTCGACGGCGGCGGTGACGTGGTGCACGACTATGACGGCGACACCGGCACCAAGCGGATCGTCAGCGCCAGGACCGCGGCCCAGCTCCAGTCCGCCATGGAGACCGTGGTGAAGGACGGCACCGGCACCAACGCGCTGATCGACGGCGTGACCGTCGGCGGCAAGACCGGCACCGCGCAGCACGGCGAGAACAACAGCAAGACGCCGTACGCCTGGTTCACCTCGTTCGGCAAGTCCGACAGCACCGGCAAGGAGGTGGCCGTCGCGGTGATGGTCGAGCAGTCGGACGCGGCGCGCTCGGAGGTCAGCGGCAACGGGCTGGCGGCGCCGGTGGCGCGGGCGATGATGGCGGCGGCGCTGGAGAAGTGAGGGGGCCGCACCGGCGACCGGCGAGAAGTACCGCGCCCCCGCCACGGCGCTGTGCGTGCGGCCGGCGGCGGGGGCGGGAGACGTCAGAAGGCCGCACGGGCCCTCGGACAGAGGTTTGGGTGACCTCAGGCGACGAAGTACGTCGGGTTGGGCAGCTTGTACGTACGGCCGGAGTAGCCGCCGTCCAGGTCCGAGTACTGGTCGCCGAAGTCGGCGATGATCTTGTAGCCGAGGTCGTCCTCGATGTGCTTGCGGGTACCGGCCTTGTACTGGACGGTCGTGCACTTCCAGGCGCCCGGGGCGGCGCAGTCCTGGAGGTAGGCCGGCGGGTTGGCCGAGTCCTTGAGGAACATGTGCCCGGCGTCGAGGTTGACGTCGGCGCCGACCTTCTTCAGGTTGGTGACCGCGGCGGCGCGCTGGGCCTCGGTGAGACCCGAGTTGTAGAAGACCGTGACGCCCTGGGACTGGGCGTACTGGACCAGCTCGGGGCTGCCGAAGACGGCGGGACGGTTGGCCTGGTTGACGTAGTCGTTCCAGGTGGCCGAGTTGTAGCCGTAGTTGTTGCGCTTCTCGTAGTCGAGGCTCAGCAGCAGCGTGTCGTCGATGTCGAACATGACGGCGGGCTTCTGGTGGTGCGCACGCGCGGTGTGGGCCGCCTGGTCGATGTACTTCCTGGCGTCCGCGTCGATCCGCGCCAGGTCCTTGGCGTACGGGCTGTCCGGGGACGCCTGGTAGACGCCGTTGCTGTCGGCGGTGGTGCCGTAGTAAGTGTCGATGTCCTTCGTCAGGAGCCCGATGTTGTAGGGCTCGTTGGTGGAGTTGGCCGTCGACTGACCGGCCGTGGCCGCGCCCGCGCCGTACAGGGCGGCACCGGCGACGACGCAGGCGGCGCCGGCGGCGGCCGCTCTGAGGGACTTCCGCATGGATTCTCCGGATCTGGTGGCTAGAGTGAGTTACCAGGTCACGGATTGTCTACGCGCATAACAAGCCGTACCGCGAGGCCTGTTATCCGATCGATACGGACGTCTTTTTCCGGCCATGTCCGAGCGCCCGCCCCGGAACTCCGGATTCCGGGGCGGCGATTCGGACATCCCGGGATGTTCTCGCGGGCGCGGCCACGCCGGTTCACGGCCGCGCCCGGCCCCTCACCCGGCCGCCCGCCACTCCGGGTCCCGCCCGCTGAGCCCGAGCGCGCGGTCCAGCGGGGACGCTCCCTCGGGCGTCGGGACGACCGGGCCGAAGATGCCGCCGCCCCGGCTGGTGTCCTGCGCGGCGGCGAGGAGGAAGGAGTGGGCGGCGTCCAGGGCGGCCGGGTCCGGGGTGTAGGCGAGGCCGGTCGCGCGGGCGAGGTCCCAGCCGTGGACGACCAGTTCGTCGGCGACGACGGCGCCCGCGACCGCGCCGGGCAGGTCCACCCCGCCCGCGCGGGTCATGCCGGTCCAGGCGGCCGGATCCCGCCAGGCGTCGGCCAGTTCGTCCAGCGCCTTGGGCAGCTCGGCGCGCCAGCCGGGGGCGAGGTCGGGGAGGGCGGCGTCCGGGGCGGTGTCGGTGGTCGGGCCGAGGTCCTTGCGGGCGGCGTCACGGAAGGCGACGGACAGCCCGTGGAGATGGCCCAGCAGCTCCCGCACCGCGTACCGCGGACACGGGGTCGGGGCTGCGAGCTGCTCGTCGGTGACCGCCTGCGCCAGCTCCGCCACCAGACGGGTCTGGGGGCCGAGGTCGATCATGGTCGTGGTCATGGCCTGCTCCTTCGTGGTGCGCCGCGTCCCGCGGTGCTTCTCAGCCGGTACATGAGGTGCCTGGGGAAGCCCGGGAAGACGCCTGGGGAATGCCTAGGGGACGCCCGGAGGGATTCCTAGGGGGATGACCGGCCGGCGGCCCGGAAGTCATCGGTGGATAGGGCATCCGACCGATCCGCTCGCGGCCTCCTTAGGCCCACGATGGCTTGGTATGACGACCTCCCCGACCGTGCTCCGTGTGCTGCGCGACCGCAACGCGGGCCGGTATCTGACCGGCCTCGTGGTGAACGCCTTCGGCAGTTCCGCGCTGTGGCTGGCGTCCGGCATATGGGTGAAGGACCTCACCGGGTCCAACGGCCTGGCCGGTCTGTGCCTGCTCGCCCTGTGGGCGCCCACCCTGGCGGGCCCGGCCCTCGGCACCCTCGCCGACCGCGTCCGCCGCAAACCCCTGATCATCACCGTCAACCTGGCCGTGGCCGCCCTGCTCCTCACCCTCTTCACCGTCGACTCCCCGGCCCGCCTGTGGCTGCTGTTCCTCGTCCTGTTCCTGTACGGCACCGCCGACGCCGTCACCAGCGCGGCGGAGTCGGCGCTGGTCACCGCGGTCGTCCCCGGTGACCTCCTCGGCGACTTCAACGGGCTGCGGATGACGATCACCGAGGGCATGAAGCTCGTCGCCCCGCTCACCGGCGCGGGCCTGTACGCGGCCTTCGGCGGTCCGGCCGTCGCCTGCCTGGACGCGGCCAGCTTCGTCGTCACCGCCGCGTTGTGCGCCCTGATCCGTGTGCGGGAGGAGCGGCCGGTGCGCCCGGCCGGCGGCGACTGGCGCCACCAGACCGCCGAGGGCGTCCGTTACCTGTGGCGGCACGACCGCCTGCGCCCCCTGATCCGGGCGGGCGGCACCACGCTGCTGATCACGTCCCTCGCCAGTGCCACGCTGTACGCCGTGATCGACCGCCTCGGCCACTCCCCCGCCTACGCGGGCGTGCTGTACGCCTTCCAGGGCGCGGGCTCGGTGGCGGTCGGGCTGCTCACCGGCCCCGCGCTGCGCCGGCTCGGCGAGCGGTGGTTCGCGGCGGCGGGGATAGCGCTGACCGGGCTCGCGTTGGTCGCGCGGGCCGTCCCCTTTGACGCGGTGGCGCTCGTGTCCTCCCTGGCGGCCGGCCTGGGCCTGCCCTGTGTGCTGATAGCCGCGCTCACCGCCGTGCAGCGGGAGACCCCCGGGCCACTGCTCGGCCGGGTGACGGCCACCGCGAACACGCTGATGTACACGCCGAACGTCATCGGGCTCGCGGCGGGCGCCGGCCTGGTCGAACTGGCCGGCCCCGGGGTGCTCCTGCTCTGTTACGGCCTCGCCATGCTCGCGACCGCGGTCCCGCTGCTTCAGCGCGCCGCCAGCGCCTCCCGCACCGCCGCGAGGTCCCCGTCCGATGCCAACCCGGCGTGATACAGCCGCAGTTCGGTCGCGCCGTCCGCCCGGGCGCGGGACGCGTCCGCCGCGAGGGTGCGGGGGCTGCCGCCCATTCCGGTGACGACGGTGAAGTTGGCGGCCAGCACGGTCCCTTCGCGCGCGTGCGCGGCGAAGGGCGCCAGCAGGTCCGTGCCTCCGGTGCAGGGGACCACGACACCGTCGGCCACGGAGAGGATGTGGGCGGGGTCGACGCCCGCGTTCGCGCCGCAGTGCCCGGGGACCGGGTCGGCGTGCAGCAGCACCTGGAATCCGGCGGGCGCGGCGGCGCGTACGGCGGCCACGGCCTCCTCCTGGAGGCTGCGGGCGGTCCCGTCCCGCCAGGCGCGGACGGCGGCGGCCCGCTCCTCGCCGAGCAGTTCCGCCACCATGGGCAGGCCGGGGTCGACCGCCGACCCCCGCCACAGCGGC
Source organism: Streptomyces sp. NPDC048106 (assembly GCF_040706415.1). Taxonomy (NCBI): domain Bacteria; kingdom Bacillati; phylum Actinomycetota; class Actinomycetes; order Kitasatosporales; family Streptomycetaceae; genus Streptomyces; species Streptomyces sp. NPDC048106. The sequence goes on along the minus strand of NZ_JBEZND010000004.1, from coordinate 307,564 downwards.
TCCAGCGCGGCCCGTACGGCCGCGGCCAGCTCCTCGGCGTCCAGCCCCTGTTCGCCGTAGCCCGTACGACAGGAGGGACAGAAGCACAGGGACATCAGGTACTCCCCGGCCTCCCCCAGGCGCACGCCGGAGATCTTGTCGTGGGCGTGCAGGTGCGGCAGTCCGTACCAGCCGAGGGACTCCAGCTCCGTGCCCTGCGCGCCGGGGCGTACGGCGGCCTCGGCGGCGAGGTCGGTGAGGTAGGCGCGGGTGGCTCCCTGGGCGATGCAGGGCGCCCAGGGATAGCGGTCGCCGTAGGCGTTGACGACGGAGGTGTCCGGGTGCTCCGCGCCCAGGCGGGAGTTGTGCGCGAGGACCACCCAGGTGTGCACCGCGAGACCGGCGCCGGCGAGTGCCCGCGCGGCCTCGCCGTAGGCGTCGCCGGGGGCCCAGCGGCCGGCCGGGTGCGGGCGCGGGGTGCGGCCCGCCCAGTCGTCGCCCGGCGGGTAGAGGACGGCCGCGTGTTCGGCGGTGACGATGCGGTGACGGGGGTGACGCGGGGTCAGGGCACGGGTGGAGTGGTAGGCGGCGGCGAGGGTCACCTGCTCGACGCCGAGCCCGGCGATGCGGGCGGGCGCGTCGGGGTCTCCGTTGACGTCCCAGGGGTAGACGAACGCGGCGGCCTTCACAGGGGCTCCTCGTCTTGCACTCTTCTGACCAGCGGCTATGTCGATGAACCGCCTCACGCTAAGGCTCCCGCGCGAGGCGGTCAAGGACGTCGTCCCGGTGCCCGGAGGGATGACTGATGCCAGTGGTAAGGGAACGGTAAAGCGATGTCGTTCGTTAGTCCCCACATGACAGCTATGACCCCTGGCTCGAACATCCCGCTCTCCGCCGCGCGCGTCACGGTGGACGTGGCCGCTCCCGTGCGGCTGGACGTCTCGGGCCTGCTGCTCACGGGCGACGGCAAGGTGCGCTCGGACGACGACTTCATCTTCTACAACCAGCCGTCCGGGCCGGGCGTGACCTACCGGTCCGGCGGCGGTGCCGCGCCCGACGCGATCACGGTGGACACCGCCGCCGTGCCGCCGGGCATCGAGAAGATCGTGGTCACGGCCAGCCCGGACGCCGAGGGCCAGACCTTCCAGGGCATCGAGCCGACGGCCACGATCCGCGACGCGGAGGGCGGCGCGGTGCTGGCCACCTTCACGCCGCCGCGGCTGGGCGCCGAGACCGCGCTCGTCGTGGTGGAGATCTACCGCCGCGGCGGCCAGTGGAAGGCCCGCGCGGTCGGCCAGGGGTACGCGAACGGGCTCGCGGGCATCGCCACGGACTTCGGGGTGACGGTGGAGGAACCCTCGCCCGCGCCGGCGGCTCCCGCGCAGCCGGTCGCACCGCCGCAGCCCGTCGCTCCGCCGCAGCCCCTCGCTCCGCCGCAGCCGGTGGCGCCGCCGATGCCCGCCGCCCCGCCGGCGCCCGGCACCGGGAAGATCAACCTGGACAAGGGCCGGGTGAGCCTGCGGAAGAACCAGACGGTGTCGCTGGTCAAGGGCGGACGGCCGCTGCTGTCCCAGGTGCGGATGGGGCTCGGCTGGGAGCCGGCGTTCCGGGGAGCCGACATCGACCTCGACGCCTCGGTCATCGCCTACGGCCCGCAGCGCGACCACGTCGACAGCTGCTACTTCGGCAAGCTCACCATCCTCAAGGGCGCGGTCAAGCACTCCGGCGACAACCTCACGGGCGAGGGCGCGGGCGACGACGAGGTGATCGTGGTCGACCTCGGCCGCGTCCCCCAGGAGGTCACCGGCCTCGTCTTCACGGTCAACTCCTTCTCCGGCCAGAAGTTCACCGACGTCGCCAAGGCCTACTGCCGCCTCGTGGACGCCGCGACGGAGGAGGAACTGGTCCGCTTCGACCTCACCCAGGCCGAGCCCCTGACGGGCGTGCTGATGGCCAAGCTGGTCCGCCAGTACTCCGGCGAGTGGGAGATGACGGCACTGGGCGACTTCGTGAAGGCGAGGACGGTCCGCAACATGGTGGAGCCGGGCGCGGAAGCCCTCTGACACGAGGGCTTCACCGCCGCACCGCGCGCAGCGCCCCGACCGACCGCGGACTCGTCGGGGCCGCTCGCGCGCTGGACTACTTCTTCTGCCGCTTCCAGGGCCCGGTGATGGCGACCATGATGCCGGGCGTCTGGATGTTCGCGTACAGGGTCCGGCCGTCGGGCGAGAAGGTGACGCCGGTGAACTCGCTGTACTCCGGCTTCTCTTCGGTGCCGATGTTCAGCTCGTTGCGCGCGATCGGGTACGTACGGCCGCTGTCCGTGGCCCCGAACAGGTGCTGGACGCCCTCGCCGTCCTCGGCGATCACCAGACCGCCGTACGGCGAGACGGTGATGTTGTCCGGGCCGTCGAACGCGCCGTCGGCGGCCGGGTCCGGGTTCACGCCGAACAGCACCTTGAGGGTGAGGGTCCGGCGCCGGGGGTCGTAGAACCAGACCTGGCCGTCGTGCTGGACCGGGCTCTCCGCGCGGGCGAAGGAGGAGACGACGTAGACGCCGCCGTCACCCCACCACATGCCCTCCAGCTTGCGGGCGCGGGTGACCTCCCCCGCGCCGAACTGCTTGCGCGTGGAGACCTGCCGGGCGTCGCGGTCGGGCACGTCCACCCAGTCGACGCCGTAGACGGTGCCGGTCCTGGTGGCGCGGGAGAGGTCGTCCACGAACCGGCCGCCGGAGTCGAAGCACTTGAAGGCCTGGAGGACGCCGGCGTCGTCGGCGAGGGTGCGCAGCCTGCCGCGGCCGTGCCGGAAGCCGGCCGGCGGGGTCCAGCGGTAGAACAGGCCGTTGGGGCCCGCGGCGTCCTCGGTGAGGTAGAGGTGGCCGCTCTTGGGGTCGACCACGACGGCCTCGTGGGCGAAACGGCCGAGCGCCTTGACGGGCTTGGGGGCGCGGTTGGCCCGGCGGTCGGCCGGGTCCACCTCGAAGACGTAGCCGTGGTCCTTGGTCATGCCGTTCTGGCCGGCCTTGTCCTCGGTCTCCTCGCAGGTCAGCCAGGTGCCCCACGGGGTGTTGCCGCCCGCGCAGTTGGTGGCGGTGCCGGCGATGCCGACCCACTCCGCGACATGGTCGCGACGCACCTCGACCACCGTGCAGCCACCGGCCGCGGCGGGGTCGTAGACCAGGCCCTCGGTGAGCGGCACCGGGTAGGTCCAGTTGGCGCGCGGGCCGGCCAGCTCGTGGTTGTTGACGAGGAGGGTGGTGCCCCGGGGGCCCTCGAAGGTGGAGGTGCCGTCGTGGTTGGACGGGGTGAACTCGCCGGACTCCAGGCGGGTCTTACCGCTGTAGGTGATGATCTCGTAGGTGAAGCCCGCGGGCAGGGCGAGGATGCCCTTGGGGTCGGGCTCCAGCGGGCCGTAGCCGACGCCGGGGCGGCCGTGGTCCTCGGCGTGGCCCGGCGCCGCGTCCGCGGTCTCCGTGGACGCGAGGGCGTTCGGCGCGGTGGCGAGCACGCCGGCGCTGCCCGCCAGGGCGATCCCGGCGCCGGTGATCGCGGAGGTTCTGGCGAAGTCCCTGCGGGTGAGCGACATGATGTCTCCTGTGGCGGAAGGGCCTGCCGTCCAGGGCGGCGGACCTCGTTCGGCGCACACGCTCCCGCCGGTGTCTGAACGGCGGTTGAACGCGGGGCGGCGTCGAGGGCCCTTGTTCAAGAATCCGTATACGCGGCCCCATGGCCACCCCAAGTACCGGTCACCCGCGCGGTGTTCAGCCGCCCTGCTGGGACCGCGCCTTGAACGCCGCCTTCCGGGCCTCCTTCGCCACCTTCTTGTCCGGGTGCAGCCGCCCCATCGCCTCCAGTACGTCGGCCGTCGCCGGGTGCCCGACCCGCCACGCCGCCGCGAAGAACCCGCTGTGCTGCTCGGCCAGCCCCTCCACCAGCGCCTGGAGCTCCTCGGAGTTGCCCTCGGCGGCCAGTTGCGCGGCGACGGTGTCGATGGTCAGCCAGAACACCAGGTCCTGGGAGGGCGCGGGCACCCCGGCGGCGCCCCGCTCGCTGAGCCACACCCGGGCGAGGCCGCCGAGTTCGGGGTCGTCCAGCACCTCCCGCAGCGCGGGCTCCGCCGCCCCGCCGACCAGGGACAGCGCCTGCTGGCAACGCAGCCGGCGCAGCGGGCCCCCGACGTCGGCGCCCCGGGCCGCGGACAGCAACTCCCGTGCGGCGGCGAGCGGTTCGCGCCGGGCCAGCCACAGTTCCGTCTCGGCGAGGGCGGCCGAGGGGCCGAACGCGGCGGTGCCGTCGAGCAGCACGTCCGCGCCCTTGTCGGCGAGTTCGCCGACCACCGGGGCCTCGAAGCCGGCCTCCAGCAGCCGCGCCCGCAGCCCGTAGGCGCCGAGCGGGGTGAGCCGCACCATGCCGTAGCGGGAGACGTCGGACTCGTCCAGCGGCGCGGCCGGATCCTCGTCGGCGCCGGCCATCAGCGCCTCGTCCACCGGCCGGTACTCGACCAGTCCGACCGGCTCCAGCGTCCGGAACTGGTCGTCCAGGCGCATCATCGCGTCGGAGACCTGCTCCAGGACGTCGTCGGTGGGCTCGCCCATGCCGTCCGGCACGATCAGCGAGGCGGCCAGGGCGGGCAGCGGGACCGGTCCGTCCCCGGCGCCGTCCTCACTCACCGTCAGCAGATACAGGTTGCCGAGCACGCCGTCGAGGAATTCCGCCTCGCCCTCGGGGTCCCAGTCGAGTGACGCGAAATCGATCTCCCCGCCCTCGTCGAGCGCGTCCACGAGATCGTCCAGATCGGGCACGCTCGCGTCCGCCAGCACGGTCTCCAGCGCGGCGAGCCAGACCGTGAGCACCTCGTGCGGGGAACCGGTGAGCAGCCGCAGCGCCTCGCCCTCCCGGACCGTCCCGCGCTCCTCGTCGGCGATCTCGACCAGCCCCGAGTCCAGCGCGACCCGCCAGGCCTCGGCGGCATGGGCGGCCGCGTCGTCGCCGGTGAGTCCGAGCCGGTCGGCGGCGGCGGGCAGCTGCTCCTCGACCAGGCTGCCGCCCGCGTCGACCCGGGTCTCGGGGCCGGCCCAGCGGGCGAGCCGGGCCGCCCGCGAGAGCAGGGGCGAGGACAGCGCGGCGCGCGCCAGCTCCGCTTCGGAGTGCAGCCGTACGGGCGGCAGGGGGGAGCTGTCTGACATCGGCTGGATCTCCTCGGACCGTGAAACGTGCTCAGCCCCTCAGCCTAGACGGATTTCCACCCATGCCGCCCGGTTCCTCTCCCCGGCGACCCCGGCGCATGGCCGAAACCTTGACAAGTCCCGGTCAGAGGCTGGAGATTGACGCGCGTAGAAGTCGGGGGACGGCTGTTCGCTCGGCTCTACGCGTGTCACGGAGGGCAACGGCCCCCACACGCACTCGATTCGCCTCGTCCCGGCGCCCCGTAACACCCCCGGAGGATTCCTTGCCGAGCAGGTCCACCGCGCGTCTCGCCGCGCTCACCGTCGCCGCCGTGTGCTCCGCCGCGTCGGCCGTCGTCCTCACCTCCCCCGCGCACGCCGACGCGGTGCGCATCCACGACATCCAGGGCACCACCCGCCTGTCGCCGTACGCCGGGCAGAAGGTGGCGGATGTGCCGGGCATCGTCACCGCCACGCGCACCTACGGATCGTCCAAGGGCTTCTGGCTGCAGGACGCGACGCCCGACGACAACCCGGCCACCAGCGAGGGCGTGTTCGTCTACACCAGCTCCACGCCGAAGGTCGCCGTCGGCGACTCGGTGACGGTGACCGGCACGGTCTCGGAGTACGTCCCCGGCGGCACCGCCTCCGGCGAGCAGTCCATCACGGAGATCACCAAGCCCACGGTCACCACCGTCTCCACCGGCAACGCCGTCCCGGCGCCGGTCGTCGTCGACGCGCAGTCGGTGCCGGACCGGTACACGCCGCAGGGCGACCCCGCCGACGGCGGCTCGATCAACAACCTGCCGCTGGAGCCCGCCACGTACGCCCTGGACTACTACGAGTCCCTGGAGGGCATGAACGTCCAGGTCCAGGACGCCCGCGTGGTCACCGCCACCGACCCGTACGCCGAGCTGTGGGTCACGGTGAAGCCGGACGAGCACCGCGACAGCCGCGGCGGCACGGTCTACGGCTCCTACGACTCGCAGAACACCGGCCGGCTCCAGATCCAGTCGCTGGGCGCCACCGCCGACTTCCCGGCGGCGAACGTCGGCGACACGCTCACCGGCGCCACCACCGGCCCGATGGACTTCAACCAGTACGGCGGCTACACCCTGGTCGCCGACCGGATCGGGGCGCTCCGGAGCGGTGGCCTCCAGCGCGAGACCACACAGAAGCAGACCGCCAGGCAGCTCGCGGCCGCGACGTACAACGTCGAGAACCTCGACCCGTCGGACAACACGTTCGCCCAGCACGCCGCGGCGATCGTGAACAACCTCCAGTCGCCGGACATCGTGTCCCTGGAGGAGATCCAGGACGACAACGGCGCCACGGACGACGGCACGGTGGACGCGAGCGTCACCGTGAACAAGCTGATCGACGCGATCGTCGCGGCGGGCGGCCCGAAGTACGACTGGCGTTCCATCGACCCGGTCAACGACAAGGACGGCGGCGAGCCGGGCGGCAACATCCGCCAGGTGTTCCTGTTCAACCCCGAGCGGGTGTCCTTCGTGGACCGCGCGGGCGGCGACTCCACCACCGCGGTGGGCGTCACCAAGGAGGAGGGCAAGGCACAGCTGACCGTCTCGCCGGGCCGGATCGACCCGGCCGGCGCCGCCTGGAACGCCAGCCGCAAGCCGCTGGTCGGCCAGTTCGTCTTCCAGGGCAAGACCGTCTTCGTGATCGCCAACCACCTGGTCTCCAAGGGCGGCGACCAGAGCCTGACCTCGCAGTACCAGCCGGTCACGCGCAGCTCGGAGAACCAGCGCCACGCCCAGGCGCAGGAGGTCGACGCGTTCGTCAAGGACATCCTGAAGGTCCAGAAGAACGCGGAGGTGCTCGCCCTCGGCGACATGAACGACTTCGAGTTCTCCGGCACCGCGCAGATCCTGGAGGGTGACGGCGAGCTGTGGTCGGCGATCAAGTCGCTGCCCGCGAACGAGCGTTACACCTACGACTACCAGGGCAACTCGCAGGTTCTGGACCAGATCCTGATCAGCCCGTCGATCCGCCGCGGCGACTTCGAGTACGACAGCGTGCACATCAACTCGGAGTTCAGCGACCAGAGCAGCGACCACGACCCGCAGGTGCTGCGCTTCCGCCCCTGACCCGAAGGGGTTCAGGACTGGCCGAACACCCCGTTCAGCCAGTCCTGCCAGGCGGCCTCGTCCGCCCCGGCATCGGCGTCCCGCGCGAAGTCGTGCACGCTGATGCCGAGCGGCGCTCCCCAGCGGCCGCGGCCGAAGAAGCGGACGAGGGCGTCCTCGGTGCGCAGCCCGATGAACTCCGGTGCGCGGTAGTCGAGTACGGCGTCCAGGGCGCGCCCGCCGGGCCCCTGGACGCGCACCTTCGTCCCCGCGGCCGCGTCGTCGGCCAGCCCGAGCGCGCGGCCCGCGGCGGCGAGCGCCTCCGGCACGGCCGAGGATGCGGGCCCGTCGAGCTGCGCGAAGGCGACCGGGCGCGGCGCGAAGTGCGTCAGGTACTCGCGCAGGGTGTGCAGATAGAAGTCGGTGTGCTTGTTCGCGCCGTCGTACTGGCTGTCCCAGTCGTCGGTGAAGATCCCGCTGTGGACGTAGCGCACCCAGGCGCGGCGGCCCTCGTCGCGGGGCTCGATGGTGTGGTCGAGCTGGTTGAGCGACTGGGTGGGCATGCCCACGTCCTCGCTGCGGCTGACGTAGCGGTGGGGCGGCTCCCAGACGACGACGGTCGAGCCGAACGGCCCGCGCCCGCCCGCCCGCGGCTCGGGCGCGTCCATCGGCCACAGATAGCCCGCGGTCCCGGTGGTGACCGCCTCCCACACCTTCTCCGGCGGCACGTCGGTCTCGAACTCGCGGACGATCTCGAATTCCTTGCTCATGGCGGGGCTCCTACTCGGCTTCCAGGGCGGCCCGGTCCTTGACCGTGGGATGGAGGGCGACGACGATCCGGTGGTCCCGGCCGCCCTCGGCGTCCGGGGCGTCGTACTTGCGGACGAGGGCGCTCACGCCCGCCGTCAGCTCCTGCACGAAGGCCGCGCGGTCGGCGGCGGAGGCGAAGCGCACCTCCCCGTCCAGGGCGTACGTCGCGAGCGGCTTGCGGGCCTTGGCGGCGCCGCCGATCAGCGTGCCGACGTCGCGCACCAGGCGGGCGCCGAGCGCCAGCAGCCAGCGCGCGGACAGCCGGTCCCGGAAGCGGTCCGGGTCCGGCTGCACGGCGGGCAGGGCGGCCGGCGAGATGACGTACGACGCGGCGCTCGCGCGCATCAGCCGCTCGGTGACGTTCCCCTTGCGGCGCTCCCCGGCCAGCTCCACGAGGCCGTGCCGCTCCAGCGTCCTGAGGTGGTAGTTCACCTTCTGCCGGGGCAGTCCGACCTTGGCGGCCAGCATCGCCGCCGACGCGGGTTCGGCGGCCAGTTCGGCGAGCAGCCGGGCCCTGACGGGGTCCAGCGACACGGCCGCGGCCTCGGGGTCCTCGATCACGGTCACATCCAGCATGGCTTCACCCTCCCACCGAAAACTTTTTTTGTCCAGACGGACTCAGTTTTCGGTGGGAGGGTGGTGTCGCCATGGAGCCCTTCGGGTGCTCAGCAGCGGCGCCTGCGCCGCAGCGCCCCGGCCGCGACGAGGGCGACCACCGCGGCGGCGCCCGCCATCAGCACCGGGCGGGGCATCCCGCGCAGGCCCTCGGCGGCCTTGCGGGCGGGCGGCGCGAGCTGCCGCTGGGCCAGCGCGGCCTTGTCCTGCACGAGGTGCCCGGCGTCCACGGCCCTGCCCTGGGCCTGGCGCCCGGCCTCCAGGGCGCGGTCGCGCAGGGGGTGCCCGTCATGGGTCCCCCCGTGCCGGGCGACCCGGCCCTGGAGCGTGTGCCCGGTCCGCGCGGCCGTCCCCTGCACCGCGTGGCCCGCCCGCGCGGCCCGCCCCCGCACCGCCTGGGCGGCGTGGGTGGCCCTGCCCTGGGCGCCGTGCCCGGCGTGGGAGGCGCTGGAGCGCAGTTGCACGGTCATGGCGCCGGCCTTGTCCATCAGGTCGGCGGCCCGTGCCCGCGCGCGGCCCTTCACATCGGCGCGCCCCGCCAACTGGGCCACGGTGTCGCCGAGTTGGTTCCTGGTCTGGGCGATCTGCCGCCGCAGTTCATCGGGGCCCTTGGCGCCCGAGCCATGGGGGGTCCTGTGGGTCATCGATGTGCCCTTTCCTTGATCACGTCGACGTCGGTCCTGATGCTGCCGAGAGCCTCCTCGGGCATGGGCGACCCGGCGCGGCGCAGCTGGGCGCGTCCGGTGGCAGCCAGACCGGCGGCCACGACGAACAGCACGGCCGCGACGATCAGGGCCGCCGCCCACAGGGGCAGCACCAGGGCGAGGGCGGCGGTGGCCGCGCCGGCCAGCACGATCAGCCCGACGTAGGCGAGGGCGCCCGCGGCCCCCAGCAGCCCGCCGCCGCGTCCGGCGCGCTTGCCCTTCACGGTCAGCTCCGCCTTGGCGAGGGCGACCTCCTGCCGCAGCAGCAGGGAGAGCTGTTCGGTGGCGCGATTGACGAGTTCCCCCGTGGAGGGGTGGCCGTCGAGTGCGGGGCGCGTGTGCGGTCGTGTGTGCGAGGTCATGGTCACGGTGTCCCGCCTCCTCTCTGTACGGAACATCCGGGTACCCGTGCCGGGGAGCGTCAGCCCTTGCCCGCGCCCCCGGTCCCGTGGTCGCCGAGGCGCGCGAGCTGGGACTGGAACCAGTCGAGCCGCGCCTGCAACAGCGCTGCCTCGGCGACCAGTTCGGGCACGCTCATTCCGGGGCCCGCGCCCGGCTCGGCGACGGCCGCGGCCGGGACGCCGCCGTCCGCCCGCACCTGGAGCCCCTCCCCGGCGAGCCGGGCGAACTCCGCGAGGGTGACGGACGTACGGCCGCGCGCGCAGCCCGCGCAGCCGGGGGCCAGGGCGCGCCAGCCGGGCCGGCCCCAGCCGGCGTCGGCCAGCACGGCCGCGGTGGCACCGCAGGCGCAGGGGCCGGCGGTGGCGGTGCGCACCCGCTGCCGGGCGTAGCGGAATCCGCGCTCGAAGCGGATGTAGGCGCCGAGCACGGAGACCTCGAGCAGCAGTGCGGCGCGGTGCTCGGCGGTGCAGCGCAGGGCGTCGGCGGCGGCGCGGTCGTGGACGCAGTGGAAACCGCAGTCGCACAGGCGCGCGGGCGGGCGGTGCCTGCGGCCGTAGACGCAGGACGCCTGGTCGAGAACCCCGTACGGAAGCGCACCGCCGAGCGACACCCCGGTGAACCCGGCCCGGGTGCCGTCCTGGGACAGCACCGGGTGGGCGATCTTGTAGCCGGTCGGCGGCTCCGTGGGGTGTTCCACCGGGAGCCGGGGCCTCATCGGCCGGCCGGAACCTCTTCGCGGGCCGGCTCGGCCGGTGCGGTGCGGGCGGCCGGTGCGGGCTGCCGGCGTTCTTCCTCGTGGACCTGCGGCCGCTCCTCGGCGACCCCGGTGGCCAGTGCCTTGCCGAGCTTCATGGTGCCTCCATGGCTGACGTCGGTGATGACCCTTCGCCCATAGTGACCCATGAGGGGCCGAGTTGGACACAGGACCGTGCGCCACACTCGAACAGGTAAGCAAACTTACGGATACTCTGAAGAAGAATTAAGTAGAGCTACACCGAAGAGGCGCCGACACTTACGGGCATGACGACCACACACGGGCGGTCCCCCTTCGGCCGGGCGCTCTGCGCGATGATCACCCCGTTCACCGAGGAGGGGGCGCTGGACCGGGCGGGCGCCCAGGCGCTGGCCGCCCGCCTGGTGGCGGAGGGCTGCGACGGACTGGTGCTCAACGGCACCACGGGCGAGTCGCCGACCACCACCGACAGCGAGAAGGCGGAGCTGATCACGGCCGTGCGGGAGGCGGTCGGCGCGCGGGTCCCGCTGATCGCGGGCATCGGCACCGCCGACACCCGGCACACCACCGAACTGGCCCTCGCGGCCGAGAAGGCGGGCGCCGACGCCGTCCTGGTCGTCGCGCCCTACTACAGCAAGCCGCCCCAGGAGGCCGTGGCCGCCCACTTCCGCGCCGTCGCCGACGCCACCGGACTCCCGGTCATCCTGTACGACATCCCGGGCCGCACCGGCACCCGCATCACCCCGGAGACGATCCTCCGGCTGGCCGGCCATCCCCGGATCGTCGGCGTCAAGGACTGCTCCTACGACCTCCTCGGCACCCAGAAGGTCCTGTCCCGGACGGACCTGGCCTATTACGCGGGCTGCGACGAACACAACCTCGCCCTGTACGCGGTCGGCGCGGCCGGCTGCGTCAGCACCGTCGCCAACGCCGTCCCCCGCCACATCCGCGCGGTCCTCGACGCCTACGACGCGGCCGACACCGCCCTGGCGGCGCGGCTCCAGCTCCGCGCGACCCCGTTGATCGAGGCCATGATGGCCGCGGGCCTGCCGGGAACGGTCACCGCGAAGGCCCTGCTGAACCGGCTCGGCCTCCCCGCCGGCCCGGTCCGCGCCCCGCTGCTGCCCGCCTCCCCCGAGGCGACGGCCGAGCTGTGGGCCCGGTACGAAGAGCTGACCGGATCCTGACCCGCGGTCGTACCCGCTGCCGTACGGTGGCCCCGTGAGCCGCCCCCTGCTGTTCCTGGACGTCGACGGCCCCCTCAACCCGTACGCGGCCCAGCCGGAGCGCCGGCCCGAGGGGTACACGACGATCCGGGTGCCCCTGGAGTCCCGCCGCCCGCTGCGGGTCTGGCTGAATCCGGCGCACGGCCCCGCGCTGCTGACCCTCGGCTACGAGCTGTGCTGGGCGACGACCTGGATGGCCGAGGCCAACCGCTGGATCGCCCCCGTCCTCGGGCTGCCCCAACTGCCCTACGTCGACTTCGGCGGGGGCCTGTTCGCCCAGCGGCCCGACGGGGTGCACTGGAAGACGGAGGCGATCGTGGCGTACGCCGGGGGCCGTCCGTTCGCCTGGGTGGACGACGAACAGGGCCCCGCGGACACGGAGTTCGTGACCGGCCACCACTCCGGCCCGGCCCTCCTCCACCATGTGAACCCCCGCATCGGCCTGCGCGAGGGCGACTTCGGCGCGCTGGCGGAGTTCGCGACCGGGCTGCCGGCCGCATGACGAAGCGCCCCTCACCACGCGGGCGAGGGGCGCTTTCGCCGTGTGCGGCAGGTCAGTTGTGGCTGTGCAGGATGTCGTTCAGGCCGCCCCAGACCGCGTTGTTCGGGCGGGCCTCGACCGCGCCGGTGACCGAGTTGCGGCGGAAGAGGATGTGGGAGGCGCCGCTGAGGTCGCGGGCCTTGACGATCTGGCCGTCGGGCATGGTGACGCGGGTGCCGGCGGTGACGTAGAGACCGGCCTCGACCACGCACTCGTCGCCGAGGGCGATGCCGACGCCCGCCTCGGCGCCGATCAGGCAGCGCTCGCCGACGGAGATGATCACGTTGCCGCCGCCGGACAGGGTGCCCATGGTGGAGGCGCCGCCGCCGATGTCCGAGCCGTCGCCGATGACGACACCGGCGGAGATGCGGCCCTCGACCATCGAGGTGCCGAGCGTGCCGGCGTTGAAGTTCACGAAGCCCTCGTGCATCACGGTGGTGCCCTCGGCCAGGTGCGCGCCCAGCCGGACCCGGTCGGCGTCGGCGATGCGGACGCCCTTGGGGGCGACGTAGTCCGTCATGCGGGGGAACTTGTCGATCGAGGTGACCTGGAGGTGCTGGCCCTCGGCGCGGGCGTTCAGCCGCACCTTCTCGACGTCGTCCACGGCGACCGGGCCGAGCGAGGTCCAGGCGACGTTGGCGAGGTGGCCGAAGATGCCGTCCAGGTTCTGGCCGTGCGGCTTGACCAGGCGGTGCGAGAGCAGGTGCAGCCGCAGGTAGACGTCGTGCGCGTCCAGCGGCTTCTCGTCCAGCGAGGCGATGACCGTACGGACCGCGACCACCTCGACCCCCCTGCGGGTGTCCGGGCCGGTCGCCGCGGTCGCGCCGCCGCCCAGCAGCTCCGCCGCGCGCTCGGCGGACAGCCGCTCGGTGCCGGCCGGGCCCGGCTCCGCCACCAGCTCGGGCGCGGGGAACCAGGTGTCGAGAACGGTGCCGTCGGAGGCGATCGTGGCGAGGCCGGCGGCGACGGCGCCGGTGGTACGGGAAGCAGTGTCGGTCATGGGAAAAACCTAACGTGGCGCGGGGTGCGGGGGCGAACCGTGTCTCAGGTGCCGGTCGGCACGCGCGGGTCAGGGCGTCCCAGAGGACCCGGCCCGTCCCGCCCCGGCCGACCGCCGCCCCTCAGACGATCACCCGCGCCAGCGCCTCCCGCGCGTACTCCTCGTCGTACGACCCCCCGGTCAGCAGCACCTGGAGACAGATGCCGTCCATCAGCGCGAGCAGCGCCCGTGCCGTCACCGCGTCGACCCGGGCGGACAGGCGCGCGCTCGTCTCCTCGGTCCACTGGGCGGCGACGGGCCGCAGGGCCGGGCGGCGCACCGCCGCGAGGTACAGCTCGTACTCCAGCTCCGCGCCGGGGCGGTCGCCGTTCAGCCAGTCGCCGAGGACCCGGGCGAGCCCGGCCGCGAGGTCGCCGCCGTCCAGCACCCCGCTGTCGTCGAGCACCGCGGCGAACCCCTCGTTCGCCTGGCACAGGGCGGCCACCAGCAGGTCGTCCAGCGTGGCGAAGTGGTACGTGGTGGAGCCGAGCGGCACGTCCGCCTCGGCCGCGACCGTGCGATGGCTCAGCCCGGCCAGTCCGTCCCGCCCGGCCACCCGGATCGCCGCGTCGATGATCCGCTGCCGGCGGCCGGGATCGTAGCGCCGGGCCATCAGTGACTCCCCCCGAGGTTCAGGACCACCACTCCGCCGATGATCAGGAGGATCCCGGCGACCTTGACCGCGCCGAGGCCCTCCCCGAACAGCAGCAGCCCGAGCACGGCGATGGCCGCGGTGCCCACCCCGGACCAGATCGCGTACGCCGTGCCGATCTGCACCGTCCGCAGCGTCCGCGCCAGCAGCAGGAAGGAGACCAGGTACCCCAGCGCCGTCACCAGCGTGGGCCACGGCCGGCTGAACCCGTGGCTGTACTTCATCGCCGTGGTGGCGGCCACCTCCGCGGCTATGGCGCCGGCCAGCGTCAGATATCCCATGCGTACGAGCGTACATATGATGTGTACGGCCGTACACAGCGACCGCGCGACGAATGGACGGCGAGGGGCCTCGACCGCGCCCCGGGCATGCGAAGGGGGCCACGGCATCCCTGCCATGGCCCCTCGCGCACGCGCTCTGTGTCAGACGTTGAAGCCCAGCGCCCGGAGCTGCTCGCGGCCCTCGTCCGTGATCTTGTCCGGGCCCCACGGCGGCATCCAGACCCAGTTGATCCGCAGCTCGTTGACGATGCCGTCCGTGGCGGACTTGGCCTGGTCCTCGATGACGTCCGTCAGCGGGCAGGCCGCGGAGGTCAGGGTCATGTCCACGGTGGCCACGTTGGAGTCGTCCACGTGGATGCCGTAGATCAGGCCGAGGTTGACGACGTCGATGCCCAGCTCGGGGTCGACCACGTCCATCAGGGCCTCACGGAGTTCCTCTTCCGAGGCCGGCTTCATCTCGACGGTGTCGCTCATGCGGTCTTCCTTTCGGCTTCGGCGCCACCCAGCGCCTGGGCCGTCGCGTCCTTCCACGCCATCCAGCTCAGGAGGGCGCACTTGACCCGCGCGGGGTACTTGGAGACACCGGCGAACGCCACCGCGTCCTCCAGCACCTCCTCCATCGCGTCGTCCGGCTCGATCCGGCCCTTGGACTGCATCAGCTCCAGGAAGGTCTCCTGGATCTTCTGCGCCTCGGGCAGTTCCTTGCCGACGAGGAGGTCGTTCAGCACGGAGGCCGAGGCCTGGCTGATGGAGCAGCCCTGGCCCTCGTACGAGACGTCCGCGATCCTCGTGCCGTCGTACTTCACGCGGAGGGTGATCTCGTCGCCGCACGTCGGGTTCACGTGGTGCACCTCGGCGTCGCCATCCCGGAGACCACGCCCGTGCGGGTTCTTGTAGTGGTCCAGGATGACTTCCTGGTACATGGAGTCCAGCTTCACGGTTTTCGACACGCCTCTCAGCCGAAGAAGTTCCGTACGTGCTCCAGGCCGTCGACCAGAGCGTCGATCTCGGCCGGCGTGGAGTACAGATAGAACGACGCTCGCGTGGTCGCGGGAATTCCGTAACGCAGGCAGACCGGACGGGCGCAGTGGTGGCCGACGCGGACCGCGATGCCCTGCTCGTCCAGTACCTGGCCCACGTCGTGCGGGTGGATGTCGCCCAGCGTGAAGGAGATCGCCGCGCCCCGGTCCTCGGCCGTGGTCGGGCCGATGATCCGCAGGTCGGGGACCTGGGACAGACGCTCCACCGCGTACTGGGTGAGCGCGTGCTCGTGGGCGAGGATCTTCTCCATGCCGATCGCCTGGAGGTAGTCGATCGCCGCGCCCAGGCCGACGGCCTGCGCGATCGGGGGCGTGCCCGCCTCGAACTTGTGCGGCGCCGGGGCGTACGTCGAGGAGTGCATCGAGACGGTCTCGATCATCTCGCCACCGCCCAGGAACGGCGGCAGGTCCTCCAGCAGCTCCTGGCGGCCCCACAGGACGCCGATGCCGGTCGGGCCGCACATCTTGTGGCCGGTGAAGGCCACGAAGTCGGCCTGGAGGGCCTGCACGTCCAGCGGCATGTGCGGCGCGGCCTGGGAGGCGTCGACGCACACCAGCGCACCCACCTCCTGCGCGCGGCGCACTATCGCCTCGACCGGGTTGACGGTGCCCAGGATGTTGGAGACCAGCACGAAGGAGACGATCTTCGTCTTCTCGGTGATGACCTCGTCGATGTTGGACAGGTCCAGGCGGCCGTCGTCCGTCAGGCCGAACCACTTCAGCTTCGCGCCGGTGCGCTGCGCCAGCAGCTGCCACGGCACGATGTTGGAGTGGTGCTCCATCTCGGTGATGACGATCTCGGTCTCGTGGTCGACCCGGTAGGGCTCGTCGGCCCAGCCGAGCATGTTGGCCACGAGGTTGAGGGACTCGGAGGCGTTCTTGGTGAAGATCACCTCGTCGCGGCTCGGGGCGTTGATGAACTCCGCCACCTTGTCGCGCGCGCCCTCGTAGAGTGCCGTGGCCTCCTCGGCGAGGACGTGCACGCCCCGGTGGACGTTGGCGTTGTAACGCTCGTAGTACTCGTTGAGGGCGTCCAGTACCTGGCGCGGCTTCTGGCTGGTCGCCGCGTTGTCCAGGTACACGAGCTTCCTGCCGTCGTGGACCACGCGGTCCAGTACGGGGAAGTCCTTGCGGATCGCCTCGGTGTCGAGGAGGCCCGACAGCTGTGTCACGCGGATGCGCCACCCTTCACGTATGCCTCGTAGCCCTCGTTCTCCAGCTTGTCCGCGAGCTCGGCGCCGCCGGACTCGACGATGCGGCCGCCCGCGAAGACGTGGACTTGGTCGGGCTTGATGTAGCGCAGGATGCGCGTGTAGTGCGTGATCAGCAGGGTGCCGACCTCGCCCGTCTCGCGGACGCGGTTGACGCCCTCGGAGACGATGCGCAGCGCGTCGACGTCCAGGCCGGAGTCGGTCTCGTCCAGGATGGCCATCTTCGGCTTGAGCAGTTCGAGCTGGAGGATCTCGTGGCGCTTCTTCTCACCGCCGGAGAAGCCCTCGTTGACGTTGCGCTCGGCGAAGGCGGGGTCCATGTGGAGACGCTCCATGGCCTCCTTGACCTCCTTCACCCAGGTGCGCAGCTTCGGGGCCTCGCCGCGCACGGCGGTGGCGGAGGTGCGCAGGAAGTTGGAGACCGAGACGCCGGGGACCTCGACCGGGTACTGCATCGCCAGGAACAGGCCGGCGCGGGCGCGCTCGTCGACGGACATCTCCAGGACGTCCTCGCCGTCGAGGGTGACGGTGCCGCTGGTGACGGTGTACTTCGGGTGACCCGCGAGCGAGTAGGCGAGGGTCGACTTGCCGGAGCCGTTGGGGCCCATGATGGCGTGCGTCTCGCCCTGCTTCACGGTCAGGTCGACGCCCTTGAGGATCTCCTTCGTGGCGTTGTCGGCCTCGACGGTGACGTGCAGGTCTCGGATTTCAAGCGTTGCCATGGATGCCTCAGGACTCCTGGGTGAGGGAGACGAGCACGTCGTCCCCTTCGATCTTTACGGGGTATACGGGGACGGGGCGCGTCGCGGGGAGGCCGGACGGCTTGCCGGTGCGCAGGTCGAACGCGGAGCCGTGCAGCCAGCACTCGATCTGGCAGTCCTCCACCTCGCCCTCGGAGAGCGAGACGTTCGCGTGGGAGCAGATGTCGTAGATCGCGAACACCTCCCCCTCGGTCCGGACGACCGAGACCGGCGTGCCGTCGAGTTCCACCCGCTTGGGGGTGCCCTCCTCCAGCTCGCTCAGCCCGCAGGCGCGTACGAAACTCATGCGACCGAGGCCTCCAGCTCCTGCTCGATCCTGGCGAGCAGGCGCTCCTCGATGTCGGCGACGCCGATCTGCTGGACCAGTTCGGCGAAGAAGCCGCGCACCACCAGACGGCGGGCCTCGTGCTCCGGGATGCCGCGGGCCATCAGGTAGAAGAGCTGCTCGTCGTCGAAGCGGCCGGTGGTGGAGGCGTGGCCGGCGCCCACGATCTCGCCGGTCTCGATCTCCAGGTTCGGCACCGAGTCGACGCGGGCGCCGTCGGTGAGGACCAGGTTGCGGTTCATCTCGTAGGTGTCGGTGCCCTCGGCCCTGGCCTCGATGAGCACGTCGCCGATCCAGACCGCGTGCGCGTCCACACCCTGGAGCGCGCCCTTGTAGACGACGTTCGAGGTGCAGTGCGGGGCGTTGTGGGTGACCAGCAGGCGGTGCTCCTGGTGCTGGCCCGCGTCCGTGAAGTACAGGCCGAGCAGCTCGGCCTCGCCGCCGGTGCCCGCGTAGGTGACGCGCGGGTGCAGCCGTACGACGTCGCCGCCGAAGGTGACGACGACCGACTTGAAGGAGGCGTCCCGGCCGACCAGCGCGTTGTGCTGGGCGATGTGGACGGCCTTGTCGTCCCAGTCCTGGACGGAGACGACGGTCAGCTTGGCGCCGTCGCCCAGCACATAGTCGACGTTGGCGGCGAGCACCGCGTCGCCGGTGTGGTCGATGACGACCACGGCCTCGGCGAAGGCGCCCAGCTCGATCACCTGGTGGCCGAAGGCGGTGCCGCCCTGGCCGTGCACGCTGATGCGGACCGGCTCGGTGAGGACGGTCTCCTTGGGCACGGTCACGACCGAGGCCAGCTCGAAGGCCGAGTACGCCTGGGCGGCGATCCGGTCCACGGGGGTGCCCGCCCGGCCGAGGCGCGCGTCGTCACGGCCGACGGTCTCGACGACGACGCCCTCGGGGGCCTGCACGTCGACCTTCACTCCGTCACCGGTGGCGACGGCGGTGCCGTCGTGCAGCCCGCGCAGGCGCTCCAGCGGGGTGAACCGCCATTCCTCCTCGCGGCCGTGCGGGACGGGGAAGTCCGCCACGTCGAAGGAGGGGGGCACGCTCATGCGCGTGGCGACGGTCGACTCCGCGGCCACCGCGATCTGGCCGGCGGTGGTGGAGCCCACCGGTGGGGGTCCCCCCGCTCGACCGGAGTTGAGAGTGGGGGCATTCTGAGCCTCAGCCATGGCTGTCGGTCTGCTCGCTTTCTTACGTGAGGGGCTTGATGGTCCGGCGGGCGGCGGTCAGCCGACCGCGCCTTCCATCTGCAGCTCGATCAGCCGGTTGAGTTCGAGCGCGTACTCCATGGGCAGTTCCTTGGCGATCGGCTCGACGAAGCCGCGCACGATCATCGCCATCGCCTCGAACTCGGAGAGACCGCGGCTCATCAGGTAGAAGAGCTGGTCCTCGGAGACCTTGGAGACGGTGGCCTCGTGGCCCATGGACACGTCGTCCTCGCGGACGTCGACGTAGGGGTACGTGTCGGAGCGGGAGATGGTGTCAACGAGCAGCGCGTCGCACAGCACGTTCGACTTGGAGCCGTGGGCGCCCTCGCCGATCTCGACCAGACCGCGG
Source organism: Streptomyces sp. NPDC048106 (assembly GCF_040706415.1). Taxonomy (NCBI): domain Bacteria; kingdom Bacillati; phylum Actinomycetota; class Actinomycetes; order Kitasatosporales; family Streptomycetaceae; genus Streptomyces; species Streptomyces sp. NPDC048106. The sequence goes on along the minus strand of NZ_JBEZND010000004.1, from coordinate 288,425 downwards.
TACGACGTACGGCCGCCGCCGCGCGCCACGGACTTCGACACGATGTTGGAGGAGGTGTTCGGCGCCATGTGGACCATCTTGGAACCGGCGTCCTGGTGCTGGCCCTCGCCCGCGAAGGCGATGGACAGGGTCTCGCCCTTGGCGTGCTCGCCCATCAGGTAGACGGCCGGGTACTTCATCGTCACCTTGGAGCCGATGTTGCCGTCGATCCACTCCATGGTCGCGCCCTCGTACGCCACGGCGCGCTTGGTGACCAGGTTGTAGACGTTGTTCGACCAGTTCTGGATGGTCGTGTAGCGGCAGCGGGCGTTCTTCTTGACGATGATCTCGACCACGGCGCTGTGCAGCGAGTCCGACTTGTAGATCGGCGCGGTGCAGCCCTCGACGTAGTGCACGTAGGCACCCTCGTCGACGATGATCAGGGTCCGCTCGAACTGGCCCATGTTCTCCGTGTTGATGCGGAAGTAGGCCTGGAGCGGGATCTCCACGTGCACGCCCTTCGGCACGTAGATGAAGGAGCCGCCGGACCACACGGCCGTGTTCAGCGAGGCGAACTTGTTGTCGCCGGCCGGGATGACGGTGCCGAAGTACTCCTTGAAGAGCTCCGGGTGCTCCTTGAGGGCGGTGTCGGTGTCCAGGAAGATGACGCCCTGCTCCTCCAGGTCCTCGCGGATCTGGTGGTAGACGACCTCCGACTCGTACTGCGCGGCGACACCGGCGACCAGGCGCTGCTTCTCGGCCTCGGGGATGCCCAGCTTGTCGTAGGTGTTCTTGATGTCCTCGGGCAGGTCCTCCCAGGACTCCGCCTGCTTCTCCGTGGACCGCACGAAGTACTTGATGTTGTCGAAGTCGATGCCCGAGAGGTCGGAGCCCCAGTTCGGCATGGGCTTCTTCTCGAAGAGCTTGAGGCCCTTCAGGCGCAGCTTGGTCATCCACTCCGGCTCCGACTTCTTGGCGGAGATGTCGCGGACGACGTCGTCGTTGAGACCGCGCCGGGCGGAGGCGCCGGCCACGTCGGAGTCGGCCCAGCCGTATTCGTACGTGCCCAGGCCCTCCAGCTCAGGGTGGGCAGTCTCCGTGGGGAGAGTCATGCGGGGTTCCTCCCGGCCGTGCTTGCAGGTGCGTCAGTGGAAATCTTGGGAATGAACGTCGTGCAGACGCCGTCGCCGTGCGCGATGGTCGCCAGTCGCTGGACGTGGGTACCCAGCAGCTCGGCGAAGATCTCCGTCTCCGCCTCGCACAGCTGCGGGTACTGCTCCGCCACATGGGCGACCGGGCAGTGGTGCTGGCAGAGCTGCTCGCCGACCGGTGCGCTGCGCGCCGTAGCAGCGTACCCGTCCGCGCTCAAGGCCTTGGCCAGCGCTTCGGCGCGTTTGTCGGGGCTCACGCTCTCGATCGCCTCGCGGTACGCGCTCGCCTGGGAGGCGATCCGGGCGCGGGCGAACGCGGAGACCGCGCCGGAGCCGCCCTCGTGCTCGGCGATCCAGCGCAGCGCGTCCGCGGCCAGCTTGTCGTACGACTGGTCGAAGGCGTCGCGGCCGCAGTCGGTGAGCGCGAAGACCTTGGCGGGGCGGCCGCGGGTGCGCGTGCCGTACACCCGCTGTTCGCGGGCCTCCACGACGTCGTCCGCGACCAGCGCGTCCAGGTGACGCCGGACGGCCGCCTGGGTCAGTCCCAGCCGGCCCGCGAGTTCGGCGACGGTCGACGGCCCGTGGTCCAGGATGGACCGCACGACGCGGTTGCGCGTGGAGCGCTCACCGGTCGCGAACTCCTCCTGCGGGGCCCCCGTGAGGGCCTCCCGAGTCTCGCCGACGTTTTTCACAACGCCATTGTTGCGTAATTCCTCCGGGACTGACAAGCGTCGTCCGGATCATCGACGGTGCCCTGCGTCACTTAGGTCTACCTAATCTGACCTGCGAAAACGATCATTGATCGATCATCCGGGGCCCGGCCGGCAGGCAAATCCATGGCGCCTCGCCCGCCCGTCCGGAAGACTCCCCGACCATGACCACACCCCCTCCGACCGGGCCTCTTGTCACCCGGGGCGACCTCGCCGATGAGCTGCGGCTGCTCGGCGTCGAAAGCGGCGAGACACTTCTCGTACATACGTCCCTAAGTTCACTCGGCTGGGTGAACGGCGGGGCCGTGGCGGTTGTCCAGGGACTCCTCGACGCCCTCGGCCCGGCCGGCACCCTGGTCGTCCCGGCCCACTCCTCCGACCTCTCCGACCCCGCCCACTGGGGAAATCCGCCGGTGCCCGAGGAGTGGTGGGACCGCGTCCGGGCCACCATGCCCCCGTACGACCCCGCCACCACCCCCACCCGCGGCGTCGGGGTGGTCCCGGAGACGGTGCGCACCTGGCCGGGCGCCCTGCGCAGCGCGCACCCGCAGACCTCCTTCGCGGCCGTCGGCTCCCGCGCCCGGGAGATCACCGGCGGCCACGCCCCCGACTGCCGGCTCGGCGAGCGCAGCCCGCTGGCCCGGTTGGAGGAACTGGGCGCCCGGGTCCTCCTGCTCGGCGCGGGATACGACGCCTGCACCGCCTTCCACCTGGCCGAATACCGCATACCCGCGCCGCTCGTCCCGGTCGGCCGGCCCGCGTCCGGCGGCGGCTGGGAGACGGTGACCGAGGTGTCGATCAGCGCCGAGTCGTTCGAGGAGCTGGGTCGGGACTTCGAGCGGGAGCGTCCCGTCGTCCGCGCGAAGGTGGGCGCGGCCGACGCCCGGCTGTTCCCGGTGGCGGACGCCGTGTCCTACGCCGAGGGGTGACTGCGGGCCCGCCGGCCCCGTGCGGGGGAGTTCCCGCACCCCCGCGACTGATCGGCGAGCGGTCTCCCTAGACTCTGGACCCATGCGAAGTGAGCCCGTGGTCCAAGTTGCGGCCCTGGTGAAGCGGTACGGCACGAAGACCGCGGTGAACGGCCTCGACCTGGTGGCCGAGGCGGGCGTGACCGCCGTTCTCGGACCCAACGGCGCCGGCAAGACGACGACGGTCGAGACCTGCGAGGGGTACCGGAAGCCGGATTCCGGCAGGGTGCGCGTCCTGGGCCTCGACCCCGTGCGGCAGTCGGCCGAGCTGCGGCCCCGGATCGGCGTGATGCTCCAGTCCGGCGGCGTGTACTCCGGCGCCCGCGCGGACGAGATGCTGCGCCATGTCGCCAAGCTGCACGCCCACCCCCTGGACGTGGCCGCCCTGATCGAACGGCTCGGCCTCGGCAGCTGCGGCCGTACCTCCTACCGCCGGCTCTCCGGCGGCCAGCAGCAGCGCCTCGCGCTCGCCATGGCCGTCGTCGGCCGCCCGGAACTGGTGTTCCTGGACGAGCCGACCGCGGGCCTCGACCCGCAGGCCCGCCGGGCCACCTGGGACCTGGTGAAGGACCTGCGCGCCGACGGCGTCTCGGTGATCCTCACCACGCACCACATGGACGAGGCCGAGCAGCTCGCCGACGACGTCGCGATCATCGACGGCGGCAAGGTCATCGCCCAGGGCTCCCCCGAGGAGCTGTGCCGGGGCGGCGCCGAGAACACCCTGCGCTTCACCGGCCGCCCCGGCCTCGACGTCGGCTCCCTGCTCAAGGCGCTCCCGGACGGCTGCACGGCCGCCGAGCTGACCCCGGGCTCCTACCGCGTCGCCGGCAAGGTCGACCCGCAGCTACTGGCCACCGTGACCTCCTGGTGCGCCCAGCACGGGGTGATGCCGGACCGCATCTCGGTCGAACGGCACACCCTGGAAGACGTCTTTCTGGAGCTGACCGGCAAGGAGCTGCGCTCATGACCACCGCGCCGGGTACCTACGCGCCCAAGCCGGGGGCCGCGCCCCTGCCCCGCATGATCGCGGCGCAGGCGGCCCTGGAGACGAAGATGCTGCTGCGCAACGGCGAGCAGCTGCTGCTGACGGTCGTCATCCCGACCCTGCTCCTGGTGCTCTTCAGCTCCGTGGACATCGTGGACACCGGCAAGGGCAAGGCCGTCGACTTCCTCGCGCCGGGCGTCCTCGCCCTCGCGGTGATGTCGACCGCGTTCACCGGGCAGGCCATCGCCACCGGCTTCGAGCGCCGCTACGGGGTGCTCAAGCGGCTCGCCGCCTCACCGCTGCCGCGCTGGGGCCTGATGACCGCGAAGACGGCGTCCGTGCTGGTCACCGAGGTGCTCCAGGTCATCCTGCTGACGGTGATCGCCCTCGCGCTCGGCTGGTCACCGCACGGCGGTCCGGCCGCCGTACTCCTCCTGCTGATCCTCGGCACCGCCGCCTTCTCCGGGCTCGGCCTGCTGATGGCCGGCACCCTGAAGGCGGAGGCGACGCTGGCCGCCGCCAACCTGGTGTTCCTGCTGCTGCTCGTCGGCGGCGGGGTGATCGTGCCGCTGGACAAGTTCGGCTCGGCCGGACAGCACGTCCTCGGCCTGCTGCCCATCTCCGCCCTCTCCGACGGCCTGCGCGACGTGCTCCAGCACGGCGCCGGGATGCCCTGGGGCGACCTGGGCATCCTCGCGGTGTGGGCGGTCGTGGGGCTCGCGGCGGCGGGGAAGTTCTTCCGCTGGGAGTGAGCGGGGACACGGCGCCGGGGCGGGACCCTCGTGAAAGCGTGCACAAGCGGCGGCCTACGATGGTGGGCGTGCCAAAGCTGAACCGCGCCGACACCGTAGCGGCCCTGCGTAATCCGCTCGCCTTCATCGCCGACCGCTGGACCCCGGAGCCCCGGACCGTGCAGCGGGCGGCCCTCATCGCGCTCGTGGTGTCGGTGGTCATCGTCGTCACCGGCGGTGCCGTCCGGCTGACCGGCTCGGGCCTCGGCTGCCCGACCTGGCCGGAGTGCACCGACGGCTCGCTGACGCCGACGCAGACGCTGAGCTATCACAGCGCCATCGAGTTCGGCAATCGCATGCTGACCTACGTGTTGTGCGCGGCCGTCGGCTGGGCGATCATCGCCGCCCGCTGCGAGAAGCCGTACCGGCGCGCGCTGACCCGGCTCGGCTGGGCACAGTTCTGGCTGGTCATGGGCAACGCGGTGCTCGGCGGCATCGTGGTGCTGGTCGGCCTCAACCCGTACACCGTCGCCGCGCACTTCCTGCTGGCAAGCGCGCTGACCGCGGTCGCCGTGGTGATGTGGCAGCGCACCCGCGAGGGCGACGCCGCGCCCCGGCCGCTGGTCGGCAAGGCCGTGGTGCAACTGGTGTGGTTCCTGGTGGTCGCGGCGGTGCTGCTCATCGCGGTGGGCACCGTGGTCACCGGCGCCGGCCCGCACGCGGGCGACTCCAGCGACGTGAAGCGGATCCCGATCGACTGGCAGGCCGTGGCCAAGCTGCACTCGGTGCTCGCGTGGATCGTGGTGACGCTGACCTTCGCCCTGTGGTTCATCCTCAAGGCCGTCGACGCCCCGCGCGGCCCGCTGGCCCGCACCCGGGAGCTGTTCCTGATCCTGCTGGGCCAGGGCGTCATCGGCTACGTCCAGTACTTCACGCACCTGCCCGAGCTGCTGGTCGGCCTCCACATGTTCGGCTCCTGCCTGGTGTGGGTCGGCGTCCTGCGGGTCCTGCTGTCGCTGCGCGAGCGCCCGGAGACGGAACCGGGCGTGTCCGCTCCCTTGGCCGAGGTCACGGTTCCCACGAACGCCTGACTCACCCGTACGTGGCGACCAGCGCGTCGATCGCCGGACCCAGGTAAGCGCGGGCGAGGCCGGCGCGCCGGGTGAGCCAGGTGCCGTCGTCCGCCGGGGCGGGGTCCGCGTAACGCCTTCGGGTGATGTCCTCGACGACCTCGGCGGGCGCGCCGAGCACCGGCAGCACGGCCAGGGCCTCCCGCTTGGAGATCAGCCGTCCCTCGCGCAGGGTCACGGTGGCCCGGGCGAAGGTCAGCAGCCCGAGGTCGACCCAGATGTCCCGCCGCCACAGGCGGGCCTTGTCCACGGCGGGGCGCCAGAAGTCCCGCTGGTCGCGTACGACGAACGCGCGCAGCTCCCGGTCCCGCACCGGTGGCAGAAGACGGGCCGGCGGCTCCCCGTGCAGCACCCGGCCGAAGGCATGCAGCTCACGCCGGGTGACGGGGGTGACCGGGCGGCGCAGCACCTGGCCGTGCGCCCAGGTGAGGTGCGAGCGGCCCGGATCGTCCAGGGTGGCCGGAGCGAGGTAGCCGCAGTGCAGCTTCGCGGCGAGAGGTGCGCGGCGCAGGCGCCGGTGCAGCGCCACGACCTGGCGTACGGCCGTGCGGTCAGGGGGCCCCGGCAGCACCGCGATCAGGTCCAGATCGCTGCGGCCCTCCCGGTAGTCGCCGCCGGCGAGCGAGCCGTGGGCCCAGACGGCGCGGGGGTGTAACGGCGCCAGCGCGTCCAGGAACCGTCCGAGCAGTTCTTCGGTGGTCTGCATCGGGCCAGTCTGGCGCCGCCATCGGGGCGCGGGAACCGCCTGCGCCCCAGCGCTTCCGCGGTCGGGCGCGTCAGCCCCCGAGCTGGATCCCGGCCATCCTCTTCCACTCGTACGGGCCGGTCGTCACCTTCGCCGCGAACTCCCCGTCGAACGTCTCGTGAACGGTGATTCCGGCCTTCGCCACCGCCTGCTCGGCGATCGCGTACGAGGGGGCCACCACATCGCCCCAGCCGCCGTCCTCGCCGACGAGCACGATCCGCGCCCCGCGCTGACCGATGTAGGCCACCTGCCCCTCCGCACCGCCGTGGGCCCTGGAGAAGGCGCTGATCCTCTGGGCGAGCCGGGCCACCGTGCGCTCGGCCTTCGCGTCAACCTTCTGCGTGTCTGCCATGCCAGGATGCTACCGACGAGTAGATCAAACGGCGACGGGAGGGGTGCGTGGCCTTGACCACGCGCCCCTCCCGCCGGGGGAAGCAGGTGCGTCAGCGCAGGAACGGATCCACCGCGACGGCGACGAAGAGGATCGACACGTAGGTGATCGACCAGTGGAACAGCCGCATCTCCTTGAGCTTCGCACCGGTGACCTCGGCCTTCGCCCGGTTCTGCAGCCCGTGCGCCTCCCACAGCCAGAAGCCTCCGGCGGCGAGGGCGACGACCGTGTAGAACCAGCCGGTGTAACCCAGAGGGGTGAGCAGCAGCGAGACGGCGACCATCACCCAGCTGTAGATGACGATCTGCCGGGCGACGACCTTGTTGGACGCGACCACCGGAAGCATCGGCACGCCGACGCGCGCGTAGTCGTCCTTGACCTTCATGGACAGCGGCCAGTAGTGCGGCGGCGTCCAGAAGAACATCACCAGGAAGAGGATGACCGGCGCCCAGGACATCGAGTTCGTGACCGAGGACCAGCCGATCAGCACCGGCAGACAGCCCGCGATGCCACCCCACACGATGTTCTGCGCGGTGCGGCGCTTGAGGATCATCGTGTAGACGACGACGTAGAAGAGCAGCGCGCCGAGCGACAGCCAGGCACTGAGCCAGTTGACGGTCAGCCCGAACAGCAGCGTGGAGACGACCCCGAGGGAGATGCCGAAGACCAGGCACTCACGCGGGCTGACCATGCCGGTCACCAGCGGCCGCTGCGAGGTGCGGTCCATCAGGGCGTCGATGTCGCGGTCGATGTACATGTTCAGCGCGTTCGCGCCGCCCGCGGAGAGATACCCGCCGAGGCAGGTCAGCACCACCAGTTTCAGGGAGGGCACGCCCTGCTGCGCCAGGAACATCACCGGCACGGTGGTGATGAGGAGCAGCTCGATGATCCGCGGCTTGGTCAGCGCCACGAACGCCTTGGCACGGGCCCCGAACGGCCGGCGGACCGGCCTCGGGCTCGTACCACCGAGCACACCCTCCCCCGGAGCCTTAAGGGCCTGGGAGGTGCCCCCAGGACGGGATTCGACGGCCGTCACGCACACCCCTGACAGAGACATTCCAGCGAGCCTTCCCCCGGATGAGATCTTCACGAGGGGCTCGCGCGTACCACGCCACTTTAGACGTTGCCCATACCCCGGCCTTCGCGGGGGTGGGGTCGTGTTGGCGTACGTACCGGCGGGCGCCGCGACGAGGCCCGGCGGAGCGCCCGGGAGACCTTCCGGAAGAGCCCTTGGTGAAGATCCCAAAAGAGGGCCCCCACCACTCTTATGAGCGGTCAGATGAGCGTCTCCTTATTCATGTGCCAAATAGCGTCTCGGCCAGTCGGGAGGCGGATCCCGTCGATGCCCGGCAGTCTGGAATCACCCGCGAAAACGCACGTCCTTACGAGGGTAGGCTCGACGACGGCCGGCGGGCAGAAGCACGCCGGCGGCCGGGTGGGCGCGTGCCCCGCAAGCCGGCCCGACCGACATGTGGAGAGGAGCCCTGACCCAGGGTGAGCACCAAGCCGACCACCACAGACCTTGAGTGGACCGACCTGGACCAGCGGGCCGTGGACACCGCCCGCGTCCTGGCCGCCGATGCCGTACAGAAGGTCGGCAACGGCCATCCCGGTACGGCGATGAGCCTGGCCCCCGCCGCCTACACCCTCTTCCAGAAGGTGATGCGGCACGACCCGGCCGACCCGGAGTGGGTGGGGCGCGACCGCTTCGTGCTGTCCGCCGGCCACTCCTCCCTGACCCTCTACACCCAGCTCTACCTGGCCGGCTTCGGCCTGGAGCTGGCGGACCTGGAGTCCTTCCGCACCTGGGGTTCGAAGACCCCGGGCCACCCGGAGTACGGGCACACCAAGGGCGTGGAGACCACGACCGGCCCGCTGGGCCAGGGTGTGGCCAACGCGGTGGGCATGGCGATGGCCGCCCGCTACGAGCGCGGTCTGTTCGACCCCGAGGCCCCGCAGGGCGAGTCGCCCTTCGACCACTTCATCTACTGCATCGCCGGTGACGGCTGCCTCCAGGAGGGCATCTCCGCCGAGGCGTCCTCGCTGGCCGGCCACCAGAAGCTCGGCAACCTGGTCCTGCTGTGGGACGACAACCACATCTCGATCGAGGGCGACACCGAGACGGCCGTCTCCGAGGACACCGTCAAGCGCTACGAGGCCTACGGCTGGCACGTGCAGCGCGTGGAGCCGAAGGCGGACGGCGACCTGGACCCGGTCGCGATCCACGCCGCGATCCAGGCGGCCAAGCAGGTCACCGACCGGCCCTCCTTCATCGCGATGCGCTCGATCATCGCCTGGCCGGCCCCGAACGCCCAGAACACCGAGGCCGCGCACGGCTCGGCGCTCGGCGCGGACGAGGTCGCGGCCACCAAGCGCGTCCTCGGCTTCGACCCGGAGCGGTCCTTCGCCGTCGAGGACGAGGTGATCTCGCACACCCGCAAGGCCCTGGAGCGCGGCGCCCACGCGAAGGCCGAGTGGGAGAAGTCGTTCCAGGTGTGGCGGGACGAGAACCCCGAGCGCGCCGCCGAGTTCGACCGCATCGCCAAGGGCGAGCTGCCCACCGGCTGGGAGGAGAAGATCCCGGTCTTCGAGCCCGGCAAGTCCGTCGCCACCCGCGCCGCCTCCGGCAAGGTGCTGCAGGCGCTCGGCCCGGTGATCCCCGAGCTGTGGGGCGGCTCCGCCGACCTCGCCGGTTCGAACAACACCACGATCGACAAGAGCAGCTCCTTCCTGCCCGAGGGCAACCCGCTGCCGGAGGCCGACCCGTACGGCCGTACGGTCCACTTCGGCATCCGCGAGCACTCCATGGGCGCGGAGCTGAACGGCATCACGCTGCACGGCAACACCCGCGCCTACGGCGGCACCTTCCTCGTCTTCTCCGACTACATGCGCAACGCGGTGCGCCTGTCGGCCCTGATGCACCTGCCGGTGACGTTCGTGTGGACGCACGACTCCATCGGCCTCGGCGAGGACGGCCCCACCCACCAGCCGGTCGAGCACCTCGCCTCGCTGCGCGCCATCCCGGGCCTGAACGTCGTGCGCCCGGCCGACGCCAACGAGACCGCGATCGCCTGGCGCGAGATCCTCAAGCGCTACACCAAGGAGTTCGGCAAGGGCCAGCCGCACGGCTTCGCGCTGACCCGCCAGGGCGTGCCGACGTACGAGCCCAACGAGGACGCCGCGAAGGGCGGGTACGTCCTGTTCGAGGCCGAAGGCGGCGAGCCGCAGGTGATCCTGATCGCCACCGGCTCCGAGGTGCACGTGGCCGTCGAGGCGCGTGAGCGGCTCCAGGCCGACGGCGTTCCGACGCGAGTCGTGTCCATGCTGTCGGTCGAGTGGTTCGAGCAGCAGGACCAGGGGTACCGGGACTCCGTGCTGCCGCCGTCCGTGAAGGCCCGCGTCGCCGTGGAGGCGGGCATCGGGCTGACCTGGCACAAGTACGTCGGGGACGCCGGCCGCATCGTCTCCCTGGAGCACTTCGGTGCCTCCGCCGACGGCAAGGTGCTCTTCCAGGAGTTCGGCTTCACCGCGGAGAACGTGGCTGCCAAGGCCCGGGAATCCATCGCCGCCGCCCAGCGCTGACGCTCATATACGACACGTAGGAGATGTAATTCCATGACAGACGCACTCAAGCGCCTCTCCGACGAAGGCGTCGCGATCTGGCTGGACGACCTGTCGCGCAAGCGGATCACCTCCGGCAACCTCGCCGAGCTGATCGACCAGCAGCACGTCGTGGGCGTCACCACCAACCCGACGATCTTCCAGAAGGCGATCTCGCAGGGCGACGGCTACGACCAGCAGATCTCGGACCTCGCCGCCCGCAAGGTCACGGTCGAAGAGGCCATCCGCATGATCACCACGGCGGACGTCCGCGACGCCGCCGACATCCTGCGCCCGGTCTTCGACGCCACGGAAGGCCAGGACGGCCGGGTCTCCATCGAGGTCGACCCCCGCCTCGCGCACAACACCAAGGCGACCGTCGCCGAGGCCAGGCAGCTGGCCTGGCTGGTGGACCGCCCCAACACCCTGATCAAGATCCCGGCCACCCAGGCGGGTCTGCCGGCGATCACCGAGGTCATCGGCCTGGGCATCAGCGTCAACGTCACGCTGATCTTCTCCCTGGAGCGCTACCGCGCGGTCATGGACGCCTACCTCTCCGGCCTGGAGAAGGCCAAGGAGCGCGGCCTGGACCTGTCGGAGATCCGCTCGGTGGCGTCCTTCTTCGTGTCCCGCGTGGACACCGAGATCGACCGCCGCATCGACGAGATGGGCACCGACGAGGCCAAGGCGCTGCGCGGCAAGGCCGGCGTGGCGAACGCGCGCCTCGCCTACCAGGCGTACGAGGAGGTCTTCTCCTCCGACCGCTGGAACGCGCTGGAGAACGCGGGCGCCCGCAGGCAGCGTCCGCTGTGGGCCTCCACCGGTGTGAAGGACCCGGCGTACAAGGACACCATGTACGTCGAGGAACTGGTCGCGCCGAACACGGTCAACACCATGCCGGAGGCCACCCTGGAGGCGTCCGACGACCACGGCGAGATCCGCGGCGACGCGGTCACCGGCACCTACGCCCAGGCCCGCGCCGACCTGGACGCGCTGGAGAAGATCGGCATCTCGTACGACGAGGTCGTGCAGGTGCTGGAGGACGAGGGCGTCGACAAGTTCGAGACGTCCTGGAACGACCTCCTGAAGTCCACCCAGGCGGAGCTCGAGCGCCTCGCCCCTTCGGAGGGCTGACTTGTCACCCGTTTCCGGTTCCGGAGCGAATCCGCTCCGTGACCCGGCCGACCGACGGCTCCCGCGCATCGCGGGGCCGTCGGGTCTGGTCATCTTCGGGGTCACGGGCGACCTGTCGCGCAAGAAGCTGATGCCCGCGGTCTACGACCTCGCCAACCGGGGTCTGCTGCCGCCGGGCTTCTCGCTGGTGGGCTTCGCCCGCCGCGAGTGGGCGAACGAGGACTTCGCGCAGGAGGTCCACGACGCCGTCAAGGCACACGCCCGTACGCCGTTCCGCGAGGAGGTCTGGCAGCAGCTCATCCAGGGGATGCGCTTCGTGCAGGGCACCTTCGACGACGACGAGGCGTTCGAGCGACTGCGCTCCACCATCGAGGAGCTGGACAAGGCACAGGGCACGGGCGGCAACTTCGCCTTCTACCTGTCGGTGCCGCCGCGGTCCTTCCCGGTGGTCATCCAGCAGCTGAAGAAGCACGGGCTGGCCGACCAGTCCGGCGGTTCCTGGCGGCGCGCGGTCATCGAGAAGCCGTTCGGGCACGATCTGAGGTCGGCCGAGGAACTGAACTCCATCGTGCACGAGGTGTTCGCCCCGGACCAGGTCTTCCGGATCGACCACTACCTCGGCAAGGAGACCGTCCAGAACATCCTGGCGCTGCGCTTCGCCAACCAGATGTTCGAGCCGATCTGGAACCGGTCCTTCGTGGACCATGTGCAGATCACCATGGCCGAGGACATCGGCATCGGCGGCCGGGCCGGCTACTACGACGGCATCGGCGCCGCCCGTGACGTCATCCAGAACCACCTGCTCCAGCTGCTCGCGCTGACCGCGATGGAGGAGCCCGCCTCCTTCGACGCGCAGGCGCTGGCCGCGGAGAAGACCAAGGTGCTCGGTGCCGTACGGCTGCCGAAGGACCTGGGCAAGGGCACCGTGCGCGGACAGTACGCGGCGGGCTGGCAGGGCGGCGAGAAGGTCATCGGCTACCTCGAAGAGGAGGGCATCGACCCGAAGTCGAAGACCGACACCTACGCCGCGATCAAGATCGGCATCGACAACCGCCGCTGGGCGGGGGTCCCCTTCTACCTGCGCACCGGCAAGCGGCTCGGCCGCCGCGTGACGGAGATCGCCGTCGTCTTCCAGCGGGCCCCGCACTCCCCCTTCGACCACACGGCGACGGAGGAGCTGGGCCAGAACGCGATCGTGATCCGCGTCCAGCCGGACGAGGGCATCACGGTCCGCTTCGGCTCCAAGGTGCCCGGCACCTCGATGGAGATCCGGGACGTGTCCATGGACTTCGCCTACGGCGAGTCGTTCACGGAGTCCAGCCCGGAGGCGTACGAGCGGCTCATCCTGGACGTGCTGCTGGGCGACGCCAACCTCTTCCCGCGCACGGAGGAGGTCGAGCTGTCCTGGAAGATCCTCGACCCGATCGAGCAGTACTGGGACAAGCACGGCAGGCCCGCGCAGTACCAGTCGGGCACCTGGGGCCCCGCCGAGGCGGACGAGATGCTCGCACGAGACGGACGGAGCTGGCGCAGGCCATGAAGATAGACCTGACCGACACCACCGCCGGCGAGATCAACAAGGCGCTCGTGCAGGGTCGTCGGGCCATCGGCACCCCCGCCGTCGGCATGGTCCTGACCCTCGTCATCGTCACCGACGAGGAGAACGCGTACGACGCCCTGAAGGCCGCCAACGACGCCTCGCGCGAGCACCCCTCGCGCACGCTGGTGGTCATCAAGCGGATCTCCCGCACCCCGCGCGACCGCACCTCCTCGCGCCTCGACGCCGAGGTACGGGTGGGCGCGGAAGCGGGCAGCACCGGCGAGACGGTCGTGCTGCGGCTGTACGGCGAGGTCGTCGGCCACGCCGACTCGGTCGTGCTGCCGCTGCTGCTGCCGGACGCCCCGGTCGTCGTGTGGTGGCCGGTGAACGCCCCGCTGGACCCGGCCAGGGACCCGCTGGGCGCGCTGGCCCAGCGCCGGGTCACCGACACCTACGCCGCCGAGGAGCCGGTGCGGGAACTCGCGGCCCGCGCCGAGGCCTACACGCCCGGCGACACCGATCTGTCCTGGACCCGGATCACGCCCTGGCGCTCGATGCTGGCGGCCGCCCTGGACCAGGTCACCTGCCGGGTGCAGGCGGTCGAGGTGGAGGGCGAGGAGTTCAACCCGAGCTGCGAGCTGCTGGCGATGTGGCTGGCGGACCGGCTGGACGTGCCCGTACGGCGCGCCCTGTCCGCGGGCCCCGGTCTGACCGGCGTCCGCATGGAGACCACCTGCGGCCCGATCACCCTGGACCGCGCGGACGGCTCGCTGGCCACCCTGTCCATCGAGGGCCAGCCGGCCCGCGCGGTGGCGCTCAAGCGGCGGGACACCGCCGAGCTGGTCGCGGAGGAGCTGCGCCGGCTGGACCCGGACGACACCTACGCGTCGGCGCTGCGTTACGGGGTGGACCGGCTGGGCACGGTTCCGGAGCAGGCGGCGGCCGAGGCCGCTGCCGATGGGACGGCGTCTCCCGAGGCCGGCTCCGGGACGGCGGCGGTCGCCGAGCCGGAGCCCGTCGAGGAGGCGGCCAAGGCGCCCGCGAAGAGGGCGGCGTCCAGGACCGCGAAGAAGGCACCTTCGAGGAAGGCGACGGCGAAGTGAGCACCCCTCAGCTGGTCGTCCATCGTGACAAGGAACTGATGGCGCAGGCCGCCGCGGCCCGCCTGATCACGAAGATCGTGGACGCGCAGGCCTCCCGGGGCACCGCGTCCGTGGTCCTCACGGGCGGCCGCAACGGCAACGGCCTGCTGGCCGCGCTGGCCACCGCGCCGGCCCGGGACGCCATCGACTGGACCCGCCTGGACCTGTGGTGGGGCGACGAGCGCTACCTCCCCGAGGGCGACCCGGAGCGCAACGTCACCCAGGCGCGCGCGGCCCTGCTGGACTCCGTCCCGCTGGACCCGGCGCGCGTGCACGCCATGCCCGCCTCCGACGGGCCCTGGGGTACGGACGTCGAGGCGGCGGCCGAGGCGTACGCGGCGGAGCTGGCGAAGGCGGCCGGGCCGGAGAACCACGGCTCGGTGCCCACCTTCGACGTGCTGATGCTGGGAGTGGGCCCGGACACCCATGTGGCCTCGCTCTTCCCGGAGCTGCCGGCCGTCCGGGAGACCGAGCGCACGGTGGTGGGTGTGCACGGCGCGCCCAAGCCGCCGCCGACCCGGATCACGCTCACCCTGCCCGCGATCCGCTCGGCCCGTGAGGTCTGGCTGCTCGCGGCGGGCGAGGACAAGGCGGAGGCGGCGGCCATCGCCCTGTCCGGCGCGGGCGAGATCCAGGCCCCGGCGGCGGGTGCCCAGGGCCGCAGCCGCACCCTGTGGCTGCTGGACGCGGCCGCGGCCTCCCAGCTGCCGCGCTCGCTGTATCCGCCGGCCTCCCCGTGAGGCCGGGCGGCCGGTAGTCCGTGGAGACGGCGGGGGCAGGCGCCCCCGCCGTCTCCCGTGTCCGGGCTCACCGGCCGTACGAGTACCGGGAGCCGTACGGCGTCCGGCCCGGGTGCGACGCCGGGTGGTCGGCCAGCCGTATGCCGAACCGCCGCTTCAGGACGGCCAGTTCGTACAGCGCGATGCCGGTGACCGTGACCGGGGCGCCGAGGATGAACACGATGCCGAGGGTGAGCCCGAGGCCGTGCAGATCGCCGGTGAACAGGTCGGGCAGGGCCATCAGCCAGGTGGTGACGATGGCGAGCAGGGGCGGCAGACCGCGGTGCACGGCGGCCGTGCCGAAGAAGTTCCCGGTGACGCGCAGCGCACCGGCGCCGACGAACCAGAGCAGCCACAGCGTCAGCAGGCCCACCGGGAGGATCAGCAGACCCGCGCCGAGCGCGCCGCTGTTCTGGAGCAGGAACAGGGTCACGGCGGCCGAGGCCACGAAGGTCAGCAGCAGCCCCAGGGCCCGCAGCAACGCCGGGCGCAGGGAGCGCAGGCTGCCGCCGCGCCGCCAGATCCACAGCATCACCCCGACCGTGAGCGGGGCGATCACCAGCAGGACCCCGCAGGCGACCAGCAGGTTCTCCAGCATCTCCGTGACGGCGAAACCGCCCTCCACGAAGGTGTAGACGCCGACGGCGGCGACCGTGCCCGCGACCACCCTGATCCGCTTGAGCCCTTCGACGGCCGGGTCGAGCGGTTCGGGTATCCAGGCGGGGTGGAACACCGCTTGGGCCGCGTGATGGGCTTTCAGATAATTGCGGTCGTGCTGGGCGCCCGGCGCCCCGTTCCCCCGTGCCACTGCGCACTCCCCCGAGTAGCGTCGTCCATGATCATCGGGAGTGTACGGGACACCGGGCGGCGGCTCCCGCCCGGTGCCTCACGCTCCCCGCCGCCGGTCAGCCGCGACCGCGCAACTCCCGGTACGTGGCGACCAGCGCCTTGGTCGAGGCGTCGAGGCCGGGTACCTCGGCGCCCTCGGTGAGGGCGGGCTCCACGCGCTTGGCGAGGACCTTGCCCAGCTCCACGCCCCACTGGTCGAAGGAGTCGATGTTCCAGACCGCGCCCTGCACGAACACCTTGTGCTCGTAGAGGGCGATGAGCTGGCCCAGGACGGACGGGGTGAGTTCCCTCGCCAGGACGGTGGTCGTGGGCCGGTTGCCCTGGAAGGTCTTGTGCGGCACCAGTTCCTCGGGCACGCCCTCCGCGCGGACCTCCTCGGCCGTCTTGCCGAAGGCGAGGGCCTGGGTCTGGGCGAAGAAGTTGGCCATCAACAGGTCGTGCTGCGCCTTCAGTTCACCGCTGAGCTCGGCGACCGGCTCGGCGAAGCCGATGAAGTCGGCCGGGATCAGCTTGGTGCCCTGGTGGATCAACTGGTAGTACGCGTGCTGCCCGTTGGTGCCCGGCGTGCCCCACACGACCGGCCCGGTCTGCCACTCGACCTGCTCGCCGTCCCGCGCCACGTACTTGCCGTTGGACTCCATGTCCAGCTGCTGGAGGTAGGCGGTGAACCTGGACAGGTAGTGGCTGTACGGCAGCACGGCGTGCGACTGGGCGTCATGGAAGTTGCCGTACCAGATGCCCAGCAGGCCGAGCAGCAGCGGGGCGTTGGCCTCGGCGGGCGCGGTGCGGAAGTGCTCGTCCATCAGCCGGAAGCCGTCCAGCATCTCCCGGAACCGGTCCGGGCCGATGGCGATCATCAGGGAGAGGCCGATCGCGGAGTCGTACGAGTACCGGCCGCCGACCCAGTCCCAGAACTCGAACATGTTGTCCGGGTCGATGCCGAACTCGGTCACCTTGCCGGCGTTGGTGGACAGCGCCACGAAGTGCTTGGCCACCGCCGAGGCGTCGCCGAGCGCGTTCAGCAGCCAGGTGCGCGCGGAGGTCGCGTTGGTGATCGTCTCGATGGTGGTGAAGGTCTTGGAGGCGATGATGAACAGCGTCTCCGCCGGGTCCAGGTCGCGGGTCGCCTCGTGCAGGTCTGCGCCGTCCACGTTGGACACGAAGCGGACGGTCAGCTCCCGGTCGGTGAAGCTGCGCAGCACGTCGTAGGCCATCGCGGGGCCGAGGTCCGAGCCGCCGATGCCGATGTTGACGACATTGCGGATGCGCTTGCCGGTGTGGCCGCTCCAGGCGCCGGAGCGGACCCGCTCGGCGAAGTCGCCCATCTTGTCGAGGACGGCGTGCACCTTGGGCACCACGTTCTCGCCGTCGACCTCGATCACCGCGTCCCGCGGGGCGCGCAGCGCGGTGTGCAGCACCGCCCGGTCCTCGGTGACGTTGATCTTCTCGCCGCGGAACATGGCGTCGCGCAGCCCGAACACGTCCGTCGCCGCGGCCAGCTCGCGCAGCAGCCGCAGCGTCTCGCCGGTGACCAGGTGCTTCGAATAGTCGATATGGAGATCGCCGGCCCGCAGCCTGTACCCGGCGCCGCGCTCGGGATCGGCGGCGAACAAGTCCCTCATATGGGTGTCGGCCAGCTCCTCCCGGTGCTTGACGAGAGCGGTCCATTCGGGCGTCTGGTTGAGCCTGGTACGGCCGTCTGCGTTCATTTCCGACTTCCGCCTTCTTTCGTGCCTGTCCCAGAGGTTCCAACCTAATTGATCACCGGGGGACGCGGGCTCCCGTGGCGCCGTCGTCCGGCGCGGCGGCGGGCAGGTCCGTCCGGCCGGCCGGTATCAGCGCGATGACGGCCAGGACGAAGAAGGCGGCGGCGAGCAGGGCCGGTGTGCCCCGGCCCCAGGCGGTGGCCACGGCGCCGCCGAGCAGGGCGCCCAGCGGGGCCCCGGCGACGCCCACGGTGCGGAAGGCGGAGCTGATCCGGCCGAGGGCGCCGGCGGGGCTGCGCTGCTGCATCAGGGTGGTGCTGTTGACGTTCCACAGCATTCCCATGAACCCGAAGGCGGCCATGGCAGCCACCAGGGCGGCCAGGCTCCGCACGGATCCCATGACGAGGAGCGCGGCGGTCTGCGCCGTACCGGCGAGCAGGACGGTGCGCACCGGGCCGAGCGCGGCCGTGAGCCGCCGGTTCACCGCGCCCCCGGCCAGACCGCCGACGGCGTACGCGGTGGTGGCCGCCGCATAGCCGGCGGTGCCCGCGTGCAGCCAGCCGGTCACGATCACGACCAGGGTGGCGATCAGGCCGCCCATGCCGATGTTGCACAGGGCCGTGGCGGCGCACAGGCCGCGCAGGGGCCGGTCCTGCCACAGGGTGCGCAGTCCGGCGGCGATCTCCCGGCGCAGGGTGTTGCCCGCCGGTCTCGGGGCCCGCTCGGGCGCGCCGGCGCGCAGGGAGGCGACCAGGGCGGCGGCGACCAGGAAGGTGGACGCGTCGGCCAGGAAGGGCGCCGCCACCCCCGCGGCGAGCAGCACCGGCACGACGGGCGCCCCGAACAGCCCGCCCGCTATCGTCTGACCGGTCATCAGCCGGGCGTTGGCGCTGCCGAGGGCCTCGGGGTCGACCAGGGCGGCCAGCAGGGCGGTGGAGGCGTTGTCGAAGAGGGTCGCCAGCGTGGTCAGGGTGAAGGCCAGCGTGATGAGCAGGGCGATCGACGTGTGCCCGAGGGCGACGGCCACCGCGAAGGAGGCGACCAGCACTCCTCGTACCGTGTCCACGGTCCACATGGCGCGCCGCTGGTCGACCCGGTCGGCGATCGCCCCGCCGCACAGCCCGAAGAGGATCCAGGGCAGATAACCGCAGGCGGTCACGGTGGCGATGAGCAGAGGCCGGCTGGTCAGCGAGGCGGCGAGCAGCGGCAGGGCGGCATTGCGCAGCGCGTCACCGAAGCGGGACAGCACGGCGGCGCTCCACAGCCGCCCGAAGCCCCCGCGCCATGCGGGCGCCCGCAGCTCCCCCGCCGCCACCGTCGTCACAACTCCCCCTCGCGGTCGTCGCCTTCACGAGAACCGTAGAGGGTGCCACTGACAATCGACCGGACGCGAGCGGCGGATACGGCTCCGGCCAGGCACCGAGGGTGCCCGGCCGGGACTCAATGTCCAGGGTCTTTCGTTTGGATCAGGCCGGATCAGGGAGCGGTGCCAGCCCCCACGAGCCCGGCCTGATCCAAACGGGAGGCCCTAGATCTCGCCGCGTAGTTTGGCGAGTGCCTCGGCGAGGATCGCCTCGCCGTCCGCGTCGCTGCGCCGCTCCCGCACATAGGCGAGGTGCGTCTTGTACGGCTCGGTGCGCGGTGGGTCCGGCGGGTTGTCCCGGTCCTGGCCGGCCGGAAAGCCGCAGCGCGGGCAGTCCCAGTTGTCGGGAACCTGTGCGTCGCTGGCGAAGCTCGGCTGCGTCTCGTGCCCGTTGGAGCACCAGAAGGAGATGCGCAGCCGCGGTGCGGACTCGCCGCGCTCGGCCTCGCCCATCGGCCCCGCCCCGACCCGGCTTCCTCGGATCGCGTTGCCACTTGCCACGGTCGTAACTCCCTGCGTGATGGTGCCGCGAAGCGAGTCGGCGTACCGCTTCGCTGCGAGCGCCTCAGTCTACGTAAGGCCCAACGCGCGTCCAGTGATGGGAGTTACCGCCCCCGCACCGAGACGCAAGCCCCATGATAGGCCGCGCTCGGGAGCGCGTACCGAACATGGGGCTCAACGTACGGAATGTGTGTGCCTGGACGGCCGGGATCAGCTGTTCGTCTTCATCAGGATGCCGAGGACCACGATGCACGCGAGCCACAGCACGCCGATCACGAGGGTGATCCGGTCGAGGTTGCGCTCGGCGACCGAGGAGCCGCCGACGGAGGACTGCATGCCGCCACCGAACATGTCGGAGAGGCCGCCGCCCTTTCCCTTGTGCATCAGCACCAGCAGCATCAGCAGCAGGCTGAAGATGATCAGGGCGATCGAGAACCCCAAAACCACGGCTGGACCAACTTCCTCGGATTCGGATGGACGACGGGGGCACAGCACCGGGGCCGTGCCCCCGCAAGAGTACGACGTATCGCGGCTACCGCCTACTCATGGGCGGGGTCGCCGCTCCGTCACTGATCGCGAAAGCGCACGATCTTGACGAACTCGTCGGTGTCCAGCGAAGCGCCGCCGACCAGGGCGCCGTCGATGTCGGCTTTGGCCATGATCTCGGCGACATTGCCCGACTTCACGGAGCCGCCGTACTGGATGCGGACCTTGTCGGCCACGTCCTGGGAGTACAGCTCGGCGATCTTGGCGCGGATGGCGGCGCAGACCTCCTGGGCGTCGTCGGCGCCGCAGACCTTGCCGGTGCCGATCGCCCACACGGGCTCGTAGGCGATCACGAGGGTCTCGGCCTGCTCGGCCGGAAGGTCCTTGAGGCCGCCCTCGACCTGGGTGAGGGTGTGGTCGACGTGGTTGCCCGCCTCGCGGACGTCCAGCTCCTCGCCGACGCACAGGATCGGGGTCAGGCCGTGCTTGTAGGCGGCCTTGACCTTGGCGTTGACGATCTCGTCGGTCTCGTCGTGGTACTGGCGGCGCTCGGAGTGGCCGATAACCACGTAGGCGCACTTCAGCTTGGCCAGCATCGGGCCGGAGATCTCGCCGGTGTAGGCGCCGGAGTCGTGCTGCGAGATGTCCTGGGCGCCGTACTTGATCTTGAGCTTGTCGCCGTCGACCAGGGTCTGTACGGAGCGCAGGTCGGTGAAGGGCGGCAGGACGGCGACCTCGACGGCCTCGTAGTCCTTGTCGGCCAGGGCGAAGGCGAGCTTCTGGACGTGCGCGATGGCCTCGAGGTGGTTGAGGTTCATCTTCCAGTTGCCCGCCATCAGCGGCGTGCGGGTGGTCATACGGGGTCAGTCCTCCAGTGCGGCGAGACCGGGAAGCGTCTTGCCCTCAAGGTATTCGAGGGAGGCGCCGCCGCCGGTCGAGATGTGGCCGAACGCGTTCTCGTCGAAGCCGAGCGTGCGCACGGCCGCGGCGGAGTCACCGCCGCCGACGACGGTGAAACCGTTCGAGTCTACGAGCGCCTGGGCGACCGCCCTGGTGCCCTCGGCGTAGTCGGGGTGCTCGAAGACGCCCATGGGACCGTTCCAGAAGACGGTCCTGGCGTCGGCGAGCTTCGAGGCGTACAGCGCCCGGGTCTTCGGGCCGATGTCCAGGCCCAGCCGGCCGGCGGGGATCTTGTCCGCGTCGACCGTCTCGTACTGGCTCGGCGCCTTGGTCTTCAGGTCCGGGAACTCCGCGGAGACCAGGACGTCGACGGGGAGCAGCAGTTCCACGCCCAGCTTCTCGGCGCGCTCCATGTACTCGGTGACGGCCGGGATCTGGTCCTCCTGGAGGAGGGAGCTGCCGACCTCGTAGCCCCGGGCCTTGAGGAAGGTGAAGAGCATCCCGCCGCCGATGAGCAGCCGGTCGGCCTTGCCGAGCAGCTGGTCGATGACGGCGAGCTTGTCGGAGACCTTGGAACCGCCGAGCGCCACGACGTAGGGGCGCTCGACCTCCTCGGTGAGCCTCTTCAGGACGCCGACCTCGGTGGCGATGAGGTGGCCGGCGTAGTGCGGCAGCCGGGCCGGGAGGTCGTAGACGGAGGCGTGCCCCCGGTGCACGGCTCCGAAGCCGTCGCCGACGTAGACATCGGCGAGGGCGACCAGCCGGTCGGCGAACTCGCCGCGCTCGGCGTCGTCCTTGGACGTCTCTCCGGGGTTGAAACGCAGGTTCTCGATGACGGCGACCTGGCCGGGCTGGAGGCCGTCGACGGCGTCGTGGGCCGCGGGGCCGACGGTGTCCTGGGCGAAGGCGACCGGGGCGCCGAGCAGTTCGCCGAGGCGCTCGGCGGCGGGCAGCAGCGAGAAGGCGGGGTCCGGGGCGCCCTTGGGGCGGCCCAGGTGCGAGGCGACGATCACCTTGGCGCCCGCCTCCGCGAGGGCCTTGACGGTGGGCA
The DNA here is from genome assembly GCF_040706415.1 of Streptomyces sp. NPDC048106. NCBI lineage: Bacteria > Bacillati > Actinomycetota > Actinomycetes > Kitasatosporales > Streptomycetaceae > Streptomyces > Streptomyces sp. NPDC048106. The sequence goes on along the minus strand of NZ_JBEZND010000004.1, from coordinate 266,584 downwards.
GCACGGCGCGGATGCGGCCGTCGTCGGTGATCGTCCCGTCGGCCAGCGGCACGTTGAGGTCGGCGCGGACGAAGACCCGCTTGCCGCTTACGCCGTCGGCGAGAAGTTCGTCGATCGTCTTCATGGGGTGGACTCCTGAGGAGGGCTCGTGGTGCACCTTGATCGTATGAGGACGTGGTCCGTGCGCGGGACAGGGCCCGGTCGGCGCTGCGGTGCGCCGGCCGAGCCCTGCTTTCGTGTCACGGTCGTACTGCTGTGGTCTTCGGCGATCAGAGCTGGTTGCCGACGAAGACCGTGAGGTCCACGAGGCGGTTGGAGTAGCCCCACTCGTTGTCGTACCAGCCGATGACCTTCACGTTCTTGCCCTCCTGGACCATGGTCAGGGAGGAGTCGAAGGTGCAGGACGCCGGGGCGTTGACGATGTCCGAGGAGACGATCGGGTCCTCGGTGTAGTCGAGGAGGCCCTTGAGCTCGCCCTCGGCGGCCTTCTGGAAGGCGGCGTTGACCTCTTCCTTGGTGACCTCGCGGCTGAGCTCGACCACGAGGTCGGTGACGGAGCCGGTCGGGACCGGGACGCGCATGGCGAGGCCGTCCAGCTTGCCCTTGAGCTGCGGCAGGACCAGGGCGGTGGCCTTGGCGGCACCGGTGGTGGTCGGGATGATGTTCTCGGCGGCGGCACGGGCGCGGCGCAGGTCCTTGTGCGGGAAGTCCAGGATGCGCTGGTCGTTCGTGTACGCGTGCACCGTGGTCATCAGACCCTTGACGATGCCGAAGTTCTCGTCCAGGACCTTCGCCATCGGGGCCACACAGTTGGTGGTGCAGGACGCGTTCGAGATGACGTGGTGGTTCGCCGACTCGTACTTGTCCTGGTTGACGCCCATCACGATGGTGATGTCCTCGTCCTTGGCCGGAGCCGAGATGAGGACCTTCTTGGCGCCGCCGGCCAGGTGCTTGGCGGCGTCCTCGCGCTTGGTGAAGATGCCGGTCGACTCGATGACGATGTCGACGCCCAGCTCGCCCCAGGGGATGTCGGCCGGGTTGCGCTCGGACAGCACCTTGATGGTGTGGCCGCCGACGGTGATCGTGTCGGCGGTGTGGGTGACCTCCTGCTTGAGGCGACCCAGGATCGTGTCGTACTTGAGCAGGTGGGCCGTGGTGGCCGTGTCACCCAGGTCGTTGACAGCCACAACCTCGATGTCCGCACCCTGCTCCAGCAGCGCGCGGAAGTAGTTACGGCCGATGCGGCCGAAGCCGTTGATGCCTACGCGGATCGTCACGAACCGATCTCCTCGTTGGTACGCCGACCACGCGAGCCGGCGAGCTCTGTTTGGGATGTCCCCGACCACCACCGACCCTACCTCCCTGAGGGCCCCTCGGTGACATTGAGATGGCGCATACATGGGCAGGCGTTTCGTACCTGGCAGTAGAGGTACGGACCGTCTCGGATCGGCAGTTGATTCACCCGTTTTTGCTATCGAATGTCGCCCCTTATTGACGCCGTTGTCACTCGTTCGTGAGCGGGTCGGCTCACCTGTTGAGTACCCCGATTCCGCACCGTTGATGAGGGCTCCGCTCACCTGTGGTATTGGAGCCGCGAACCGACGGCCTCGGGCGAGCCGGCCCGAAGGCGCGACGAGCCCGCCGGACGAGGGCATACGAATGCCGGTGCCGAGCCCCCCTCAGACGGGGGCCGGCACCGGCGTGTTGGCGGTGGGACCGGTCAGCCGACCAGGTTGTCCGCCAGTTCCTCCGTCAGATTGGCCTCCGTGCCCGGGATGCCCAGATCGGACGCGCGCTTGTCGGCCATGGCCAGCAGCCGGCGGATCCGGCCCGCGACCGCGTCCTTGGTCAGCGGCGGGTCGGCGAGCGCGCCCAGCTCCTCCAGCGAGGCCTGCTTGTGCTCCATGCGCAGCCGCCCGGCCGCCGCGAGGTGCTCGGGCACCTCCTCGCCGAGGATCTCCAGCGCGCGCTGCACCCGCGCCCCCGCGGCCACCGCCGCACGGGCCGAACGCCGCAGGTTCGCGTCGTCGAAGTTGGCGAGCCGGTTGGCCGTGGCCCGCACCTCGCGGCGCATCCGGCGCTCCTCCCAGGCCAGCACCGACTCGTGCGCGCCGAGCCGGGTCAGCAGCGCGCCGATCGCGTCACCGTCCCGGACGACCACGCGGTCCACCCCGCGCACCTCGCGGGCCTTGGCGGCGATCGACAGCCGGCGGGCGGCGCCGACGAGCGCCAGCGCGGCCTCCGGACCCGGGCAGGTCACCTCCAGGGAGGAGGAGCGGCCGGGCTCGGTCAGCGAGCCATGGGCGAGGAACGCCCCGCGCCACGCCGCCTCCGCGTCACAGGTGGCCCCGGAGACCACCTGCGGGGGCAGCCCCCGGATCGGCCGGCCCCGGCCGTCGACCAGGCCGGTCTGCCGGGCGAGCTGGTCCCCGCCCGCGACGACCCGGACGACATAGCGCGAGCCGCGGCGCAGTCCGCCGGGCGCCATCACGATCAGCTCCGAGCTGTGGCCGAAGATCTCCAGGATGTCCCGCTTGAGCCGGCGGGCCGCCATCGCGGTGTCCAGCTCCGCCTCGATCACGATGCGCCCGCTCACCAGATGCAGGCCGCCGGCGAACCGCAGAATGGCGGAGACCTCCGCCTTCCTGCAGCAGGTCCGGGTGACGGGGAGCCGGGAGATCTCGTCCTTCACCGCTGCCGTCATCGCCATGGGCCGATCCTTCCATGCATCCGAAAAATACGGTCGTACGCGGCGGCCAACAGCTCCGGGTCGTGCCGGGGCGTTCCGTCGGTCCGGGCCACCGGGGCCAGCTCGACCGCTGCTCCCAGCCGCTTGGCGGCCTCGGTGAGCAAGTCACGGTCGGGCACGGCGGCCTCGTCGGCCAGCACCACGTCCAGGGCGAGTTTAGGGGCGTGTCGCCCCAAAACCTCCAAATGACGCTGCGGGGAGAAGCCGTCGGTTTCCCCCGGCTGCGGGGCGAGGTTCAGCGACAGGACCTTGCGCGCCTTGGTCTCGGTCAGGGCGTCCAGCAACTCGGGGACCAGCAGGTGCGGGATCACCGAGGAGAACCAGGACCCGGGACCGAGCACCACCCAGTCCGCGTCCAGGACCGCGGCGAGGGCCTCCGGGACGGCCGGCGGGTCGTTCGGCACCAGATGCACGGACTGCACCTCGCCCGGCGTCAGCGCCACGGTGGCCTGCCCGCGCACGGTGTCCACGTCCTCCGGACGCTCCGGGTCATGCCCCTTCACCAGCGCCTGAAGCTCCAGTGGCACGGCGGACATGGGCAGCACCCGTCCGTGCGCGCCGAGCAGTTTGCCGACCAGGTCCAGGGCCTGCACATGGTCGCCGAGCTGCTCCCACAGGGCGACGATCAGCAGATTGCCCACCGCGTGGTCGTGCAGGTCGCCCTGGGACTGGAAGCGGTGCTGGATGACGCGGGACCAGGTCTGGCCCCAGTCGTCGTCCCCGCACAGCGCGGCCAGCGCCTTGCGCAGATCGCCGGGCGGCAGCACGCCCAGCTCGTCGCGCAGCCGTCCGCTGGAGCCGCCGTCGTCGGCCACGGTGACGACGGCGGTGAGATCGCCGGTGATCCGGCGCAGCGCGGCGAGCGAGGCGGACAGGCCCATGCCGCCGCCGAGCGCGACGACCTTGGGCTGCGCGCCCCGGCGGCGGGGCCGGGCCCCGCGGGCCTCGGCCGGGCGGCCGGCGCGGGCCTCGGCGGAGCGGCCGGAGCGCGCGTCCGGCACCATCCGGCGCAGCCGGCCCAGCCGCCGTGTACGTTCCGTCATTCCCGTCCCATGTCCCGGTGTACGACCACCGTCTCCACGCCCTCGGCCGCCAGGCGCGCGGCGAGCTTCTCCGACATCGCGACCGAGCGGTGCTTGCCCCCGGTACAGCCGATCGCGATGGTCACATAGCGCTTGCCCTCACGCCGGTAGCCGGCCGCGACGAGGCGCAGCAGCTCGGCGTAGCGGTCCAGGAACTCCTTGGCGCCGGGCTGGTTGAAGACGTAGGCGGCGACCTCCTCGTTGAGGCCCGTGAAGGGGCGCAGCTCCGGGACCCAGTGCGGGTTGGGCAGGAACCGCATGTCCGCGACGAGGTCGGCGTCGACGGGGAGGCCGTACTTGAAGCCGAAGGACATCACGGTGGCCCGCAGCTCGGGCTCCTCCTCGCCGGCGAACTGGGCGTCCATCTTGGCGCGCAGCTCGTGCACGTTGAGGCTGGAGGTGTCGATCACCAGGTCGGCGTCGCCGCGCAGTTCGCGCAGCAGTTCCCGCTCGGCGGCGATGCCGTCCACGATGCGGCCGTCGCCCTGCAGGGGGTGCGGGCGGCGCACCGACTCGAAGCGGCGCACCAGGGCCTCGTCGGAGGACTCCAGGAAGACGATCCGCCGGGTGACGTGTTTGGCCTCCAGGTCCGCCAGGGACTCGCGCAGGTTGTCGAAGAAGCGCCGGCCGCGGACGTCCACCACCACCGCGATCCGCGCCACGTTCCCCTGGGAGCGGGCGCCCAGTTCCACCATGGTGGGGATGAGCGCGGGCGGCAGGTTGTCCACGACGAACCAGCCGAGGTCCTCCAGGCACTTCGCGGCCGTCGAGCGGCCCGCTCCGGACATGCCGGAGATGATCACCAGCTCGGGGATCGCCGCTTCGGGGACCCCGGAGGTCTCGCTGCCCGTGCTCACCTGTGCTCCGTTGTCGTCGCCCGTGGCCTGGCCGGTCTCCTGGCTGGTTTCCTGGCCGGTGGGCTGCCGGGCGGCGGTGTCCTCGCCCGGGTCGCCGTGCGCCTGATCTCGGCGCTGTGTGGGCTCTGCCTCGTGCTCGGTCATGTCTCCTGCCCCCGTCGTTCGTCCGGGGGGCCCGCGGTCACGGGCTCCCCCGAGGAGCCCGCCGTCGTCTCGGGTTCCTCGTCTTCCATGATCTCTCCGGTCGCCGTGTTCACGGCGGGTGCGGCCGGGGCCGCCTGGGCGAGGGCCACGGCGATGGTCTCGGCCGTCTTCCGGCCTATCCCGGGCACTTCCTGGATCTGTTCGATTGTGGCGGACCGCAGCCGCTTCACCGAGCCGAAATGCTTGATGAGCGCCTGTTTCCTGGTCTCGCCGAGGCCGGGGACGTCGTCCAGGGGGCCGGCTCGGAAGCGCTTGGCGCGCTTGGTGCGCTGGTAGGTGATCGCGAACCGGTGCGCCTCGTCCCGGACGCGCTGGAGCAGATACAGGCCCTCGCTGGTGCGGGGCAGCACCACGGGGTCGTCCTCCCCTGGCAGCCAGACCTCTTCGAGCCGCTTGGCCAGGCCGCACACCGCGATGTCGTCGATGCCCAGCTCGTCCAGCGCCCGCCGGGCCGCCGCGACCTGCGGCTGACCGCCGTCGACCACGACCAGCTGGGGCGGGTAGGCGAACTTCCGGGGACGACCGTCGTCGTCCTTGAGGGAGCCGTTGACGGGGGCGGCGAGGGTGGTGCCGAGGGAGTCGGTTGCGGCGGCGGCCAGGAGCCCGGATTCCGGGCTGGTGGGGGAGCCGGGTTCCGTGACCGCGAGGGAGCCGGATTCCGGGTCGGCGGTGGCGCCGGATTCCGGGCCCGTGAGGGAGCCGCCGGATTCCGGGTCGGTGGTGGGCGGGGGCACGGCTCCGCCGTCGGTGCCCGGCTCCTCGCCGTCGGCCCACTCGCCGGTCCGCTCCTTCTCCGCGAGGTACCTCTTGAAGCGGCGGGTGATCACCTCGTGCATGGAGCGCACGTCGTCCTGGCCGGCGAAGCCCTTGATCTGGAAGCGGCGGTACTCGCTCTTGCGCTGCAGGCCGTCCTCGAAGACGACCATGGAGGCGACCACGTCGTCCCCCTGGAGGTGCGAGATGTCGTAGCACTCGATGCGCAGCGGGGCGCTGTCCAGGTCGAGGGCGTCGGCGATCTCCTCCAGAGCGCGCGAGCGGGTGGTGAGGTCGGAGGCGCGCTTTGTCTTGTGCAGGGCGAGCGCCTGCTGGGCGTTGCGCTGCACGGTCTCCATGAGCGCCTTCTTGTCGCCGCGCTGCGGGATGCGCAACGACACGTTCGACCGGCGGCGGCCGGTCAGCCATTCCTGGACCGGCTCCACGGGCTCGGGCAGCGCCGGGACCAGCACCTCCTTGGGTACGGCGTCCCCGGTCTCCTCGCCGTACAGCTGCTGCAGGGCGTGCTCGACCAGGGCGCCGGTGGTGATCTCCTCGACCTTGTCGGTCACCCAGCCGCGCTGGCCGCGCACCCGGCCGCCACGCACGTGGAAGATCTGCACGGCCGCCTCCAGCTCGTCCTCGGCGACGGCGATGAGGTCGGCGTCGGTCGCGTCGGCGAGCACGACCGCGCTCTTCTCCATGGCCTTCTTCAGGGCCCCTATGTCGTCGCGCAGCCGGGCGGCCCGCTCGTACTCCATCTCCTCGGCCGCCTCCATCATCTGCTTCTCCAGGCGGCGGAGGTAGGTGCCGGTGCGGCCGGCCATGAAGTCGCAGAACTCGTCGGCCAGGTCCCGGTGGTCCTCGGGGCTGATCCGGCCGACGCAGGGGGCGGAGCACTTGCCGATGTAGCCGAGCAGGCAGGGGCGGCCGGTGCGGGCGGCGTTCTTGAACACGCCCGCCGAGCAGGTGCGCACCGGGAAGACCCGCAGCAGCAGATCGACGGTGTCCCGGATGGCCCACGCGTGTCCGTACGGCCCGAAGTACCGCACGCCCTTCTTCTTGTGACCGCGCATCACCTGGACGCGCGGGAACTCCTCGTTCATGGTCACCGCGAGGTAGGGGTAGCTCTTGTCGTCGCGGTACTTGACGTTGAACCGGGGGTCGAACTCCTTGATCCAGGAGTACTCCAGCTGCAGCGCCTCGACCTCCGTGGACACCACGGTCCACTCCACAGACGCGGCGGTGGTCACCATCGTCCGGGTGCGCGGGTGCAGGTTCGCCAGGTCCTGGAAGTAGTTCGCCAGGCGCTGGCGCAGGCTTTTCGCCTTTCCGACGTAGATCACCCGGCGGTGCTCGTCACGGAATCTGTACACCCCGGGAGTGTCCGGGATCTCACCCGGCCTGGGGCGGTAGCTGGAGGGATCGGCCATGTCTCACACCCTACTGGCGAGCACCGACACCGCGTCGGGCCTGTAGATAACCCCGGCCACGCGGCTGATCGAACGGCGCCCGCCCGGACCGGTGGGGGTCCGGCCCGCCGGTACCGGCCGGTCGGCGAGGGGCGCGGTCCGGCCAGTCGTACGGGGCGGACGGCCTCAAGGTGTTGTCGGGTTCTGGTCAACACGCTTCAATGCGGGGGAACTCGGGGCCGGCACGCGCGGGAAAAGGGCGCGGCACGCGCCGCCACAGGCCTCCACGACGCCACGGGGCGGCCCACACCCGCGCAGACGGTCTGACCAGCCGTAATGAGACTTACAGAAAGGCCCTCGGCATGCGGCATGCCCTAGAGCACGCGGACCTCCCCACCGGGGAGGAACTGGACACGGCCCTGCGGGGCGGTCCCTTCCACGTGGCGCTGCGCGCCGCGATCGCCGCGCGCGGCCTGCCGCTCCAGCGCGTCCAGCACCATCTCTCGCGCCACGGGGTCAAAGTCGGTGTGACCAGCCTGAGTTACTGGCAGCAGGGCGCCCGCCGCCCCCAGCGCCCGGAGTCGCTGCGCGCCGTCCGCGCCCTGGAGGAGATCCTCCAGCTGCCGGACGAGTCCCTGATCCGGCTGCTCGCCGAGTCCGACCAGCGCGGGGAGGACGACTCCCCCGCGGGCCGCTCGTACCGCTCCCTGGTCGAGGCCTCGGCCGTGCTGGACCGGATCCGGGCCGAGCTGGGCGGTCCGGCCGACAGCGGTCTGCACACCCTGGGTCACCATGAGTGCGTCCGGATCGGTGCCCGGCGCGAGCTGGCGGTCCGCGAGGCCCATCACATCGTGCGCGCCCACCGCGACGGCGTCGACGGCTTCCTGGCCGTCCACCAGGGCGACCCCGGCTGCGCCCCGCACAAGATGAGGGTTCGGGCCCTGGAGAACTGCCGCACCGGCCGCGTCCGCCGGGACGAGGACACCGGGGTAGTGGTGGCCGAACTGCTCTTCGACACGCGGCTGCGCGCCGGCGACACCTTCCTCTTCCGGTACGCCGTCGAGGACGGCACGGCCCAGGCCGCCCACGAGTACCTGCACCACTTCGACGCGCCCGGCGGCCAGTACGCGCTCCAAGTGCGTTTCGACGCGACCGCACTGCCCGTGCGCTGCCGGCGCTTCACCCAGCACTCCCCGGCGGCCCCGCGCAGTGCCCGGCAGGAACTCTCCGTCACCGGCCCGCACCACTGCGCGCATGTCGTCGAGCCGCGTATCCGGCCGGGCGTCGTGGGGATCGCCTGGGACTGGCCCCAGTGAGCGACGCGGCACCCGCCCACCAGCCGGCCCGACCGGTGAAACCGGGCCGCGCGGGCCCCTTGGATCAGGCGGCCGGGCCCGCGACGATCCTGCCCTTCTCCGTCTTCACCGACAGCTCCGTCAGCGGCTCGGTGGCCGGTGCCTGGACGACCTTGCCGCTCACGGCGTCGAACTCGCTGCCGTGGCAGGGGCAGATCAGGGTCGTGCCCCGGAGCTTGTTGATGGCGCACCCGGCGTGCGTACAGACCGTGCTGTACGCCTTCAGCGTGCCGCTCTTGTCCCGGCTGACCACCACGTTGTGGTCCTTGTAGAGCTTGGCGCCGCCCTCTGCGACCTCGCTCTCGGCACCGAGGTCCACCGGCGCGGTCGGCTCGGCGGCGGCGCTGCCCCCCGGTGCCGAGCACGCGGCCAGGCCGAGCCCGGCGACCGGGACCACGGCGGCCCCTCGAAGGACGGTACGACGGCTCGCGGAAGGTCGCGCAGGCATCTCGAACTCCACTGGTCAAGGGGTGTACAGGGCGACGATACCGGGGCAGAAAGCCCGGTCCGGGGGCGGGGTGCGGTGCGCGCGACGGGGGGGGACGACAGGGTGCGGGAAAGGGCATCCGGTGCCGCGGGAACGAGCACGTAGGCGCTTGTGCGAGCGTTTACGCGAGGTCGGCCGATGGGGTACCTTCCCGGCCGGAAGACTCCCTTCCACCGGACGGGCGGAGAGGGGCCCCGCCCGAGCCCCTGTCCGAGAAGGGAACCGCCTCGTGATCGTCGTCGCCGGTGAGGCACTGATCGACCTGGTACCGCAGGGCCCCGGCGCCCTCGCGGCCCTGAAGCCGGCGCCCGGCGGCGGCCCGTACAACACCGCCCTGGCCCTCGGCCGGCTCGACTCCCCCACGGCCTTCTGCTCACGGACGTCCTACGACGCCTTCGGCGAGGCGCTGCTCGACGGGCTGCGGCGGGCCGGGGTCGAGGTGTCGGGCGTGCAGCGCGGGCCGGAGCCGACGACCCTCGCGGTGGCCACGATCGACGGCGGCGGCTCGGCCTCCTACTCCTTCCATGTCGAGGGCACCGCCGACCGTCTCTTCACCGCACCCGCCTCGCTCCCCGCGGGCACCCGCGCGGTGTCCTTCGGCACCCTTTCGCTCGTCCTGGAACCGGGGGCGAGCGCCTATGAGGAGCTGCTGCGCAGGGCGGCCGGGCAGGGGCTGTTCACCGCGCTCGACCCGAACATCCGGGCGGCGCTGATCCCGGACGCGGACGCCTACCGGGCGCGTTTCGCGAGCTGGCTGCCGTCGGTGACGCTGCTGAAGGTGTCCGCGGAGGACGCGGCGTGGCTGGGCGGGACGCCGCGCGAGTGGCTGGCCGAGGGGCCGTCGGCCGTGGTGGTGACCCGGGGCGGCGAGGGTCTGACCGTGTACACCCCAGGCGGCGGGGAGTACTCCGTGCCTGGTGAGAAGGTCGACGTCGTGGACACCATCGGCGCCGGTGACACGGTGAACGCGGCGCTGCTGCACGGACTGTCCGCCCTGGACGCGCTGTCGCCGGAGGGACTGGCCTCCCTTGGGACGAAGGGCTGGGAGCGGCTGCTGCGCTTCGCGGCGCGGGCGGCGGCGATCACCTGTTCACGGGCGGGGGCGGAGCCGCCGTACGCGGACGAGCTGGGTGACCTGTGAGCCGTCCGATTTCTCTCTGCTCTTGTCAAGGAGCGGCCGCCGATCCGTGCGGCTGATGGTGGAACGAGCGGCGCCCCGCGGGGAGTTCCCGCGGGGCGCCGCTTTTTTAACTCGATGTCAGGCTTTGCCGGACCGCGTCGTCTTCTTCGCGGGCGTCGCCTTCTTCGTGGCCGTCTTCTTCGTGGCCGCGGCGGCCTTCTTGGTCGCCGTGTCGTTGGCCTTGGCCGTCACTGTCTTCTTCGCCGTCGTCCGTGCCGCGGCCGTCTTCCTGGTGGCGCGGGGCGCCTTCACGGTCTCCGCGTCGCTGATGCGGTCGGCGCCGAGGATCTCGCGCAGGAACTTGCCGGTGTGGCTGGTCGAAACCCCGGCGACCTCCTCGGGCGTGCCCTCGGCGACCACCAGGCCACCGCCGGCGCCGCCCTCCGGGCCCATGTCCACGAGCCAGTCGGCGGTCTTGATCACGTCGAGGTTGTGCTCGATGACGATGACCGTGTTGCCCTTGTCGACCAGGCCGCCGAGCACCTTCAGGAGCTTGCTGATGTCCTCGAAGTGCAGACCGGTGGTCGGCTCGTCCAGGACGTAGACCGTGCGTCCGGTGGAGCGCTTCTGCAGTTCGCTGGCGAGCTTGACGCGCTGGGCCTCACCGCCGGAGAGGGTGGTGGCGGACTGGCCGAGGCGGACGTAGCCGAGGCCGACGTCGTGCAGCGTCTTCAGGTGGCGGGAGATCGCCGGCACCGCCTCGAAGAAGTGCATGGCCTCCTCGATCGGCATGTTCAGCACCTCGGCGATGGACTTGCCCTTGTAGTGGACCTCCAGGGTCTCCCGGTTGTACCGGGCGCCGTGGCAGACCTCGCACGGGACGTAGACGTCCGGGAGGAAGTTCATCTCGATCTTGATGGTGCCGTCGCCCGCGCAGTTCTCGCAGCGGCCGCCCTTGACGTTGAAGGAGAAGCGACCGGGCAGGTAGCCGCGGACCTTGGCCTCGGTGGTCTCGGCGAACAGGCGCCGGACGTGGTCGAAGACGCCGGTGTAGGTCGCCGGGTTGGACCGCGGGGTGCGGCCGATCGGCGACTGGTCGACGTGGACCACCTTGTCCACCTGGTCGTCGCCCGCCACGCGCGTGTGGCGGCCGGGGACGGTCCGCGCGCCGTTCAGCTCGCGTGCCAGGTGGGTGTAGAGGATGTCGTTGACCAGGGTGGACTTGCCGGATCCGGAGACGCCTGTGACGGCCGTGAACACGCCCAGCGGGAAGGACACGTCGATGTCCTGGAGGTTGTTCTCGCGGGCGCCGTGCACGGTGAGCTGGCGGGACGGGTCGCGGGGCCGCCGGATGTCCGGGACCGGGATGGCCTTACGCCCGGAGAGGTAGGCACCGGTCTGCGACTCGGCGTTGGCGAGCAGTTCCTTCAAGGAGCCGCTGTGCACCACCTTGCCGCCGTGCTCACCGGCGCCGGGGCCGATGTCCACCACCCAGTCGGCGACCTTGATGGTGTCCTCGTCGTGCTCCACGACGATGAGCGTGTTGCCCATGTCGCGCAGCCGGACCAGGGTCTCGATCAGCCGGTGGTTGTCGCGCTGGTGCAGGCCGATGGACGGCTCGTCCAGCACGTACAGAACGCCGACCAGGCCGGAGCCGATCTGGGTGGCCAGGCGGATGCGCTGGGCCTCGCCGCCGGAGAGGGTGCCGGCCGCGCGGTTGAGGGAGAGGTAGTCCAGGCCGACGTCGACCAGGAAGCGCAGTCGCTCGTTGACCTCCTTCAGGACGCGTTCGGCGATCTTCTTGTCGCGGGCGCTCAGCTTCAGCTCGCCCAGGAACTCCGCGCAGTCGCTGATGGACATCGCCGAGACCTCGGCGATCGACTTCTCCATGATGGTGACGGCGAGGACGATCGGCTTGAGGCGGGTGCCCTGACAGGACGGGCAGGGCACCTCGCGCATGTAGCCCTCGAAGCGCTCGCGGCTGGCGTCGCTCTCGGCCTCGCTGTGCCGCCGCTTGACGAAGGGCACCGCGCCCTCGAACGGCGTGGTGTAGACGCGCTCGCGGCCGTACCGGTTGCGGTAGCGCACCTCGATCTGGGTCTTGTGGCCGTGGAGCAGGGCCTTCTTGGCGCGCTGCGGCAGGCCCGCGAACGGGATGTCCGTGCGGAAGCCGAGGGCGTCCGCGAGGGCGCCGACCAGGCGGCCGAAGTAGTCCTTGGTGTGTCCGTGCGACCAGGGGTGGATGGCGCCCTCGTCCAGCGACTTGTCGGGGTCCGGGACGATCAGCTCGGGATCGACCTCCATGCGGGTGCCGATGCCGGTGCACTCGGGACACGCGCCGAAGGGCGAGTTGAAGGAGAAGGAGCGCGGCTCCAGCTCCTCGAAGGACAGGTCGTCGTACGGGCAGTACAGATGCTCCGAGTACATGCGCTCGCGCTCGGGGTCGTCCTCGGGGAGGTCCACGAAGTCGAGCACGACCATGCCGCCGGACAGGCCGAGGGCGGTCTCGACGGAGTCGGTGAGGCGGCGCTTGGCGGAGTCCTTCACCGTGAGGCGGTCCACGACCACCTCGATGGTGTGCTTCTCCTGCTTCTTCAGGGTCGGCGGCTCGGACAGCTGGACGGTCTTGCCGTCCACCCGCGCGCGGGAGTAGCCCTTGGTCTGCAGGTCGGAGAAGAGATCGACGAACTCGCCCTTGCGCTCGCGCACCAGCGGCGACAGCACCTGGAAGCGGCTGCCCTCCGGCAGCTCCAGCACCTTGTCCACGATGGCCTGCGGCGACTGGCGCGAGATCGGGCGGCCGCACTCGGGACAGTGCGGCTTGCCGATGCGCGCGAAGAGCAGGCGCAGGTAGTCGTAGACCTCGGTGATGGTGCCGACGGTCGAGCGGGGGTTGCGCGAGGTCGACTTCTGGTCGATGGAGACCGCCGGGGACAGTCCCTCGATGAAGTCGACGTCCGGCTTGTCCATCTGGCCGAGGAACTGCCGGGCGTACGAGGAGAGCGATTCCACGTAGCGCCGCTGGCCCTCGGCGAAGATCGTGTCGAAGGCCAGGGAGGACTTGCCCGACCCGGACAGGCCCGTGAAGACGATGAGCGAGTCACGAGGCAGGTCGAGCGAGACATTCTTCAGGTTGTGCTCGCGCGCGCCACGGACGATGAGACGGTCGGCCACGCCGGTCCGCACCTTTCTTGGGAGAAGTGACAGGGGCGGGGCCCCCGTCCTTCATCAGACTAGGGGGAGCCACTGACAACGCCGGTCGGATTGCCCGGTTGGATAACAATCCCCGGCCTTCCAGCATGCCCGACGCCGCCTTCGACCATATAGCACGTGCATTCGATTTACGGCCGAGCTTCACCAGCTTCACCCGAACGTGTGGCGCCGCTAGGGTCGGGCCCATGACTGATCACGCCCATGACCTGGCATGTGTACGTGACGCGACCGAAAAGCTGCTCAACGCGGTCGCACAACTGGACAACGCCTCACTCGCCGAGCCGTCACGGCTTCCCGGCTGGAGCCGCGGCCATGTCCTCGCCCACCTCGCCCGCAACGCGGACGCGCTCGTGAACGTCCTCGAGGGCCGTCCCATGTACGCGAGCGCCGAGGCGCGGGACGCCGACATCGAGGACGGCGCCGCGCGCCCCCTGGAGACCCAGCTCGCCGATCTGCGCGAGAGCACGGACCGGTTCCGGGCTGTGGGGGACGCGCCCGCGGACTGGACGCGCACGGTCGAGCTGCGCAACGGGGTCACCGACGATGCGGCCCAGGTGCCGTTCCGCCGGTGGGCCGAGGTGGAGCTGCACCATGTGGACCTCGGCACCGGGTACGACCTGGAGGACCTCCCGGCCGAGTTCCTGGAGCGGGAGACCGAATTCCTGACCCTGCGCTTCTCCGGGAACCCCGGCGTGCCCGCGACCCGCGTCACGGACGGCACGCACACGTGGAGCACGGGACGGTCCGCGGACGAGCCCGAGGTCACCGTCTCGGGCACCCCGGCGGACCTGCTGGGCTGGCTCGCCGGCCGCCGCGACGGCTCCGGCCTGACCACGGACGGCGGCGCGCTGCCGAAGCTTCCGCCGTTGTAGGGCATCACGCGGTACGCCAGGACAGCCCGCCGGGCCCCGCCCGGCGATAGGCTGATCACCATGACGTACACGGGCGAGGTCAAGGTCGGCGGGCCGGCGGATGTGCATGAGCTCAAGGACCTGATGATCACCAAGATCGCGGTCGGGCCGATGGACAACAACGCCTATCTGCTGCGCTGCCGGGCCACCGACGAGCAGCTCCTGATCGACGCCGCGAACGAACCGCGGACGCTCCTGGGAATGATCGGTGACGACGGCATCGCGTCCGTCGTCACCACCCACCAGCACGGCGACCACTGGCAGGCGCTCGCCGAGGTCGTGGCCGCGACGGGCGCGCGCACGCACGCCGGCCGCGAGGACGCGCCCGGTATCCCGGTGCCCACCGACGTGCTGGTGGACGACGGGGACGTCATCCGGGTGGGGCAGGTGGAACTCACCGCGCGCCATCTCGTCGGGCACACGCCGGGTTCCATCGCGCTGGTCTACGACGACCCGCACGGCCATCCGCACGTCTTCACCGGTGACTGCCTTTTCCCGGGCGGCGTCGGCAACACGCGCAAGGATCCCAAGGCGTTCGCCAGCCTGATCCACGACGTGGAGACGAAGATCTTCGACGTCCTGCCGGACGAGACCTGGGTCTATCCGGGGCACGGCGACGACACCACGCTCGGCGCGGAGCGGCCGCACCTGCCGGAGTGGCACGCACGCGGGTGGTGAACCCGGCCGCCTACAGGGGCATTCCGTGCGCCCGGCGTACGACCTTCGCCGCGCGCCTCCGGACGGAACGTGACGGTCGATGCCGGTGCTGTTCGGTGGTACAGCGCTGAGGCGAGCCGTCTGCGGGGCCGCCCGCAGGCCTGCCGCCCCGCGGGGCTACGCGTCGGCCCGCGCGGCGCCCAGCAGCGCCGCTACGCGCTCGACGCCGAACGCGTAGCCCTGCACCCCGCAGCCGGCGATCACGCCATCCGCGCGCAGGGAGACGTACGAGTGGTGCCGGAACGTCTCGCGCTGGTGGATGTTGGAGATGTGCACCTCCAGAACGGGCATGCCGTCGCAGGTGTTGAGCGCGTCCAGGATCGCCACCGAAGTGTGTGAGTAGGCACCGGGATTGATGACGATCCCGCAGTGGTTCAGCCGCGCCTCGTGGATCCAGTCGACCAGCGCGCCCTCGTGGTTGGACTGCCGGAAGTCGATCGCGCCACCGTGCGCGGCCGCCGTCTTCGCACACAACGCCTCGACGTCGGCGAGTGTCTCCGTGCCGTAGATCTCCGGCTGGCGCTGGCCCAGCAGGTTCAGGTTGGGCCCGTTGAGGATCATGATCGGGGCGTTGGCCAGGGTGCTGGGCACGGTTCCTCCGGTCGTTCAGGGCGGTGCGTCCGCGACCGCCGCTCGCCCCCGGTCTATCACGGCCCCGGCGTGCGCCCCGGCGCCGTGCCCCGCTCACCCCGGGCGCGCGCTCCGGTCACGTGGTCACCTCCGCACGCCCCCGTAACCCGTGATCACGGTGGGTAGTTGACGCACCATGCACGACGTACGCCCTGTCACCACCGTCTCCCTGCCTCGCCTCGCCGCCGCCTCCCTCGCCGGTACCGCGATCGAGTTCTACGACTTCTTCGCCTACGGGACCGCGGCGGCGCTGGTCCTGGGGCCGCTGTTCTTCCCTTCCTTCTCGCCGGTCGCGGGAACGCTGGCGGCGTTCGCGACGTTCGGCGTGGGTTTCGTGGCCAGACCGCTGGGCTCGGTGCTGTTCGGCCACCTCGGGGACCGGCGCGGGCGGCGGCCGGTGCTCGTCGCCTCGCTGCTGCTCACCGGCGCCTCGACGGTCGCGGTGGGCTGCGTGCCCTCGTACGCGTCGATCGGCGTGGCCGCGCCCGTGCTGCTCCTGATGCTGCGGTTTCTGCAGGGACTCGGAGTCGGCGGCGAGTGGGGCGGGGCCGTGCTGCTCACGGTCGAGCACGCGCCCGCCGGACGGCGCGCCCTGTGGTCGAGCTTTCCGCAGGTGGGGCCCGCGATCGGCTTCGTGCTCGCCAACGGGGTGATGCTGGCGCTGTCCGCCGGGCTGACCGACGAGCAGTTCGCGCAGTGGGGTTGGCGGGTGCCGTTCTGGGCATCCGCCGTGCCCGCGCTGGCGGGGCTGTGGCTGCGTTCGTCGCTCGCCGAGAGCCCCCGGTTCCTGGAGATCGACGACCACGCGCGCGTGCCCTTCATGGAGGTCGTACGGCATCACGGGCGGCTGGTGCTGCTCACGGCGGGCGCGCTGGCCGTCGGGTACGCGGTGTTCTACGCGGTGACGACCTGGTCGCTGTCGTATGCGACGGAACGGCTCGGGGTGAGCCGTACCGTCATGCTGACCTGCGTCATGGCCGCGGTGGGCGTGCAGGCCCCGCTCATCCCCGCGGCGGCGCTGCTCGGCGACCGCTACGGGCGCCGGCCGCTGTGCATGGCCGGATGCGCGGCCTGCGCGCTGTGGATGCTGCCCATGGTCTCGCTGCTGGCGACCGGCGAGCCGGTGCTGATTTTCCTCGGGATGCTGGGCGCGCTGCTCGCCTTCGTCACCATGTTCGCGGTGATCTCCGCGTATCTGCCGGAGCTGTTCGAGGCTCGGGTGCGCTGCACGGGCGCCGCGGTGGGCTACAACCTCGGCGGGGTGCTCGGCGGCGCGCTCACCCCGATCGTGGCCACGGCGCTCGCGCAGGGCGGCGGGCGCGTCCCGTGGGGCGTGGGCGGCTATCTGACCGGCATGGCGCTGCTCAGCCTGGGGTGTTTCGCGCTGCTGCCGGAGACACGCCCGGCGCCGGTGGTCGCGGTGGAGCCGGCCACCAGCGGAGTCAGGGGCTGATCGCCAGCTCCAGGTAGGCCGCGAACAGCACCAGGTGGACCCCGCCCTGCAAGGGGGTGGCCCGACCCGGCACCACGGTCAGGGAGGCGACCACCACCGTCAGCGCGAGCATCAGCATATGGACGGGGTCCAGACCGAGGACGAGCGGCCCCGGCAGCCAGAGGGAGGCGAGCGCCACGGCCGGGATGGTCAGTCCGATGCTGGCCATCGCCGAGCCGAGCGCGAGGTTGAGGCTGGTCTGCACACGGTCCCGGCGCGCGGCGCGCAACGCGGCGATGGTCTCGGGAAGCAGCACGAGCAGGGCGATGATCACACCGACGACGGCCTGGCGCAGGCCTGCCGCCGCCACGCCCGCCTCGATGGCGGGTGACACGCCCTTGGCCAGGCCGACCACGCCGATCAGCGCCAGACCGAGCATGCCGAGGCTGATCAGGGCGGTGCGCTTGGACGGGGGGCTGGCGTGCTCCTCCCTGGTGATGACCTCGCCCTGCCGGGTGATGGGCAGGAAGTAGTCCCGGTGCCGCACCGTCTGGGTGGTCACGAACAGGCCGTAGAGGATCAGCGAGGACAGCGCGGCGAACGTCAGCTGGAGTGTGGAGAACTGCGGCCCCGGCTTGGTGGTGGTGAAGGTCGGCAGCACCAGGCTCAGCGTGGCCAGGGTCGCCACCGTCGCGAGCGCCGCGCCGGAGCCCTCGGGGTTGAAGACCGCGGTGCCGTGGCGCAGTGAGGCGACGAGCAGGCAGATGCCGACGATGCCGTTGCAGGTGATCATCACGGCGGCGAAGACGGTGTCCCTGGCCAGGGTGGCGCTCTTGTCACCGCCGTCGGCCATCAGTGTGACGATCAGCGCCACCTCGATGACCGTGACGGCGATGGCCAGCACCAGGGAGCCGAAGGGTTCGCCGATGCGGTGGGCGACCACCTCGGCATGGTGCACCGCTGCGAGGACGGACCCGGCGAGCACCACGATCACCAGGGCGATGACCGCGCCGGGCATGTGCCGGTGCCAGGTGAGGACCAGCAGGACGACCGCGATCACCGGCACGGGGATCGTCCATCGCCGGGCGAGCGATCGCAGCCAAGTGATCATGCCGCGATCGTCGCAGAGAGCCACATGGTTCGCATTCTGTCCGTTCCGGATGCTTCCGTCCCCTCGGTCCCTCCGTTCGGTCCCTCCGTTCAGTTCCGCCGTTCGGTTCCTCCGGTCGTCCGCCGCGAGCAGTGCCCTTTCGCGAGGCCGTGGGGGTCAGGCGTCCGCGGATTCCCTCTCGGCGCCTTCCGCCTCGCTGTCGGCGACTGCTGTCACGGCCGCCTGCTTCCTGGTGGCCATGAGGCTGGTGAGCGTGGTGACGACCAGGACCGCGCAGATCACGCCGAGCGAGACGGGGATGCTGATCTCGGGCGCCGGGACGCCCGACTCGTGCAGCGCGTGCAGCACCAGCTTCACGCCGATGAAGCCGAGGATGACCGAGAGGCCGTACGAGAGGTGGACCAGCTTCTTCAGCAGGCCGCCGATGAGGAAGTACAGCTGGCGCAGGCCCATCAGCGCGAAGGCGTTGGCGGTGAAGACGATGTACGGGTCCTGGGTCAGGCCGAAGATCGCGGGGATCGAGTCCAGGGCGAACAGGATGTCCGTGGTGCCGATGGCGAGCATCACGACCAGCATCGGCGTCATGATCCGCTTGCCGTTCCGCCGGATCCACAGTTGGGTGCCGTGGTACCGGTCGGCCACGCCGAACCTGCGTTCCGCGGCCTTCAGCAGCCGGTTCTCCTCGAACTCCTCCTCGTCCTGGCTGTCGGCGCGGGCCTCCTGGATGAGCTTCCAGGCGGTCCATATCAGGAAGGCGCCGAAGAGGTAGAACACCCAGGCGAAGCTGGTGACGATCGCGGCTCCGGCGGCGATGAACACCGCTCGCAGCACCAGGGCTATGAGGACGCCGACGAGCAGAACGCGCCGTTGGTAAAGGGCGGGAACCGCGAACTTCGTCATGATCAGCACGAAGACGAAGAGGTTGTCGACGCTCAGCGACTTCTCGGTGATGTAGCCCGCGAAGAACTCACCGGCCGGCCGGCCACCGCCGAGGACGAGGAGGCCGACCCCGAAGAGGCCGGCCAGGACGATCCAGATGCCGGTCCAGACACCGGCTTCCTTGATCGACACCTCATGGGGCTTGCGCCCGATGAGGAAGTCGATCCCGATCAGGACGGCCAGACCCACGACGGTCAGGACCCACAGGGTCATGGTGACTTCCACGGCAACCTCCGGCATC
The DNA here is from genome assembly GCF_040706415.1 of Streptomyces sp. NPDC048106. Taxonomy (NCBI): domain Bacteria; kingdom Bacillati; phylum Actinomycetota; class Actinomycetes; order Kitasatosporales; family Streptomycetaceae; genus Streptomyces; species Streptomyces sp. NPDC048106. Next base: position 247,371 of record NZ_JBEZND010000004.1, on the reverse strand, counting down.
AAGGAATGGCAAGCACATATGCGTTGTCACTGCCGGAGGTCTCTTCCACCCGCGCGGGGGCCGACGCCCCGGGACCGGAGCCGGTCCGTACTGACGGGTGCGCCGCAGTCAGGGAGTACTCCCCTCCGCACGGAAGACAGTACCCCAATCGCCAAGCATTGGTAAAGAGAAAAGCAAAGAAAGATTCAAAATAGCTGATCAGGGCACTTTACTTAAGCTTGGCACGGGCGGTGGTCACCTCGCCGAGCACCCGTTCCACGATCCCGCTGCCGACCGGCACCAGCCCCGGCTCGTATGTCCAGGCATGGCCCACCCAGGGGTCGGCGAAGTGCTCGTCGGGGACGGGGGTGAGTCTCATCAGCGAGCGCCACAGGGGGTCCAGCAGGGGGCCGTAGGCGGCGGCGTCCGCACGGTCCGCCACCAGCAGGAGATGAACGCCGACGGCGGGGCCCTCGTCCGCCAGGTAGCGCAGCCGCGTGATGGCCCGGTCGTCGAAGCCGTCGGGGAAGTCGTTGACGATCAGCAGTTGCTGTGCGGTGTCCACATCGTCCGGCAGCGCCCCGGCCGCGCCGCCTCGCACCGCCATCTGCACCAGATCGACCCGCCGGGTGAGCCCCTCCAGCACCTCCGTGACGCCCGTCGCCCCGGCGGCGGGCGGCGCCGCCAGCACTCCGGCGCCGATCAGCGGCCACAGCGCGCGGGCCCCCGCACCGGCCGGGTCGATGACCCGCACGGCGAACTCCCCCGCCGGGTGCACGGCGAGCAGCCGCGCCGCGAGCGTCACCGCCACCTCCGTGGCCCGCTGCCGTGGCGCGGCCGAGCCCATGAAGGAACCCTCGGGCGTGGACCTGGCACCGCTGTCGATCCACAGACCGCGTTCCAGCGGCAGTCTGACCAGCAGCGGGATGCGCAACGGCAGGCTCTCGGGCAGGTGCAGGTCGCCGAGCCGCAGCGCCATGGGCGGCTCGGCGGGCACCCGGTAGCCGTGCCAGACGGGGTTGTCCCAGTGGGCGTAGGCGGGCGGGAGCGCGGGCTCGACCACCTCGGACTCCGCGGTGAGCTGGGCCAGATCGCGGTCGAGGGCGGCGCGCGCCTGGTCGGCCAGCTGGTCCCGGCGGGCCCGAGCCGTCTCGCGCGCGGCCGCGCTCCCGCCGCCGAGCCGGGTCCGCGGGTCGGCGAGGGCCTGGTCGAGTTCCTTCTCCATGCGGGTGTCGGCGAAGTCCACGGCGCTGCGGTACGCGGCCGTGGTGCGCGCCAGGTCCTCGAACATGCCCCAGACCTGGTTGTACAGCCGCTCCTCCATCGACCAGCCCACGGCGTCGCCCGCGACCGGCGGGGCGGGCTGTGCGTCGGCGGCCTGAGAGGCCGCGGGCGCGAGCGGGGGCGGGGGCGGCGAGGTGCGCCGGCGGCGGGGATGGATGTAGTCGACCGGACCGCCGGGGGCGGGCGCGTCCCCGGCGGTCCGGTCGTCATCGGGGTTCCGGGCCGCGCCGTTCGCGCGGTGCGTGTCGTGGTCGTACGAGGCCGTGGGGCCGGGGCCGGGGGTCGTCGTTCCGTGGATGACCGCGGCGAGCGTGTCGGCCTCGGGCAGGCCGTGGTCGGCGAGGAGGGCAGGGAGACCGCCGGCGTACCCCTGGCCCGTCGCCCGTATCCTCCAGGTGCCCTGTCTGCGGTACAGCTCCAGGGCGACCACGGCTGCCTCGGTGTCCAGCCCCGTGACGGTGTAGCGGGCGACTTCGGTGCCGTCGGGCCCGTGCACCGCGGTGTGCGGGGCGGGGACGGCGCCGAAACGGAGCGGGCCGGTGGTTCCGGCGGGCAGGGCGAGGAAGATGTCGACGCGGTGGACGGCGTCGGGCACGGCGGCCAGGTCGACGGCCAGACGATGCTCAGCGGAGGCCCGCAGGGAGACCTCGACGCCGGGCAGCACGGGGGCTCCGGGGTGGGCGACCCACTGGGGGCCGTGCACCGTGCCGTTCTCGTCGCCGAGCGTGGCGCCGACCAGGACCGCGGCCCCGGAGGAGATCCGGATCTCCAGCCGGACCTGGGACAGCGGGTGGTTCTGCCCCCGCACCAGCTCGGCCGTCATCCTCGTCGCCCCCCGTGTCGTGTTGTCGTCCGCCCGGCCCGCCGGCGGGGTCTACAGGTGCGGCAGGATCGCCGGCATCAGGTCCTGGAAGGTGCGCCCGTTGGCGGAGGTGCCGAGGGCGGTCATGGTCCAGCCCGAGCCCACCCGGTGCACCTTGGCCATGATCTGGGCGGTGGCCTCGCCGCCGCCGGCCAGGGTGTAGCGGGCGAGTTCCTGGCCGTTGGTCTCGTCCACCAGGCGGCAGAACGCGTTCTCCACTTCCTGGAAGGTCTGGCCCGTGAAGGAGTTCACGGTGAAGACGATCTGGTCGATGTGGACCGGGACGCGCTGGAGGTCCACGAGGATCGCCTCGTCGTCGCCGCCCTGGCCGACGCCGCCCACCAGGTTGTCGCCGGTGTGGCGCACCGATCCGTCGTCGCTCACCAGGTGCCGGAAGAAGACGACGTCGACCGGCTGCTTCTCGGCGAAGAGCACGGCGGACGCGTCCAGGTCGATCTCCTTGGTGCGCGAGCCGAACAGACCGCGGCGCTTCGCCGCCTGCCAGCCCAGCCCCATGCGGACCGCGGTGAGGGTGCCCCCGTCGTTCTTCTCCAGGCTGATGGCCTGACCCTTGGTCAAGTTGACGGACACGCCGATTCCCCTCTCGATGGTCCCTTGTTGCCACAAACCGCGCGGCTGATCAGAACCCTACGCAGGGGCGCCGACGCCGCCGAACCCCGGCCCGCGCTTTGTGTCGGTGTTGCAACACTCGGCGCATACGCCGAGGTCCGGCGGCATGTGCGGCATCAGGAGAGGCCCGCCTCCCGCATCTGGCGCAGTTCCTTCTTCATCTCGGAGACCTCGTCGCGCAGCCGGGCGGCGATCTCGAACTGCAGCTCCGCTGCGGCGGCGCGCATGCGCTCGGTCATCTCCTCGATCTGCTCGGCGAGCTCGGCCGCCGGACGGTCCGTGGGCACCGTGGCCGCGGCCTTGCCCTTGGCGGACTTGGCCGCCTTGCCGGCCTTGGCGCCCTTGGCCGCCTTCTCGCCGAGCGCCGGCACCGGGGCCTTGGCGCCCTTGCCGTCCTTCGACTTGCGATAGCCGCTGCCGAGGAGCTGCTCGGTGTCGACCTCCTCGCGGGCGATCTGGGCGACGATGTCGTTGATCTTCTTGCGCAGCGGCTGCGGGTCGATGCCGTTGGCCTTGTTGTAGGCGACCTGCTTCTCCCGGCGGCGGTTGGTCTCCTCGATGGCCCGCTCCATCGCCGGGGTGATCTTGTCGGCGTACATGTGGACCTGGCCGGAGACATTGCGCGCCGCGCGGCCGATGGTCTGGATCAGCGAGGTGCCGGAGCGCAGGAAGCCCTCCTTGTCGGCGTCGAGGATCGCCACCAGGGAGACCTCGGGCAGGTCGAGGCCCTCACGCAGCAGGTTGATGCCGACCAGGACGTCGTATTCACCGGCGCGCAGTTCGCGCAGCAGCTCCACCCGGCGCAGGGTGTCGACGTCGCTGTGCAGATAACGCACCTGGATGCCCAGTTCCAGGAAGTAGTCGGTGAGGTCCTCGGCCATCTTCTTGGTGAGCGTGGTGACCAGGACGCGCTCGTCCTTGTCGGTGCGCTTGCGGATCTCGTGCACCAGGTCGTCGATCTGGCCCTCGGTGGGCTTGACCACGACCTCGGGGTCGACCAGGCCGGTCGGGCGGATGATCTGCTCGACTACGCCGTCGGACCGCGACAGCTCGTAGGCGCCGGGGGTGGCCGACAGGTAGACGGTCTGCCCGATGCGCTCCTGGAACTCCTCCCACTTCAGGGGCCGGTTGTCCAGGGCGGAGGGCAGGCGGAAGCCGTGCTCCACGAGGGTGCGCTTGCGGGATGCGTCGCCCTCGTACATCGCGCCGATCTGCGGGACGGTGACGTGGGACTCGTCGATGACGAGCAGGAAGTCGTCCGGGAAGTAGTCGAGCAGGGTGTTGGGCGGGGAGCCGGGCGAGCGGCCGTCGAAGTGCATCGAGTAGTTCTCCACGCCGGAGCAGGTGCCGATCTGGCGGAGCATCTCGATGTCGTAGGTGGTGCGCATCCGCAGCCGCTGGGCCTCCAGCAGCTTGCCCTGCTTCTCCAGCTCGGCCAGGCGCTCGACCAGTTCCTTCTCGATGTCGTTGACGGCCCGCTCCATGCGCTCGGGGCCGGCGACGTAGTGGGAGGCCGGGAAGACGTACAGCTGCTGGTCGTCGCTGATGATCTCGCCGGTGAGCGGGTGGAGTGTCGACAGCGCCTCGATCTCGTCACCGAACATCTCGATGCGGACGGCCAGCTCCTCGTAGACCGGGAAGATCTCGATGGTGTCGCCGCGGACACGGAAGGTGCCGCGCGTGAAGGCCATGTCGTTGCGCGTGTACTGGATGTCGACGAAGCGGCGCAGCAGGTCGTCCCGGTCGATCTCGTCGCCGACTCTGAGGGGGACCATGCGGTCCACGTACTCCTGCGGGGTGCCCAGGCCGTAGATGCAGGACACCGAGGCGACCACGACGACGTCACGGCGGGTGAGCAGCGAGTTGGTCGCCGAGTGGCGCAGGCGCTCGACCTCCTCGTTGATCGAGGAGTCCTTCTCGATGTAGGTGTCCGACTGGGGGACGTAGGCCTCGGGCTGGTAGTAGTCGTAGTACGAGACGAAGTATTCGACCGCGTTGTTCGGCAGGAGCTCGCGGAACTCGTTGGCCAGCTGGGCGGCCAGGGTCTTGTTCGGCGCCATCACGAGGGTGGGGCGCTGGAGCTTCTCGATCATCCACGCGGTGGTGGCCGACTTGCCGGTGCCGGTCGCGCCCAGCAGGACGACGTCCTTCTCCCCGGCCTTGATGCGCTTGGCCAGGTCGGCGATGGCCGTCGGCTGGTCGCCGCTGGGCTGGTAGGGGCTGACGACCTCGATGGGCGCCACCGTGCGTTCGATGTGGGAAACGGGCCGCATGCCATCCACCGTACGACCCCCCACTGACAACGGGTTCCGGTCAGCGGTTCTGCGGGGTGCGGGCGCCCTGCCGTACGGGCCTCCGGTTGGAGCGATGGTGCTGGTGGGGGGCGGCGGGCCGGTGGCCGGTGCGGGGGATGAGGGCGGCGGCCGGGACGCCCGGTGCGGGTAGGGCGGGCGCGCGGTCGGGGTGGCGCAGGACCAGCATCGGGTCGAGGATCACGACGACGCCCGCGAGGACCAGGAGGACGAGCGGGCCGAGCAGCATGGGGACGAGCGCGGACGCGTCCGGCGCGTCGGCGGTGGTCTCGGCGGCGCCGTCGAGGTGGACACTGAGGGCGGCCATGGCGGTGTAGTGCATGCCGCTGACGGCGACGCCCATCAGGAGACTCGCCCCCACGGTCGGGAGCAGGCCACGGGCGCGTCCGGCGGCCCACAGGGCGGCGGTCGCGGCGACGACCGCTATGGCGACGGAGACGACGACGGTGGGTGTGCTGTAGGCGAACCGTCCGTGGAACCGCATGCCGGCCATGCCGAGGTAGTGCATCGAGGCGACGCCCAGCCCGGTGATGGTGCCGCCGGTGAAGAGCGGCGCTCCGGTGGCGCCCCCGTAGCCGACGATGAAGACTCCTATGCCGACCATGACGACGGCGAGCCCGAGACTCGCGTAGGTGACCGGCTCGTCGTAGTGGACCGGTGTCCGCACGATGCTGAAGCCCATCATGGCGACGAAGTGCATCGTCCAGGTGCCGCAGCCGAGCGCGGCGGCGCCGAGGGCCAGCCAGGCCGGCCGCCGCGAGTGCGTGACCAGCAAGGAACGGGTGATGCAGCGCAGTCCGAGGGCGCCGCCGAAGCAGGCCATCAGATAGGCCACCAACGGGGTGACGGCCCCGTAGCCGAAACCGTCGACCATGCCCTGCATCCGCGGCTGCCCTTCGCCCTCGTATGTCCCGGAAACCCTGAAAATCCGCGCGGTACCAGGACCGCGCGGGCAGCCGGGGGTGTCGCTGAGAGTATGACTGCCACCGGAATGGTCGAACGACTTTCCGGCAAAGAAACACGCCCTTGCCGCAGTTGTGGTGCACCGGTGAGGACCCGGGTGCGTCTTCCCGGGATATGTGGCCTTCGTACGGCCGCGTACCGTTGCCGCTCTGCTGTCAGTCTGGTGCTGTCGGTTTCCGCTCGACGCGAGGAGTACGTATGCACGCGCGCCTGGTCGCCGCTCTGGCCGCCGTGGTCCTGGCGGTCTTGTCCGCGGTGGCCCTGGTGAGCCTCACCTCCGACGCCAAGGCGGGCGGCCAGGCGCCCCTGGTGATCGGCCACCGGGGCGCCCCCGCCTACGCCCCCGAGAACACGCTGCCCTCGATCGACAAGGCGGCGCGGGTGGGCACCACCTGGGTCGAGAACGACGTCCAGCGCACCAAGGACGGCGAACTGGTGGTCATCCACGACGACACCCTGAAGCGCACCACGAACGTCGAGAAGGTCTTCCCCGGCCGGGCTCCGTGGAAGGTGAAGGACTTCACCGCCGCCGAGATCGCCCGGCTGGACGCGGGCAGCTGGTTCTCCCCCGCCTTCGCGGGCACGCGCGTGCCGACGCTGGAGCAGTACATGCGCCGGGTCGAGCACAACCACGAGAACCTGCTCCTTGAGGTCAAGAACCCGGAGCTGTACCCGGGCATCGAACAGCAGACCCTGAAGGTCCTCGGCAACGAGGGCTGGCTGGACCGCGGGCATCTGAAGCGGCTCGTCGTGCAGAGCTTCAGCGCGGACAGCGTGCGGACCGTCCACGAGCTGAGGCCCGCCGTGACCACGGCCTACCTCGGCGCGCCCCCGGTCTCGCAGCTGGCGCGGTACGCGCGGTTCGCCGACCTGATCAACCCGTCGTACGGATCGCTCTCGAAGTCGTACGTGTCGGCGGTGCACAGCGTCCGCGGGCCGCACGACCGGCCGCTCGGGGTGTACGCCTGGACGGTGGACGACGCGGCCACCGCCCGCAAGGTCGCCGGGTACGGCGTCGACGGGATCATCAGCAGCAAGGCGGACGTGGTGCGGGCGGGGCTGGACGCGAAGTGAGCCAGGCCTCGGCCGAGGCGAGCGGGCGGGCGGGCGTGCCGGGGCCTGGCCGAGCCGGAGCGGCGGGCGCTGTCAGTGGTGGGTCGTACCGTGGGCGCATGGACAGCCATGGGCAGGACGAGCAGCGGGTGGTGTGGGCCGTCGTCGCGACCGACATCGGCCCGCTGATGCTGGCGGCGACCAGGAACGGGCTGGTCAACGTGGTCTTCCACGCCACCGACGCGGTGCGCGAGCGGACGCTGGAGCGGCTGGCGGCACGGTTCGGCGGCGCGCCCGTGGCGGATCCGCGGGCGCCGGTGCTGGCCGAGGCGATACGCCAGCTGCGGGCGTACTTCGCGGGCGAGCGGCAGGACTTCGAGCTGCCGCTGGACTGGTCGCTGATCTCCGGCTTCAACCGCCAGGTGCTGCGGGAGCTGGCATCCGGAGTGCCGTACGGCAGCGTGGTGGGGTACGGCGATCTCGCCGGCCGGGTGGGGCAGCCCGGCGGGGCGCAGGCGGTCGGGGCGGCGATGGGTGCCAATCCGCTGCCGGTGGTCGTGCCGTGCCACCGGGTGGTCGAGAGCGACGGTGGGCTCGGGGGTTTCGGGGGCGGGCTGGAGACCAAGCGGCGGCTGCTCGCCCTGGAAGGGGTGCTTCCCGAGCCGCTGTTCTGACGGCCGCCCGTCGTATCGGGCCAGGGCCGGGCGCCGTTCGCGCCAGTACGGGCGTTTCCCGCGCGGTGCCGGGCCGCTGGGCGTTTAGCCGTGGCCGGCGCCTGCCAGAGATACCGGCAGGGACCGGCGGACAGGAGGCGCGCACATGGTGCTGGTGGTGTCGGAAGAGGTCCGGGAGGCGATCGACGCGCGGCGGCCGGTGGTGGCCCTGGAGTCCACGATCATCGCCCATGGTCTGCCCCGCCCGCGCAATCTGCGGGTGGCCCTGGAGCTGGAGGACGCGGTACGCGGCGAGGGCGCGGTGCCGGCGACCGTCGCCGTGCTCGACGGGCGCCCGCTGATCGGCCTGGACAAGGCGCAGCTTGAGCGGGTCGCCAACGACGGCGGCATCCGCAAGCTCGGCCATCGCGACCTGCCGCTCGCCATGGCGGCGCGGGCGAGCGGGGCGACCACGGTGTCGGCGACCGCGCGGCTGGCCGCGCTGGCGGGCATACGGGTCTTCGCCACCGGCGGGCTGGGCGGAGTGCACCGGGAGTGGACGGTGACCCAGGACGAGTCGGCCGACCTGGGGCTGCTGGCGCGTACCGGGATCACGGTGGTGTGCGCGGGGGTGAAGTCGATCCTGGACGTGCCCGCGACCCTGCAGCGGCTGGAGACGCTGGGCGTGGCCGTCGCCGGGTACGGCACGGACCGCTTCCCCGGCTTCTATCTGTCCGACTCGGGGCATCCGGTCGACTGGACGCTGCGCACTCCCGAGGAGGTCGCGGAGGTGATGCGGGCCCAGGACGCGCTGGGCGCGGCGGAGTCGGCGCTGGTCGTCGCCAATCCGGTGCCGGAGGCGGAACAGCTAGACCCCGCGCTGCACGCGCGGGTGCTCCGCGAGGCGCTCGCCGCCTGCGCGGAGCGGGGCGTCACCGGTCAGGCGGTGACGCCGTTCCTGCTGGACTACCTCGTGCGGCACACCGACGGCGCGTCGCTGCGCGCCAACCTGGCGGCGGTGCGCGGCAACGTGCGGCTGGGGGCGCGGATCGCCACAGCGTGGGCGCGGGGGTGACCGGGGGCCGCGAAGGGGCGCTGCTGGTCGTCGGGGACGTGGTCACGGACGTGGTCGCCCGGCACCGGGGACCGCTCGCGGCCGGTACGGACACCGCCGCGGTGATCCGGACGCTGCCGGGCGGCGCGGGCGCCAACGTGGCCTGCTGGGCGGCCCACTCGGGCTGTGCGGACGTACGGCTGCTCGGCCGGGTGGGCGCGGAGTCGGCGGCGTGGCACGAGCGGGAGCTGGTCGCGGCCGGGGTGCGGCCGCTGCTGGTGGTCGATCCGCGGGCGGCGACCGGGACGGTGGTGTGCCTGGTCGACGCGGGCGCGGCGGCCGAGCGTACGTTCCTCACGGACAGCGGGGCGTCGTTGCGGCTGGAGCCCGCGGACTGGTCGGGCGGGTTGCTCGACGGGGTGGCCTGGCTGCATCTGTCGGGTTATCTGCTGTTCACGGAGTCGAGCCGGGCGCTCGCACGGGTCGCGCTCGCGGCCGCCCGCGCGCGGGGCGTGCCGGTCAGCATGGATCCGGCGTCGGCCGGGTTCCTGGTGGAACTGGGGGCCGACCGGTTCCTCGCCTTCGCCGAGGGGCTGGACGCGCTGCTGCCCAGCCGGGACGAGGCGTGTCTGCTGACGGGGCTGGCGGAACCGGTCGAGGCGGCCGCCGAGTTGAGTCGTGTCGTCCCGCTGGTGGTGGCCAAGGCGGGGGCGGACGGGGCGCTCGTGGCCCGTTTGGGGGGCACGCCGGTGCGGGTCCCGGCCGTACCGGCGACCGCGCGGGACACCACGGGCGCCGGTGACGCCTTCACCGGCGCCTTCCTCGCCGCCCTTCTCGTGGGCGCGGATCCGGAGGAGGCGGCGGCACGGGGATGCCGGGCGGGAGCGCGGGCGGTGGGCCGGGTCGGCGGCAGACCCCCGCACCGGGGCGGGGCGGCCCGGGAGGGGGCGGGCCGGGGCGGCTGAGGAGGGCGTCGCCCGGGGCGGGCGCGGGCAGCGACCGCACGCGAGCCCGGGACGCCGCGCGTGGCAGGGTGTTACGCCTTGCGACCCCACACCGAGATCATCGGTGCCGTGGTCAGGTCCATGTCGCCGGCCTCGACGTTGGCCAGGTGCTGGTCGATCTCCGCGTCGGTGGCCAGGCCCGCGTCGAGGAGCCGGCCGCGGATCTGGCGGACCGTCGCGGCCTCCAGGGCGGTGCAGGCGGGCGAGGTCATGGGGAAGAAGCCGTCGGCCTCGACGTCGTGCAGTCCGGCCTCCCTGAGCAGGCGCGGCAGTCGGCGGCCGTAGGAGAGGTCGGCGCCCCGTTCGGCGAGCAGGCTGCGGAAGCCCTGGCGGAGCCGGTTGGCGAGCCGCTGTTCGGGTCCGTGCTCGTCGGGGCAGGTCAGCGGCTGGAGGGCGGGGTCGGCGTCCTCGATGAGCAGTCGCCCGCCGGGCTTCAGCGCCTGAATCATGGACCTCAACGCCCGTTCACGGTCCGGGACATGGACGAGGACGAGCCGGGCGTGGACCAGGTCGAAGCCGTCCCCCGGCGGTTCCTGGGCGCCGACGTCGTGGGTGCGGATCTCCACCGGCGGGTGGTCCACGGGAGCCAGTCGAGAGGTGTCGATGTCGGTGGCGACGACCTTGCCGCCCGGCCCCACCTTCCGCGCGAGCCAGGACACCACGGAGGTGCCGCCGGCCCCGGCCTCCCAGCAGCGCCAGCCCGGCTTGATACCGAGGGCCTCGATGTGCCGGAAGGTCGTGGGGTCGAACAGTGTGGCGAAGGCGTCGAAGCGCTCGCCCGCCTCGCGCTGCTGGTTGTCCAGGAGATACCCGTCGGATGCCGTCATACCGCAATCATCCCAGTTGAACGGCGGGTCCGGCCGGTCGGCTCCTCGGGCGCGGGCAGGTGTGCGCGGAGGTTTTCCACAGGCGGCAACCAAGCGGAACGCCACTTTTCCACAGGCTTGCCCGCCTCTTGCCCAGGACTGGCAGACTTTCGGCCCAGGGCGCGAAAGCGTCGCACGAGGAGATCCACGCGAGGAGATCCAGATGTCCATGGCAGGGAACCTGCGGAAGGTCACGAAGCTGGGCGGGACCGGCGGCCTGCGCAAGGTCGCACAGCTGGCCCGACGGCGGCCGCGCGTGGACCTGAGCCATCCCGCCCGCTCGCCCCTGGGCTCCTCGGTGGTCAACTGTGTGACCTACCAGGACGGCATACGGGTACCGCAGTGCACCGACCTGCTGGAAGCCGTGCAGATGGTCCGCAAGACCGGCGAGGGCTTCGTCTGGCTGGGGTTGCACGAGCCGACGGACCGTGAGTTCGCGGGCGTCGCCGAGCTGTTCGACCTGCATCCCCTGGCGGTGGAGGACGCGGTCGAGGCCCATCAGCGGCCGAAGCTGGAGCACTACGGCAACACCCTGTTCGCCGTGTTCAAGACCGTCTGCTACGTCGAGCACGAACGGCTGACGGCGACCAGCGAGGTGGTGAACACCGGCGAGATCATGGCCTTCGTGGGCGAGGACTTCGTCATCACGGTGCGGCACGGCCGGCACGGATCGCTGGGGCCGCTGCGCGAGGAGCTGGAGGCACACCCGCACCAGCTCTCCAAAGGACCGGCAGCGGTGCTCCACGCTCTGGCGGACCATGTGGTCGACGGCTACCTCAGCGTGACGGACGCGGTGCAGGCCGACATCGACCAGGTGGAGACGGAGGTGTTCTCGGAAGCGGGCGCGCGGCTCGACCCTGGGCGCATCTACCAGATGAAGCGTGAACTGCTGGAGCTGAAGCGGGCGGTGGTGCCGCTGGCCCGCCCCCTGGAGGACCTGGCCACCCGGCCCCTCCGGGTCGTCGCCCCCGACATACAGGCGTACTTCCGGGATGTGCTCGACCATCTGATCCGGGCCAAGGAGCAGATAGCCGCCTTCGACGAACTCCTCAACTCCATTCTGCAGGCGCACCTCGCGCAGGTGACGGTCGCGCAGAACGAGGACATGCGGAAGATCACGGCGTGGGCGGCCGTGATCGCCGTACCGACCATGGTGTGCGGGGTGTACGGCATGAACTTCGACCACATGCCGGAGCTGCACTGGCGGTTCGGCTATCCGCTGGCCATGGGGGTGATGGCGGCGGCGTGCCTGGCGCTGTACCGGGGCTTCCGCCGTAACGGCTGGCTCTGACCGGCGGCCATGATGGCCGATGGTCGGGGCCCGGTGGTCCGGTGCGGGCGGTGCCGGTCCGGTGCGGCCGTCGGGGGTCAGCCGCGCCAGGCGGGGTGGCGTGGATCGTCGGCACGGACGAGGACGTCCGCCATGCCGGCCGGGTCGGTCTCCGCCTCGTAGCGCTCGAAGGCGGGGAGCGTCCAGTGGTCGGGCTCTGGAGTACGGCGGCGCAGGGCGGCCGCGGAGAGGAGGACGTGGACGGTCAGGTCGAACGGGAACCAGTGGCGGAGCAGAAGGGGGCCGTGGAGCAACAGGACGCCGCCGGGCGGGAGCTGGACATAGGGGCTGCGAGTGGCACGGTCCGTGGCCGGGTCCCACAGGTCGGGCAGGACGCGCCCGCTGCCGCCGGGGTCGAGCGGGCCGAACACCTCACGCCACAGGGCGCCGGTGTCGAGCCAGCCGCCGTAGTACGACTCCGCGTCGCGCCGACCGTGCTCCAGGCGCAGTGAGGCGGGACGCAGAAAGCCCTCGGCTCCGACCACCAGAGAGGGCCGGCCGCGCACCCGCAGCGCCTCCCCGACCCGCTCGGCCAGGTCCCCGGGACGGGCGGCCGGAGCCCCGTCGAAGCCGACGCGCAACCACGCACCGCCGTCGGCTGCCTCCAGGCCGGCCAGGCGGTCGGCGAGCAGTTCGGCGAGCCGTTCCCAGGTGATCGCTTCGAGTCGCACAGGGACATGATGCCGGGTGGGTTTGGGGCGTGCGGGGGCTGGGGGTGGAGGGCGAGGGAGGGGGCGCGGGGGTGGGGGCGGGGGGCGGGGCCCCCGAAGAGACGGCAGCGGGCCGGCGGCCCCCGCAAAGGTGGCAGCTGGGCCGCGGGGCCCCCGAAGAGATGGCAGCAGGCCGACAGGACCCCATAAAGGTGGCAGCGGTACCCCCGTAGAAACGGAAAGAAAGCCGGGCGGGGGGCAAAGGCCGAGACAGGGAAGGGAAAGGGTATGGAAATACCCTCAACCCCCCACCTCTCCAGCAGACTTGTCGTCATCCAGCCCCTCAGACACAAGCGCTGTTCCGCCTGTCGGCGTGGGCCGCTGTCGCTGTTGGTGCTGGAGGACGGTGTCCCCCGTTGTCTGGATTGCGCGGACCTCGGTCACCTGGTCTTTCTGCCGCGTGGTGACACGGCGCTGACCCGCAGGTCGCGGGAGGAGAGCGCGTTGTCGGCGGTGGTGGTGCGGTTCAACCGGCGGAAGGCCCGTTACGAGCGGCAGGGTGTGCTCGTGGAGGAGGCGGCGCTGGCCCGTGCCGAGGAGCGGTGCCTGGCGGACGCGGAGGCTCGGCGCCGACGGCGGGCGCGGGACGCGCGGCGCAGGGTGGCGGACGACGAACGGTTCGCGGCGGCGTTCGCGGCGGAGATCCTCCGGTTGTTCCCGGGGTGCCCGGTGGAGCGGGCGCGGGCGATCGCGGCGCATGCCTCCGTGCGGGGCAGCGGGCGGGTGGGGCGCAGTGCGGCGGGGCGGGCGTTGTCCGAGGGTGCGGTGGTCTCGGCGGTCGTGGCGGGCGTGCGGCATGTGGACACGTCGTACGACCGGCTGCTGATGAGCGGGGTGCCGCGGTATGAGGCCCGGCGCCGGATCGCCCCGGCCGTGGAGGGTGTGCTGCGGGCGTGGCAGGGGGCTGGGGAGGGCGTGGGCTGAGCGTAGGCGGACGCCCGGCCGGGGCTGCAGGGTGCGGGCGGCGCCCCCGGCTCCGTCCCGGCCGAGCCCGCCCCGCGCTCCTCGGATCCGACCCAGCCGCCCGCCCTGCGCCGCCCCCGTCACGGACGTATCGTGGCCGGAAGAGTGCCGATATGTGCCGCTTGGTGGCGTGTGGCCGTCGGGTGGCCGGTCCCCGGTGCCCGTAGGCGAGGAAGACGATCATGGCCGATCCCAAGGGGTTCATGACCACGCCGCGTCAGGAGTGGGCGAGGCGGCCCGTCGAGGAACGGGTGCGGGACTGGGACGAGGTGTATGCGCCGGGGGCGTTGCTGCCGATCATCAGCACGCAGGCGGACCGGTGCATGGACTGCGGGATCCCGTTCTGCCACGATGCCTGTCCGCTGGGCAATCTCATCCCCGAGTGGAACGACCTGGTGGCCCGGAAGGACTGGCGGGCGGCGAGCGACCGGTTGCACGCGACGAACAACTTTCCGGAGTTCACCGGGCGGTTGTGTCCGGCGCCCTGTGAGGCGGGGTGTGTGCTGGCGATCAACCAGCCGGCCGTCACCATCAAGAACGTCGAGTGTGCGATCGCCGACCGGGCCTGGGCGGAGGGTTTCGTGCCGGCGCGGCCGCCGGAGCGGCTGTCGGGGAGGACGGTCGCGGTGATCGGCTCGGGGCCGACGGGGCTCGCGGCGGCGCAGCAGCTGACGCGGGCCGGGCACACGGTGGCCGTGTACGAGAAGGACGACCGGCTCGGCGGGCTGATGCGGTACGGCATCCCCTCGTTCAAGATGGAGAAACGGCATCTGGAGCGGCGGCTGGGGCAGATGCGGGCGGAGGGGACGAGGTTCCGTACCTCGACGGCGGTCGGGCGGGATGTCGACGCGGCGGAGCTGCGGACGCGGTACGACGCCGTCGTGCTCGCCACGGGTGCCACGGTGTGGCGGGAACTTCAGGTGCCGGGCCGGGAGTTGGAGGGGATACACCAGGCGATGCGGTATCTGCCGCTGGCCAACCGGGTGGGCGAGGGGGATCTGGCGGTTTCGCCGTTGTCGGCGGCCGGGCGGCATGTGGTGATCGTGGGGGGCGGGGACACCGGGGCGGACTGTCTGGGCACGGCGGTGCGGGAGGGGGCCGCGTCCGTGACCCAGTTGGACATCTACGCGCAGCCGGGGTCGGAGCGCGACGAGTACGCGGAGCCGTGGCCGACGTATCCGAAGATCTACCGGTTGTCGCCCGCGCACGAGGAGGCGCGGGAGCTGCGGACGGCGCCGGCGGCGGATGCGGACGCGCGGTTGTTCGCGGCGTCGACGCTGCGGTTCGCCGGGGACGGCGGTGGGCATGTGCGGGCGCTGGAGCTGGTGGAGGTCGACGAGCTGCGGCGGCCGGTGCCGGGCACGGAGCGGACGATCCCGGCCGATCTGGTGCTGCTCGCGCTGGGGTTCTCCGGGCCGGACCGGGAGGACGGGCTGGTCGAGCAGTTGGGGCTGGCGCTCGACGCGCGCGGGACGATCGCGCGCGACGACGGGTTCGCGACCAATGTCCCCGGGGTGTTCGCCGCCGGGGACGCGGCGCGCGGGCAGTCGTTGATCGTCTGGGCGATCGCGGAGGGGCGGGCGGTGGCGGCGGCCGTCGACCGGTATCTGACGGGCAGCACGCAGTTGCCCGCGCCGGTCTCGCCCAGGGACAAGCCGATGCGGGTGTGACCGGGGGCGGCGGCAGCCGTGCGCGCCGCCCCCGGAGCGTCTAGAGCTTGCGCGCCACCGCGCCGTATCCGGGGATCACCCCGTCGTCCTGGCCGGGGACCGGTTCGCCCAGTTCGGGGTGCCACTTGTGGACGATCTCGACGCCGGGGTCGACCAGTTCGAGGCCGTCGAAGAAGCGGGTGAACTCCGCGCGGGAACGCAGGGCGATGGTGATGCCGGCGCCCTTGAGCTTCGCGGTGGCGGTGGTGGACTCCTCCGGGGTGAAGTCGGAGGTGGCGTGGGTCATCATCAGGTAGCTGCCGGAGGGCAGTTCGGAGAGCAGCCGGGTGACGAGTTCGTGGGCGCCGTCGGCGTCCGTGATGAAGTGCAGCAGGGCGATCATGGAGAGGGCGACCGGCTGCTTCAGGTCGAGGATCTCCCGGGCGCCGGCGATGATCGCGTCGGGGTCGCGCACGTCGGCCTGGAGGTACTCGGTGGCACCCTCGGGCGTGCTGCGCAGCAGGGCCGCCGCGTGGGCCAGCACGATGGGGTCGTTGTCGCAGTAGACGACGCGGGCGTCGGGCGCGATCTCCTGGGCGACCTGGTGCAGGTTGGGCTCGGTCGGTATGCCGGTGCCGATGTCCAGGAACTGCCGTACGCCCTGCTGGGCCAGCCACCTGGTGGCGCGGTGCATGAAGGCGCGGTTGACCCGGGCCATCACAGGCACCCGGGGTTCGAGCGCCAGCATCTGGCGGCCCATTTCCTCGTCGACGGGGTAATTGTCCTTGCCACCGAGGTACCAGTCGTACATCCGTGCGGGATGCGGCTTGCTGGTGTCGATCTCAACGGCCGTCGGGTCCTGCCCGCTCATGCGGCACTCCGTAAACGTCTGTGGTGATGGATTGTCAAGTCTGGTTTCAAGATGAGAAGTCGAGCAAGTAGCAACACAAGCGACACGTGTCAGGAAAGCAGGAAGTCGGCCTCCCCCGCCTTGGCGCCTTCTATGAAGGCGGTCATCTCGTCGGTGGTGTAGATCAGGGCCGGTCCGTCCGGGTCGGTGGACTGGCGTACGGCGATGCGGCCGTCGGCCAGTTTCATCGCCTCCAGGCAGTTGCCGCCGTTGCCGCCGCTCCAGGGCTTGTGCCAGCCCTCGCTGCCCAACTCCCGTGCGGGCATGCCGTTGTAGACGCGGGCACGCGGCTTCATGTGTTTCATTCACAGCTCCTTGCAAAGATCCCGGAGGATCTCTTTCGTGCGTTGTGCCGTGGCGGCCTGCGCCGCCATGCGGTCCATGACCTCAAGGTGGGTCGCCACCTCGGCGCGCGCGTCGAGGTAGACCGCGCCGGTCAGGTACTCGCTGTAGACCATGTCCGGCAGTTCTGACATGGCGAATCGGAACAGCACGAAGGGCCCGTACGTCCCGGGGTGCGGGCCGTTCTCGAACGGGGCGATCTGGAGCGTCACGTTCGGCAGGCTCGCGGCCTCGATGAGCCGGCCGAACTGGGCCCGCATCACCTCGGGGCCGCCGACCGGGCGGCGCAGGGCGGTCTCGTCCATCACGGCCCAGAAACGGGGCGCGTCGGGCCGGGTGAGCAGTTCCTGGCGCCGCATGCGCAGCGCGACGTGGCGCTCGATGTCGTCCGGGCTCGTCTCGCCGATCGCCCCGGACCTGAGCACTCCGCGCGCGTAGTCCTCGGTCTGGAGCAGTCCGGGGACGAAGTGCGGCTCGTAGGAGCGGATGAGGCTCGCGGCGCCCTCCAGGCTGACGTACATGGAGAACCAGCCCGGCAGGATGTCGTGGAAACGCTGCCACCAGCCGGGGCGGTTGGCCTCCTCGGCCAGTTGGACGAAGGCCTCCGCCTCCTCGTCGGGGACCCCGTAGGCCTTCAGCAGCAGCTGGAGGTACGGGATCTTGAAGGCGACCTCGGCCATCTCCATGCGGCGGACGGTCGCGGGGGCGACGCGCAGTATCCGGGCGGCGTCCTCACGCTTCAGTCCGGCGCGCTCCCGCAGGTCGAGCAGGCGCCGTCCGAGGACCACCTGACCCACCGTCGGCGCGGACCGCGGCTCGCTCACGCTCCCACCTCCACCGAAAGCCTTCGCTCATAGGGACCCTGACAGCCTTGCGGCGCCGTTCGAAGACTCACTCGAAGACCGGGTCGGACCTTCGATGGACCCAATTGGCGCCGCGCGACGTGCTGTTGCGAGCAGTGTGCCACGGCGCCTGACCGAGTCACAGCGCACTCTGCATTTTTCAGAGTGACTCTTGCCAAGTGTCCACGGCGGGGCGATAGTGGCAGGCGTGATTCCGTCCGCGCCCTTAGGAACAGACGCCGCCGCAGGCCCTCCCGGTCTCGCCGCCGCGATGGTGGCCCCGCAGGGGGGCACCGCCGTCGAGCGCCGGTTCCGCTTCGAGCTGGCCGCGCATCCGGGTTCCGTCGCCCGGGCACGGCGCCTGGCGCATGCCCGGCTGACCGGCTGGTCGGTGTGCGCGGACACCTGTGACAGTGCGGCTCTGGTCATATCGGAGCTGGTCACCAACGCGATCGTGCACACCGCGAGCACGCGGGTCGTGTGCGAGCTGCACGACCACGACGACCTGGTGCGCATCGCCGTACGCGACGAGGGGTGCGCCCCCGGCGAGCCCCATCCGTCCCCGCAGCGGCCCGACGAGGAGCACGGGAGGGGGTTGCTCCTCGTCGGGGCGCTGTGCCGGTCCTGGGGTGCGCAGGAGCACGGCTCCGGGCTGCTGGTCTGGGCGGAACTGGCCCACCAGGACGAGGCGGCACCGGGCGGTGCCGAGCCGCGCGACGACCTCGGCTGGGGCGCCGCCCGCCCCAAGCCGGACCGGCCGGACGGCTCGGGCGGCGACGAACCGGCCGAGGAGGTCGGCATGGGATACAGCAGGGACCACGCCTTGGACGGCATAGGCCGTGACATGGGCCGGGAAATGGGCCGGGACATGGCTGCCGACCGGGTCCCGGGCCCGCTCGAACAGCCCGCGCACCGGGTGCCGGGACAGCACCCCGGGTACGAGGCATCCGGCCGTCCCCCGCTCCGAACCCCGGATCACCGGTGGCACGGGGCCCAGGAGCGGTACGGCGTCCCGGACCGCCATGGGTTCCGGGCCCCCGGGCAGCACCTCGGCCGGGAGCTGCCGTGACCGGCGCGGTGGGCGGCGGGAGGCACGGCGCCCGGGGTGCCGGCAGGCGCCTGGACGTCCGCTCCGAGGCCGCCGGGTCCGAGCGGGCGATGGGGATGGACACCTTGGTGCGTCTGCAGCGCCTGCGTCCGGCCGCGGACCCGCTCCACCGGCTCCAGGTACCGGAGGGCATGACGGTGCCGCTCGGCTGTGACGCGGTGGGGGTGCCCGACCGGCTCGGGCCGCTCGTCGTGTCCCGGCTGCCGCGGCTGGGCTGCGTGTACGCCGACGACGCCCACTGGTGGTGGCTCGTCCCGTCGGACTCGGACTACGCCCTGCCGTGGCCGGAGCCCGCCCAGTACGCCCCGGGCGCCCTGGTCAGGGGCACCGCCCGGCTGATCCACCGCCCCGGGGGCACGGCCCCGTACACCCCGCCGATCCCCCTCTACCTGGCCCTGTGCCGGGCGACGGGCACGACGCCGGACTGGTCGCGCACCGTCACCATGTAGGTCCCGCGGGCGGGCACCGTGATGATTCGCCCGCTTCAGTAGTCGTACTCGTCGTGCAGGCGGAGCCCCTCGCTGCCGGCGGGGCGGCGGCCGAGGGCGGTCAGGTCGAGGAGGGCGGCGGTGGTCGCCAGTTCGTCCAGGTCCGCGTCGTAGACCGAGTAGGTGTGGAAGACCCGCTCGCCGTCGCGCAGGAAACAGCTCAGGCCCGGTCGCTCGACCGGTTCGCCGCCGTCCCGCACGGTCGCCTCGAAGTCGTCGTTGAAGTCGCCCGGCGACGCGGAGTACCAGGGCACCGCCCAGCCCATCCGCGCCTTGAACGGCAGGATGCGAGTGAACGGCGCCCGGGAGACGGCGGCGAACGAGGTGTCGCGGGCGCGCAGATGGGCGAGGTGGCCGACCTGGTCCAGGAAGGCGGCGCAGCACGGGCAGCCGGTCTCCCAGTCGGGGGCGAACATGAAGTGGTGGACGACGAGCTGGGAGCGCCCCTCGAAAAGGTCGAGGAGGGTGGCCTTGCCGTCGCCGCCCTCGAAGAGGTATCCGGGGTCGACCTCGACCATGGGCAGCCGCCGCCGCTCGGCGCCGAGGTCCTCGCGCGCCCGTCTGACCGCCTCCTCCCTGCGCCGCAACTCCTCGCGCGCGGCGCGCCATTGCTCGCGCGAGACGATCTCCGGTAGCGACATGGGTCCTCCTGTCCGACGGTCGGTCCGGGGTGGAGACCGGTGCGGGAGGCGGAACTCATCGCCGATGCGGGGACTTTCCACCGGACGGTTTGCGACGGCCTGCTTCACGAAGAGGGGGGCAGTGCCCGGGTGACGATCTCCTCGGCCCTCGTGACGGCCGCGACCAGGGCGTCGGGCGTGGCCCGCAGCCGGCCCGTCACCTCGTCGAACTCCCGCAGCCCGGCCCGCTCCAGCAGCCGCTTCTCGTTGGTGACCCATTCGCCGCGGGCCGCGAGCACCGCGTGGGCCGCCTGGGCCGCGGCGGTGGCGAGGGCCCCGGCGGTCTCGGTGAGGCGACCCTGGGGCACGTGGTTGGTCCGGGCGTAGCCGAGGGTGGCGCGGGCGCTGCCGCCCCAGCGTGCGGCGGCGGTACGGCGCAGCCGCTCGGGGTAGCCGGCGGGGCGGGGCGTTTCGCCGCGGAGCACCTGGTTGAGGGCGAGTTCGGCGACGATCAGGTAGGTGGGGATGCCGGCGAGATGGAACAGCAGCGGCTCCACCCTGAACCGTCCCTGTTCCGTCTCGGCCAGCTCGTGTTCCACGACGTCCAGATCGCGGTAGTGCACATCGACGCGGCGTCCGTCGATGGTCAGCCAGGCGCCGCCGTTGAAGACGCCGCCGCCCCAGCCGCCGACTTCGGAGACCTCGCCGGGCCAGCCGAGGGCGCGCAGGTCGGCCGGGTCGAAGGGGCCGCGGTAGTAGACGGCCAGGTCCCAGTCGCTGTCCGGGCGTTGGGTGCCCTGGGCCCGGGAGCCGCCGAGGGCCACCGCGCGGACGGTGGGGAGCGCGGCCAGCCGGTCGGCGGTGGCGGAGAGGAAGCCGAAGTCGGGGTCGGAGTCGGGGTCGGAGTCGGGGTCGGGGTCCGGGAGGAAGCCGGGGCCGGGGTGACGAGGCATGGGACCAGCCTGCGTCATGCCCGTCCGGTACGCTCCCGGATTTCCCCCATGCTCCTTGCCACGCCCGGAAATTGGGGTGCGTGGGCGGGCGGCGGGGCCGATGATCGGGAGGTTGTCCACTGACCGTCGAGGAGCAGTCCCGTGATCCAGCGTGTCACCGTTCCCACCCTCTTCCCGCCGCCCACCTACTCCCACGCCTCCGTCGTCCAGGCGGGCACCAAGCTCGCGTTCCTCGCCGGGGCCGTACCGCTCGACGAGCACGGTGAGATCGTCGGTCCGGGCGATCCGGTCCGCCAGGCCGAGCAGGTGATCGCCAATCTGCGGGAGCAGCTGCGTGCCGTGGGCTCCGACCTGGCGCATGTGCTCACCACGGAGGTGTACGTCGTGAGCGGCGAGCCCTCGGCGCTGTCCGCGGTGTGGGAGGTCGTGGAGGACTCGGGGCTGAGCCGGGGACCGCACTCCTCCACCCTGCTCGGGGTCGCCTGCCTCGGGTACACCGGGCAGCTGGTGGAGATCACGGCGACGGCGGTGGTGCCGGACGGCCCGGAGCGCGAAGGCGAGCGCGCAGGGGAGCACGAAGGGATCGGGGGAACCGAAGGGGTACGGCGGTGACCGGCGTCGTCCTCCGGCGGGCGCGGGCCGACGACGCGCGGGCCGCCGCCGATGTCTGGCTGCGCTCCTTCACCGCCGCGCTGCCCTCGGTCGTCCGCCCGCGCACCGACGACGAGGTCCGCGACTACTTCCGGGACGTCGTCGTGCCGTCGCGGGAGACCTGGGTGGCGGAGGCGGCCGGGGGGCGGATCGTCGGGGTGATGGTGCTCTCCGGGCCGCTGCTGTCCCAGCTTTATCTGGAGCCGCGGTGGCGGGGGCGGGGGCTCGGGGACCGGTTCGTCGCGCTGGCCAAGGAACGCAGTCCCGAGGGGCTGGCTCTGTGGACCTTCCAGGTCAACCGGCCCGCGCACCGCTTCTACGAACGCCATGGTTTCACCGTCGCCGAGTCCACGGACGGCAGTGGCAACGAGGAGCGGGAGCCGGATGTGCGGTACGTCTGGCGGCCGTGAGCCCCTCGCGCTTCGGCGCACCGGGGCGCCAGGGGCAAGGGGCGACGGGAGACGGGCGAGGCGGCGGGTCAGGGCACCGGTAGCCCGGCCGTTCGTGCCGCCGTGCTCAGTACCTCCCGCAGCATCTCCGGGGTGAGCCGGCCGGTGAAGGTGTTGCGCTGGCTGACGTGGAAGCAGCCGAAGAGGTCCAGGCCGTCGAGGGCGACGCGGGTGCCGTGCGCGAAGGCCGGACGGGGGCGGGGCACGGTCCAGCCGGCCTCGGTGAACGCGGGCAGTGCCGCCTGCCAGCCGAAGGCGCCGAGGATCACCACGGCGCGCAGCGTCGGGCGCAGCAGCCGCAGCTCCTGGACCAGCCAGGGGCGGCAGGTGTCGCGCTCGCCGGGGGTCGGCTTGTTGGCGGGCGGCGCGCAGTGCACGGGGGCGGTGACCCGGACCCCGTACAGCTCCAGGCCGTCGTCGATGCCGACCGAGGCGGGCCGGCTGGCGAGCCCGATGTCGTACAGCGCCTGGTACAGCACGTCGCCGGAGCGGTCGCCGGTGAACATGCGTCCGGTGCGGTTGCCGCCGTGCGCGGCCGGAGCCAGGCCGATGATCAGCAGCCGGGCGTCGGCGGGTCCGAAGCCGGGTACCGGACGGCCCCAGTACGTCCAGTCCGCGAACGCGGCCCGTTTGGCCCGCGCCACCTCCTCGCGCCACTCCACCAGCCGGGGGCAGGCCCGGCAGCCCGTGACCCGCCGGTCCAGCCGCGCAAGGGGGCTGCTCTCCTCCATAGGGCCACCGTATGCCCAGGGCGCCGCCGCCCATGCCCGTGACCGGCCTCTCCGTGATCCGTCCCGGGAGCGGCGCCCCCTTCCCCGTGGGCCCGCGGAAAACGTGTCCTGGTCGCCCGGCCCGGGGAGTTAGGGTCGGGACATGGCTTCCGAGGATGCGGACGAGAACGTGAACCGTGGCACCGGCGGGCCGGCCGGGACGGGTCCCGCCGAGGGCTCCGAGGGCGCCGGTTCCGCGGCCGGCGGGCCGGTGGATCCCGAGGTCGCCGCCGCGGTGGCCGCCGCCGCGGCCGCGGGGCCGGGCAGCGGTGAGACGGTCCGGATCGACAGCTGGATCTGGGCCGTACGGCTGATCAAGACGCGTTCCCAGGGTGCCGCCGCCTGCCGGGGTGGGCATGTGCATGTGAACGGTGAGCGGGTGAAGCCGGCGTACTCGGTGCGGGTGGGCGACGAGGTACGCCTGCGGAACGAGGGCCGGGAGCGGGTGGTGATCGTCAAGCGCCTCATCCGCAAGCGGGTCGGTGCGCCCGTGGCCGTGCAGTGCTACATCGACAACTCCCCGCCGCCCCCGCCCCGCGAGGCCATCGCCCCCGTCGGCCTCCGCGACCGGGGCACCGGCCGCCCCACCAAGCGCGACCGCCGGGAGCTGGAGCGGCTCCGCGGCGTCACGCCGCCGGGGTTCGGCGGCGGCCTGAGCGGGCCGGAGGGCCGGCCTCGGGGACGGTGACGGTAACGGTGACGGTGACGCGAGGCTGACCGGCCCCGTGCACGGCGTCCGCGTGACGCCTACCGCGTCCGCACGGCCCGTACCCACGTCTCGTCCGGGGTCAGGTACGCGTCCACCTCCAGTCCCGCCTCGGCCAGCGCCGATTCGAACTGTTCCTTCGTCAGGGGCCGGGCGAGGAAGGTCTGGGTCCAGGTGCCGTCCGGGAAGACGTACTCGACGTGGACGGAGTCCACTCCGTCTCCGACCGGGGTCACCGAGGCGATGCGGACGGTGAAGCCGGCCGGGTCGACCCGTTCTCTCGGCACACTGGTGTGGTAGTCCGCGCCCTCCCGCTGGATCAGCACACGGCCGCCCTCGGCCACATGGCGGGCGCAGGTGCGCAGCAGACCCCGGCGCACCTCCTCGTCGCCGGCGTGGACGAGGAACGAGGCGAGCAGCACCACGTCGAACTTCTCGTCGCCCAGGTCCAGTTCCTCGATCGGGGCGCATATGGTGCGGGCCCCGTGGATCCGGGCCAGCATGTCGGCGGACTCGTCCACCGCGGTGACCGTGAAGCCGCGCTCGAGCAGGGGGTGGGTCATCCGGCCCACGCCGCTGCCCAGTTCCAGGATGTGCGCCCCGGCCGGTACCGCCGCGGCGATGATGTCCGGCTCCGGCCCGGCCGGCAGGCGCGTGTAGACCTCCACCGCGCAGCCGTCCGGGGTGATCGCGCCGGTGCCCGTGCCCTCGTATCCCTCACGCATCTCGATCGTCATGCCCGGAGAACGGCTCGCCCTCGCCCTCCCGTTCCCGTTCGATCGCAGTTCACCCGTTCGAGCGATTCGCCGCCGGAGGGGAACCCAGCACGGCGCTCCCCCACCGGCCCACGCCCGGGCTCCCCCTCCGCCTCACGCCCGCCTCAGGCCCGCCTCAGGCCCGCCTCACGCCCGCCTCACGCCCGGCTGGCACCCGTCCTCACGCCCGGCGCTCGCCGTGGCTGCGCGTCGCCGTCCCGGAGAGTACGTTGCAGGAAGGAGTGGTGATCCGATGCGTACAGGCAGTGAACCGGCGACCGCGCGCAGTGCTCTGCGGGCGCGGTTGTGGTTGAGCGTGTGGGGGCTGGTCTGGACGGTTTTCGGCACGGCGGCGTTCGCGCTCGTCGGGCGCCCCGGCTGGGCGGCCGCCTGCGGGGTGCTGTTGCTGATCGTCACCGCCGACATGGCCGTGATCGTCCGGCACATCCGGCAGGGCCCGCACTACCAGCCGGGCCGCGACGTGCCGCCGTACCGGCCACCGGACGACGAGAGGCCCGGTGGTTACCCGCGGCTGCCGCGGCGCGGGCCCTCCTGGCCTCGGCCGCCACGCCACCGGCACCCCTGAGGGGCGTCAGCCGTCGAACCGCGCGGCCTTCAGGTACTCGGGGTTGGGATCCAGCGCCGCGGCCAGCCGGAAGTGCCGCTTGGCCTGGTCGGCGCGGCCCTGGCGTTCGTACGTGCGGGCCAGCGCGAAGTGCGCGAACGCGTTGTCCGGTTCCCGTTCCAGAACGATGGTGAACTCCAGCTCGGCGGGGCGCAGTTGCGCGGCGGCGAAGAAGGCACGCGCGCGCAGCAGCCGGGCCGCGGTGTTCTCGGGGTGCGCGGCGATGACTCCGTCGAGCAGCTTCACCGCGCCCCTGGGATCCCGCGCGTGGAGCAGCTGCTCGGCGGCGCGGAAGTCGATGACATGCGTCTCCGGACTGGGTCCGGGGGAACCGCTGGTCTCGGGCACGGCAGAGTCCTTCCCTCGTTCCCGGGATTCAACGCCCCGGCGCGGGCCGCTATTCCGCGGGCCGGTCCGCCGCGGAGGTGCCGTGGGTCCGGCGCACCAGAGCGTCCCAGACCTCGTCGACCCGCTTGCGCAGCGCGTCCAGGGGCACGTCGTTGTCGATCACGATGTCCGCGATCGCGTGCCGCTGCTCGCGGGTGGCCTGCGCGGCCATCCGGGCGCGGGCGTCCTCCTCGGTCATGCCGCGCAGCCGGGTCAGCCGGTCGAGCTGGGTCTCGGGGCTCGCGTCCACGACGATCACGAGGTCGTAGACCGGCGCCAGGCCGTTCTCGGTGAGCAGGGGCACGTCGTGGATCACCACGTCGTCGGGGGCCGCGGCCTCCTCCAGCTCGCGGGAGCGGGCGCCGACCAGGGGATGCACGATCGAGTTGAGGACCGCGAGCCTGTCCGGGTCGGCGAAGACGATCGAGCCGAGCCGGGGCCGGTCCAGGCTGCCGTCCTCGGTGAGGATGTCCGCGCCGAAGGCCTCGGCCACGGCGGCGAGGCCGGGCGTGCCGGGCGCGACGACCTCGCGCGCGATGCGGTCCGCGTCGATCAGCACGGCTCCATGCTCCACGAGCAGCCGCGACACCTCGCTCTTGCCGGCGCCGATCCCGCCGGTCAGGCCAACTTTCAGCATGAGCGGAAGCTTAGGCCCTGTCCCCGGCGACGGCAGGACCCGGGCCCTGGCTCTGGCTCTGGCTCTGGCTCTGGCCGGTCAGGCCTCTCCCTCGCGTTCCGCCAGGAACCGCTCGAACTCGCGCCCGATCTCGTCGGCGGACGGGATCTCGACCGGCTCGGCGAGCATGTTGCCCCGGGTCTCGGCGCCGGCCGCCGCGTCGTACTGGTGCTCAAGGCCCTGGACCAGGGAGGTCAGCTCCTCGTCGCCCTCCTGGACCTGCCGGTCGATCTCGGTCTGGGTGCGCCGCGCGTCCGTGCGCAGGGAGTGCGCGATGCCGGGCAGGACGAGGCCGGTGGCGGCGGTGATGGCCTCCAGGACGGTCAGGGCGGCGTCCGGGTAGGGGGAGCGGGCGATGTAGTGCGGGACGTGCGCGGCGACGCCCAGGACGTCGTGGCCCGCCTGCATGAGGCGGTACTCCACCAGTTGCTCCACGCTGCCGGGCACCTGGGCCTCCTCGAAGGGGCTGGTGCGGCCGGGGATCAGGTCGGTGCGGTTGCCGTGCGGGGTGAGGCCCACGGGGCGGGTGTGCGGGACGCCCATGGGCAGGCCGCTGAAGTTCACGGACAGGCGGACGCCGAGCCGGTCGGCGATCTGCCGTACGGCCGTCGAGAAGCGCTCCCACTCCACGTCCGGCTCGGGCCCCGACAGCAGCAGGAAGGGGGCGCCGGTGGTGTCCTGGACGAGGTGGACCTCGATGGCCGGGGTCTCGTAGTCGGTCCAGCGGTCGCGCTTGAAGGTGAGCAGAGGCCGGCGGGCCCGGTAGTCCACGAGCCGGTCGTGGTCGAACCGGGCGACGACCTGGTGGGGCAGTGAGTCGAGCAGCCGGTTGACGATGAGGTCACCGGTCTCGCCCGCGTCGATGTATCCGTCGAAGTGGTAGAGCATGACAAGGCCGGCCGATTCCTGGGCGAGTGCCATGTCGACCACGGCGAGGCCCTTCGGCTCCCATGCGTACAAACCCTGCGGATCAAGCACTGTGACCGCTCCTCCTCCTGTTCATCTCCACAACGCGCCCCGGAGCGGGGGAATTCCCGCGACACGCCGCTGATCAGCGATCTCGCGCAGGCCGTCTTGACGCTCCGTCACCTGGTTCATACCTTCACGGTGCGCTGTTCACCATGCCGGCCCCGATTCGTGTACCGGTTCGTCCCTGGGACAGGAAGGCATCCCCCGTGCGCATACCCATGCCGCTCACCTCCCTGCTCGTCGCGGCCGCCGCCACCGGTGGTCCGCTGCTCGCCGCCCCGGGCCCGGCCGTGGCCGCCTCGACCGTCGAGGTGACGACCGCGGCCCAGCTGAAGACCGCGCTGGCGAACGCGCAGCCCGGCGCCACCATCCATCTCGCGGACGGCACCTACCAGGGGAACTTCAACGCGACCACGCCGGCCACGGCGTCCGCCCGCATCACCCTCACCGGCTCCGCCCAGGCCGTCCTCAGCGCGAGCGGCGGCTACGGGCTCCATCTGAACGGCGCCTCCTACTGGACGGTCAGCGGGCTGACCGTGACCGGTGGCCAGAAGGGCATCATGATCGACGCGGCGCAGGGCGTGCTCGTGGACGGCGTCACGGTGCACGGTCTGGCCATGGAGGGCGTGCACTTCCGGAACTCCAGCGCGGACGGCGTGATCAGGAACTCGAGGATCTACGACACCGGGAGGGACGGCGACGGCATGGGCGAGGGCGTGTACGTCGGCACCGCGAACACCCTGTCCGACAACAGCGACCGCGTCCAGATCCTCGGCAACACCATCGGCCCGGCCGTGGGCGGCGAGAACGTCGACGTCAAGGAGGGCACGACCGGTACCCGGATCGTCGGCAACACCTTCGACGGCAGCGGGCTGACCGGCGCCAACTACGACGACTCCTGGGTCGACGTGAAGGGCAACGACGTCCTGGTCCAGGACAACACCGGCATCCACACCAGCAACGACGGCTACCAGACGCACACCCAGCAGCCCGGCTGGGGCTGCGGCACCGTCTTCAGGAACAACAGTTCGACGCTGACCGGTGCGACGGGCCCGACCCAGCTTGCCGTCGACGTCACCAACTACGGCACCGGCTGCGCGACGACGGTCTACGGCGACAACACGGTGACGGGTGGCAAGGGCCTGACCAACATCCAGGTGACCGACTAGGGACGACCCGGGACAGGCGCCGCGGGGCGGCACTCGCGCCACCCGGAGAAAACCCTGAGGGGCCGCACCTCGAAAGGTGCGGCCCCTCAGCAGCTAACTGCTAAGCCTCAGCAGCCTGCGGTTCAGCTCTGACCACCGGCGAGCTTCTCGCGCAGCGCGGCCAGCGCCTCGTCCGACGCCAGGGCGCCGGAGTTGTCCGCGCCCTCGGAGGAGTACGAACCGCCGGTCGCGACCGGAGCCGCGGCCTCGCCGCCCTCGGCCTCGGCAGCGGCGTCCGCCTCGCGGGACTTGATGACCTGCTGCTGGTGCTGCTCGAAGCGGGACTGCGCCTCGGCGTACTGGCGCTCCCACTCCTCGCGCTGCTTCTCGTAGCCCTCGAGCCAGTCGTTGGTCTCGGGGTCGAAGCCCTCGGGGTAGATGTAGTTGCCCTGGTCGTCGTAGGACGCGGCCATGCCGTACAGGGTCGGGTCGAACTCGACGGCCGACGGGTCGGCGCCGAAGGACTCGTTGGCCTGCTTCAGCGAGAGGCTGATGCGACGACGCTCCAGGTCGATGTCGATGACCTTGACGAAGATCTCGTCGTTGACCTGGACGACCTGCTCCGGGATCTCCACGTGGCGCTCGGCCAGCTCGGAGATGTGGACCAGACCCTCGATGCCCTCGTCCACGCGGACGAACGCACCGAACGGAACCAGCTTCGTGACCTTGCCGGGCACGACCTGGCCGATCTGGTGGGTGCGGGCGAACTGCTGCCACGGGTCTTCCTGGGTCGCCTTCAGCGACAGGGAGACGCGCTCGCGGTCCATGTCGACGTCGAGGACCTCGACGGTGACTTCCTGGCCGACCTCGACAACCTCGGACGGGTGGTCGATGTGCTTCCAGGACAGCTCGGAGACGTGGACCAGACCGTCGACGCCACCCAGGTCCACGAAGGCACCGAAGTTGACGATCGAGGAGACCACACCGGAGCGGACCTGACCCTTCTGGAGGGTCGTGAGGAACGTCTGGCGGACCTCGGACTGGGTCTGCTCCAGCCAGGCACGGCGGGACAGGACCACGTTGTTGCGGTTCTTGTCCAGCTCGATGATCTTGGCCTCGAGCTCCTTGCCGACGTACGGCTGGAGGTCGCGGACGCGGCGCATCTCGACCAGGGAGGCCGGCAGGAAGCCACGGAGGCCGATGTCGAGGATGAGACCACCCTTGACGACCTCGATGACGGTACCGGTGACGATGCCGTCCTCTTCCTTGATCTTCTCGATGGTGCCCCAGGCACGCTCGTACTGGGCGCGCTTCTTCGAGAGGATCAGGCGGCCTTCCTTGTCCTCCTTCTGGAGGACCAGGGCCTCGATCTCGTCGCCGACGGCCACGACCTCGTTCGGGTCGACGTCGTGCTTGATCGAGAGCTCGCGGCTCGGGATGACACCTTCGGTCTTGTAACCGATGTCGAGCAGGACCTCGTCCCGGTCGACCTTCACGATGACGCCGTCGACGATGTCGCCGTCGTTGAAGTACTTGATCGTCTCGTCGATCGCGGCGAGGAAGGCTTCCTCGTTACCGATGTCGTTGACCGCTACCTGCGGGGTGGTGGCGGTGGTCTCGGTGCTGCTCGTCATGTGGGAAAGGGCTCCGGTACGGACATTGAAGTCGTAGGCACTGCTTACGCCGGGAGCCCGTTTCGCTCTGCAGAAGCCGGACAGCCAAGGAAGCGCCACCTTTTCAGGACACCGGGTGCCCGGTGACGCCTCGACAACCGAGGGGACATACATACAGATGCGAGCGCAGCCTGCTACGTCTGAGGAGCGCAGGCCCGCAGCGCAACTTGTAGCATACGGGGGCAGCCGGAAAGGGTCAATGCGCGAAGGCGGACACCCGGGACGGAACGCCGCATACCCGGCAGAAAATGTCCCACAGGGCCGCACGGCAGGGCCGTGTGACCCCTTTGTCCGGCATACCGCCGTCCGGTGGGTCGGACGGCACATTACGACGAGGGAGCCGATCATCCAAGAGTCCGAACGGCCCGAGCCCGAGGGGTTCGAGCCCGAAGCCACCCGCCGTGACGCGGACGTCACGGAGAGCCGCCGGGCCAGCCGGGGCTGGTGGGACCGCAACGCGGACGAGTACCAGGTCGAGCACGGGACCTTCCTCGGCGACGACCGCTTCGTGTGGGGCCCGGAGGGGCTGGACGAGGTGGAGGCCGAGCTGCTCGGCCCGCCGGAGGAACTGAAGGGCAAGGAGGTCCTGGAGATCGGCGCGGGCGCCGCGCAGTGCGCGCGCTGGCTGGCCGCCCAGGGCGCCCACCCGGTGGCGCTGGACCTCTCGCACCGCCAGCTCCAGCACGCGCTGCGCATCGGAGGATCGTTTCCGCTGGTGTGCGCGGACGCGGGCGCGCTGCCGTTCGCGGACGGCTCCTTCGACCTGGCGTGCTCGGCGTACGGCGCGCTGCCGTTCGTCGCGGATCCGCGTCTGGTGCTGCGCGAGGTGCGGCGGGTGCTGCGTCCGGGCGGCCGGTTCGTCTTCTCGGTGACCCATCCGATCCGCTGGGCGTTCCCGGACGAGCCGGGTCCCGAGGGGTTGTCGGTGTCCTCCTCCTACTTCGACCGCACGCCCTACGTGGAGCAGGACGAGCGGGGCCGGGCCGTCTACGTGGAGCACCACAGGACGCTCGGCGACCGGGTCCGCGACATCGTGGCCGCCGGTTTCCGCCTGGTGGACCTGGTGGAGCCGGAGTGGCCGGCCTGGAACACCTCCGAGTGGGGCGGCTGGTCCCCGCTGCGGGGCGGCCTGATCCCGGGGACGGCCGTCTTCGTGTGCGAGCGGGACTGAAACCTCCCGGTCCAGGCCGGGGGCGCGGGGCCGGTGCGGCCGTCGTACGACACTTGAGGGCGTGATCCGTTACGACGCCCTGGACGCGCTGCCCGTACGCTCCGCCCTGTCCGCCCTGACCGACGCCCTCGCGGCCGACGGCACCGCCGTCCTGGTGGCCCCGCCGGGCACCGGCAAGACGACGCTGGTGCCGCTGGTGCTGGCGGGGCTGGTCGGGGACGGGACCGCCCGGCGGGTCGTGGTGGCCGAGCCGCGGCGGATCGCGGCACGCGCGGCGGCGCGGCGGATGGCGTGGCTGCTGGGTGAGCGGCCCGGCGAGAGCGTGGGCTTCACGGTGCGCGGCGAGCGGGCCGTGGGGCCGCGCACGCGGGTGGAGGTCGTGACCACGGGGGTGCTGCTGCAGCGGCTCCAGCGTGATCAGGAGCTGGCGGGGGTCGACGTCGTCGTGCTCGACGAGTGCCATGAGCGGCACCTGGACGCCGACACGGCGGCGGCCTTCCTGTGGGACGTGCGGCAGACGCTGCGCCCGGAGCTGCGGCTGGTGGCCGCGTCGGCGACCACGGACGCCGAGGGGTGGGCGCGGCTGCTGGGCGGGGCGCCGGTGGTCGAGGCGGCGGGGACCGCGCACCCCGTGGACGTGGTGTGGGCGCCGCCCGTGCGCCCGGTGCGGCTGCCGCACGGGATGCGGGTGGATCCCGCGCTGCTGGCGCATGTGGCGTCGGTGGTGCGGCGGGCGCTGGCCGAGCGGGACGGTGACGTGCTGTGTTTCCTGCCCGGGGTCGGCGAGATCGCGCGGGTGGCCGGGCTGCTGGGGGAGCTGGGCGGGGTCGATGTGCTCCAGGTGCACGGGCGGGCGCCGGCGGCCGTCCAGGACGCGGTGCTGGCGCCCGGGGAGCGGCGCCGGGTGGTGCTGGCGACGGCGGTCGCGGAATCCTCGCTGACGGTGCCCGGGGTGCGGGTGGTGGTGGACTCGGGGCTCGCCCGGGAGCCCCGGGTGGACCATGCGCGCGGGCTCAGCGGGCTGACGACGGTGCG
Source organism: Streptomyces sp. NPDC048106 (assembly GCF_040706415.1). Lineage (NCBI taxonomy): Bacteria > Bacillati > Actinomycetota > Actinomycetes > Kitasatosporales > Streptomycetaceae > Streptomyces > Streptomyces sp. NPDC048106. The sequence goes on along the minus strand of NZ_JBEZND010000004.1, from coordinate 215,781 downwards.
GGCGTCGCGGGCGGCGGGGCGGCAGCGGGCGGGGCGGGCCGGGCGGGAGGCGCCGGGCGTGGTGTACCGGTGCTGGGCCGAGGCCGAGGACGGCCGGCTGCCGGCGTTTCCGGCGCCGGAGATCAAGGTGGCCGACCTGACGTCGTTCGCCCTCCAGGCCGCCTGCTGGGGCGATCCCGACGCCTCGGGTCTGGCGCTGCTGGATCCGCCGCCGGGCGGGGCGATGGCGGCGGCGCGCTCGGCGCTGGTGGCGGTGGGGGCGGTGGACGCCTCGGGGCAGGCGACGCGGCGCGGGGTCCGGCTCTCCCGTCTCGGGCTGCACCCGCGGCTGGGACGGGCGCTGCTCGACACGTCCGGGGCGGGGGCCGAGGTGGTCGCGCTGCTCTCGGAGGAGGTGCCGCGGGAGTACGGCGATGATCTCGCCGGCGCGTTGCGGCGGGCCCGGCGCGGGGGTGACGGGTACGCGGGGCGGTGGGCCAGGGAGGTGCGGCGGCTGCGAGGCCTCTCGGCGGAGTTCTCCCGCCCGTCCGCCGGGGGCGTCGCGGCGGAGGCGGAGGCCGGGGAGGAGTCGATCGCCGGGCTCGTCGCCGCGCTCGCGTTCCCGGAGCGGGTGGCCCGATGGGACGGGGGGTCGTATCTCATGGTGTCCGGGAGCCGGGTCGAGCTGGGCGAGGGGTCGGGGCTGCGGGGAGTGCCGTGGGTGGTGGTGGCGGTCGGTGGGGTGGCCGGCGCGGAGGGGCGGGGCCGGGTGCGGCTCGGGGCCGCCGTGCGGGAGGAGGTGGCCCGGGAGGCCGCCGGGGCGATGCTCGTCGAGGGGGACGAGGTGGGCTGGGCCGGCGGGGAGGTCGTGGCGCGGCGGGTCGAGCGGCTCGGGGCCGTCGAGCTGGCCGTGCGGCCGTTGCGGGACGCCGCGCCGGAGCTGGTGCGGGCGGCGCTGCTCGAAGGGCTGCGGCGGGAGGGGCCCGCGCTGCTCCGGTGGACGCCGGACGCGCAGGTGCTGCGGCAGCGGCTGGCGTTTCTGCGTGCCCGGCTCGGGGAGCCGTGGCCGGACGTGTCGGACGAGGCGCTGCACGCCCGCGCGGAGCGGTGGCTGGAGCCGGAGCTGAGCCGGGCCCGGCGGCGGGCCGACCTCGCGCGGATCGACGCGGGGCAGGCGCTGACGCGGCTGCTGCCGTGGGCGGGCGGGGAGGCCGTACGGCTGGACGAGCTGGCGCCCGAGCGGATCGCCGTGCCGAGCGGGTCCAGGATCCGGGTGGATTACCGGGATCCCGAGCGGCCGGTGCTCGCGGTCAAGCTCCAGGAGATGTTCGGGCTGCGGGAGACGCCGTCCGTGGCGGGCGTGCCCCTGCTCGTGCACCTGCTCTCCCCCGCCGGGCGGCCCGCCGCCGTCACGGCCGACCTGGCGTCGTTCTGGCGGGACGGCTACAAGGCCGTGCGGGCCGAGCTGCGTGGCCGTTATCCGAAGCACCCCTGGCCGGAGGATCCGGCGGCCGCCGAGCCGACCCGGCACACCAAGGCGCGGCTCGGGCGCTGACCGGCCGCGGTGCCGGCGGGGACGGGGGTGCGCCCACGAGCGACGGCGCCCTCCCCGCCGGAAGCGGGAAGGGCGCCGTGAAGGTTCCGTCGGGTCAGGAAGAGGCCGACGCGCTCGGGGACGGGGCGGGGCTCGCCGTGGCGGTGCCGTCGGCGGCCACGGTCAGCTGGACGGTGAGGGTGCCGCCGCCGGGGGTGGTGACACGCAGCAGGAACGTGCCGGTGGTGTCGTCGGCGTACAGCTTCGGCAGCGTCAACAGGCCCTTGCTGTCGGTCTTCAGACCGGTGAGGGTGCGTACGGGCTTGCCGTCCGCGTCCTCGAAGTAGGGGCCCTTGTCGTTCTCGGTGGCGTCGGTGGCGGATGTGACCAGGGTGGCGGTGGCCGCGACCTGGTCCGCGACGGCGCCCTTGTACGTCGCCTTGACCTGGACCTGGTCGGCGAACTCGCCGCCCGGGGCGCACGTCAGCGGGGTGTCGCCGTTGGTGGTGGCGGTCAGGGAGTCGGCGGTGCGCTCGGTGACGGTCGCCTGGTAGTCCACGCCCTTGACCGAGCGGCCCACGACGGTGGCCGTCACCGTGAAGTCGCCGGTCTTCTCGCCCGCCTGGAGCGCGGGGGCCTTCGCGACGCCCAGGGCGTCGGTGGTGACCGTGGCCACGTCCTCGCCGCCGGTGAAGGTGGCGTCGGTGTCGCCGGAGATGGTGAACCGGATCCTGACCTTGCCCACCGCCGCGCCCGCCTTGGTCTCGGCACGGGTGCCGACCGCCCCCGTGAAGGCGTGCCCGGCCATGGCGGTGAGCTTGGTCGTGCCCGCGGCCTCCAGGTGGTCCACCGTGTCGGTGGGGGTGGGCGGCGTGGTCGAAGGTCCGGGCGTGCCCGGCGGCTGCGAGGCGGGGCTGCCGCCGGCCTGGCTCCCGCCGGGGTTCGCGGGCGAGGTGCCCGCCTGGTCGCCCTGGTCCTTCGAACCCCCCGTGCCCTTGTGCGGGTTGGCGGGCGTGGTGGGGCTCGCGGGGGTCCCGCCGGGGGTGTCGTCGTCGCTGCGGTGGCCGGGGAGGCCGCCGCTGCCGTCGGGCACGGGGTAACTGCCCTTGCGGTAGTACTCCAGCCAGGACAGGACGGTGTTCAGGTAGTCCTGCGAATCGTTGTAGCCGAGGATCGCGGTGTGCAGGTCGGCCTCGCGCGACAGGTCCCGGTCGCCGCGGCACAGGTAGTGGCCGGCGGCGAGGGCGGCGTCGTAGATGTTGTTGGGGTCCTTGCGGCCGTCGCCGTTGCCGTCGCGGCCGGCCCACGCCCAGGTGGACGGGATGAACTGCATGGGCCCGACGGCCTGGTCGTAGCGGCTGTTGCCGTCGTACGCGCCGTGGTCGGTGTCCTGGATGAGCGCGAAGCCGTTGCCGTCGAGTTCGGGGCCGAGGATGCGGTGCAGTGTGGTGCCGTCGGCGCTGACCTGGCCGCCGCGGGCCTGGCCCGACTCCACCTTGCCGATGGCGGCGAGGAGTTGCCAGGGCAGGTTGCAGCCGGGCTTGGTGGCCCGCAGTTCCGCCTCGGCCTTCATGTACGCGTCGAGGACCGTGGCCGGTATGCCGGCCGCGGCGGCGCCCTGGGCGACGGGGGTGCCTGCGCCCGGCGAGGGGCTCGGGCTGGGGCTGTTGAGGGGCGGCAGGTCCGTGTAGTAGGGCGAGTTGCCCGTGGCGTCGCCGCCGTCCGGTACGGGGGCGGAGGCGCCGGCCGTCGTCTGTCTGCCGTGGTCCTCGCCGGTCGCTCCCGGTGCCTGGGACGCGGAGAGCGCCGCGACCGCTGCCGCGGCCACGGCGGTGGTCGCCGCCCCCTTGCGCAGCCGCCTGCCGAAATGCGCCGCCATAGAGTGAACCCCTCCCATGGACGTCGTGCGTCCGTTTCCGCCTGTGTGTGTCTCGCCCTGGTGTGACGAACGACCCGGTGTTCCGGTTGCCCTGTGCCGCCCTCTCACGTGTGCGCTGCGTTGTCCGGCCCGTGCGTCCGGCACGGCGCCGCAGGCGACCCTACGACAACTTGCTTTGAGGGGGCACCCGTTCGTGCCCGATTTTCACCGGTTGGCCACCAGTCGTTGGGGTGGCGCGCCCGACGATCCGCCAGGGCGGTGGCGGCGGCCCGCTCTTGAGTTGGGGAGGGGAGGCGGGCGGGCCCGCGGAAGTCAGCGGGCGGTGCTCGGTCCCGGGTCGCGGGGTCCGCGGCGGGCCGGGTGTTCGGTGGGGGAGGCGACGAAGACGGTGAGGGTGGGGCGGGGGCGGGATCTGGGGACCAGGGTGAGCGCGAGCGCGAGATAGCCGCGGGCCAGATCGGACCACTGGTGCCAGTCGGGGGCGCGGCCGGCCCGGACGGCGGTGCCGGTCAGGGCGGCGCGGTCGGTGAGCCGGCGGCGGAGGTTCCGGGCGGCCCTGCGGACTGTCGTGGCCGGATCGGCGGGGATGCGGGCGGTGCTTGCGTCGGCCGCGAGGGCCGGTACCGGCGAGGCGGGCAGTGCCTGCGCCGAGGCGGTGTCCGCCCAGACCCGGGTGACTGCCTCGGGCGTCCGGCGGTGAAGCATGCGTATACCCATGCCCGCAGTTTTGCGGCTGCGGGGGGCGGGGGGCGTTTTGGCGGGGGCCACGTGAGTGACGGTCCGGTGGGGGGTTGGGCCGTCTTTGTGGTGCGGGTGGGATTCGGGGGATTCCGGGTTGCGCCGGGCGGCAGGGGTGCCGTACTCCGTGGGGGCACGGCACCCCTGCCGCGCGGGCGCGTCGCGGGTCAGTGCGCCGCCGACTCCCAGTCGGGGCCCACGCCGACCGAGACGTCCAGGGGAGCCAGGAGGGTCACGGCGTGGGCCATCTCGTGGCGGACGAGTTCCTCGACGCGGGCGGCCTCCCCCGGAGCGATCTCCAGGACGATTTCGTCGTGGACCTGGAGCAGCATCCGCGACGAGAGGTCCGCCGCCCGCAGCGCGTCGTCCACCTTGAGCATGGCGATCTTGACGATGTCCGCGGCGGTGCCCTGGATGGGCGCGTTCAGGGCCATCCGCTCGGCGGCCTCGCGGCGCTGGCGGTTGTCGCTGTTGAGGTCGGGCAGATAGCGGCGGCGCCCGAAGAGGGTCGCCGTGTAGCCCGTGGCGCGGGCCTCGTCCACCGCGCGGCGCAGATAGTCGCGGACGCCGCCGAAGCGCTCGAAGTACGCGTCCATCAGGGCGCGGGCCTCCGCCGCCTCGATGTTCAGCTGCTGGGAGAGGCCGAAGGCGGACAGGCCGTAGGCCAGGCCGTACGACATCGCCTTGATCTTGCGGCGCATCTCCGCGTCGACCGCGGTGGGCGCGACGCCGAAGACCTGGGAGGCGGCCGTGGTGTGGAGGTCCTCGCCGGAGGTGAACGCCCTGATCAGGCCCTCGTCCTCGGAGAGGTGGGCCATCACGCGCAGCTCGATCTGGCTGTAGTCGGCGGTCATCAGGGACTCGAAGCCCTCGCCGACCACGAAGCCGCGGCGGATCGCCCGGCCCTCGTCGGTGCGGACCGGGATGTTCTGGAGGTTCGGGTCCGTGGAGGACAGCCGGCCGGTCGCGGCCACCGTCTGGTTGAAGGTGGTGTGGATACGGCCGTCTGCCGCGATGGTCTTGATCAGGCCCTCGACGGTGACGCGGAGCTTGGCCTGCTCGCGGTGGCGGAGCATGATCACCGGCAGCTCGTTGTCCGTCTGCGTGGCGAGCCAGGCCAGGGCGTCGGCGTCCGTGGTGTAGCCGGTCTTGGTCTTCTTGGTCCTGGGCAGGGCCAGCTCGCCGAAGAGGACCTCCTGGAGCTGCTTGGGCGAGCCCAGGTTGAACTCGTGGCCCGCGGCCGCGTGCGCCTCCTTCACGGCCTGCTGCACCGCCCCCGCGAACATCTGTTCCATCGCTTCGAGGTGTGCGCGGTCCGCCGCGATGCCGTGCCGCTCCATGCGGGCGAGCAGGGCGGAGGTGGGCAGCTCCATGTCGCGCAGCAGGTCGGCGGCGCCGACCTCCGCCAGGCGGCCTTCGAACGCCTCGCCGAGATCCAGGACGGCACGGGCCTGGATCATCAGGGCCTCGGCCTCGGCGGCCTCGTCGGTGCCGAAGGCGAGCTGGCCGTCGGCCGCGGCGGCGGGGGCCAGCTCGCGGTGCAGGTACTCCAGGGACAGCGCGTCCAGGTCGAAGGAGCGCCGGCCGGGCTTGACCAGGTAGGCGGCGAGCGCGGTGTCCATGCGCACGCCCTCGATGCGCCAGCCGTGCTCGGCGAAGACGCGCATGGCGCCCTTGGCGTTGTGGAACACCTTGGGGCGCCCGGCGTCCGCCAGCCAGGCCGCGAACGCGTTCTCGTCGGCTTCGTCCAGCTCGGCGGGGTCGAACCAGGCGGCCGCTCCCCCGGCCGCCGCCAGGGCGACCTCGGCGACCGAGCCGGTGCCCAGCGCCCAGGTGTCGACGGTGGCGACGCCCAGGGGCTGTGCGCCGTGGCCGGCGAGCCAGGGGGCCAGCTCGCCGGTGCGCAGGACGGTGCCGTCGATCTCGACGCCCTCGGCGGCGACCGGGGTGGTCTCGGCCTCCTCGGCGCCGGGGTCGACGGCGAAGAGGCGCTCGCGCAGGGAGGGGTTGCGGATCTCCAGGGTGTCCAGGATCACGGCGACGCCCTTGCGGTCGTACGGCGCGCGCTCCAGGTCGGTGACCGACTTCGGCAGCTCGACCTGGCGCTCCAGCTCGGTGAGGACGCGGTTGAGCTTGACCGACTCCAGGTGGTCGCGGAGGTTCTGGCCCGCCTTGCCCTTGACCTCCTCGACCCGCTCGACCAGCTCGGCGAAGGAGCCGAACTGGTTGATCCACTTCGCGGCGGTCTTCTCGCCGACGCCGGGGATGCCGGGGAGGTTGTCGGACGGGTCGCCGCGCAGGGCGGCGAAGTCGGGGTACTGGGCGGGCGTCAGGCCGTACTTCTCGAGAACCTTCTCCGGGGTGAACCGGGTCAGCTCCGAGACGCCCTTGGTCGGGTACAGCACGGTGGTGTGCTCGCTGACCAGCTGGAAGGAGTCGCGGTCGCCGGTGACGATCAGCACCTCGAAGCCCTCGGCCTCGGCCTGGGTGGCGAGGGTGGCGATGATGTCGTCGGCCTCGAAGCCCTCGACGGCGAAGCGCGGCGCGTGCATCGCGTCCAGGAGCTCGCCGATCAGCTCGACCTGGCCCTTGAACTCGTCGGGGCTCTTGGAGCGGTTCGCCTTGTACTCGGTGAACCGCTCGGAGCGCCAGGTCTTGCGGGAGACGTCGAAGGCCACGGCGAAGTGGGTGGGCGCCTCGTCACGCAGGGTGTTGGCCAGCATCGACGCGAAACCGTAGATCGCGTTCGTCGGCTGGCCCGTCGCGGTGGTGAAGTTCTCCGCGGGCAGCGCGAAGAACGCGCGGTAGGCCAGCGAGTGCCCGTCCATGAGCATCAGCCGGGGACGGGTACCGCCGGGTGTCTTGTCGGTCTTCTTCGATGCTGTCTCTGCCACGTCACCGATCCTGCCACGCCCCACCGACACTCCGGACCGCGCGCACCTGTGGCGGGCAGCCCGCGGAGCCGGCGGCGAAACCGGGAGACCGCCGACCGGGACGAGCGGGGCGAGCGGGGCGGGGCGGGCGGACCGGCGCGAACGGGGTGGGGCGAGCAGACCGGCACGAGCAGGGCGGCGCGAGCGGACCGGCGCGAACGGGGCGGGGTGGGCAGATCGGCGCGAGCGGACCGGCGCGAGCGGGGCGAGGCGAGCGGACCGGCACGAGCGGCACGAAGCGAACGAGCCAGCGCGAGCGGCGCGGGGCGAGCGGGGCGGGGCGAGGCGGACCGGCGTGAGCGGCGCGGGGCGAGGCGGACCGGCGTGAGCAGACCGGCGTGAGCAGACCGGGGCGAACGGACCGGCGCAAGCAGGCCAGGGCGAGCGGGGCGAGGCGAACGGACCAGGGCGAACGGCGCGGGGCGAACGGGCCGACGCGAGCGACGCGAAGCGAACGAGCCAGGGCGAGCGACGCGGGGCGAGCGGGCCGGCGCGAGTGGACCGGGGCGAGTGGACCGGGGCGAGTGGACCGGGGCGGACAGGCCGGCATGAGCGGCGCGAAGCGAACGAGCCAGGGCGAGCAGACCGGCACGAACGGGCCGACGCGAACGGCGCGAAGCGAACAGGCCGGAGGAGCGCAGACCAGCGCGAGCAGACCAGCGCGAGCGGGGCGGGGCGAGTGGGGCCCCGCCGGAGGCGGCGGCCTCCCCCGTCGTCAGTCCCCCGTGGGAGGATCGGCGCCGTACGAGGTGTGAGCAGTCGAAGGGGAGCGTGCGATGGCCACGAAGCCGCCCAAGGGTGATCCGGTGCAGGACGCGCCGCAGGTCGCGGAGCCGAAGCACGCGGCGGCGGGGCTGCCGGCCATCGGGCACACGCTGCGTATCGCCCAGCGGCAGATGGGCGTCAGGCGCACCGCCCTGACGCTGCTGCGGGTGAACCAGAAGGACGGTTTCGACTGCCCGGGCTGCGCCTGGCCGGAGCCGGACCACCGGCACACCGCGGAGTTCTGCGAGAACGGCGCGAAGGCGGTGGCCGAGGAGGCCACCCTGCGCCGGGTCACCCCGGAGTTCTTCGCCGCGCACCCCGTCGCCGACCTGGCGAACCGGAGCGGGTACTGGCTGGGCCAGCAGGGACGGCTCACCCATCCCATGTACCTCCCCGAAGGGGCGGCTCATTACGAGCCGGTCACCTGGGAGCGCGCCTTCGGCATCATCGCCGAGGAGATCGCCGCGCTCGCCTCCCCGGACGAGGCCGTCTTCTACACCTCGGGCCGTACCAGCAACGAGGCGGCGTTCCTGTACCAGCTCTTCGCGCGCGAGCTGGGCACGAACAACCTGCCGGACTGCTCGAACATGTGCCACGAGTCGTCGGGCTCGGCGCTCTCGGAGACCATCGGCATCGGCAAGGGCAGCGTCCTCCTGGAGGACCTGTACCAGGCCGATCTGATCATCGTGGCGGGCCAGAACCCGGGCACGAACCACCCCCGGATGCTCTCCGCGCTGGAGAAGGCCAAGGCGAACGGCGCGAAGGTGATCAGCGTCAACCCGCTGCCCGAGGCGGGCCTGGAGCGGTTCAAGAACCCGCAGACCCCGCAGGGCATGGTCAAGGGCGCCACGCTCACTGATCTGTTCCTCCAGATCCGCATCGGCGGCGACCAGGCGCTCTTCCGGCTCCTCAACAAGCTGATCCTGGAGGCGGACGGCGCGGTCGACGAGGAGTTCGTGCGCGAACACACGCATGGCTTCGAGGAGTTCGCCGAGGCCGCCCGGTCCGCCGACTGGGCGCGGACGCTGGCCGCGACCGGTCTGACCCGCGCGGAGATCGAGCGGGCGCTGGAGATGGTGCTCGCCTCCGAGCGGACCATCGTGTGCTGGGCCATGGGCCTGACCCAGCACAAGCACTCCGTGCCGACCATCCGCGAGGTCGTCAACTTCCTGTTGCTGCGCGGCAACATCGGCCGGCCGGGCGCGGGCGTGTGCCCGGTGCGCGGCCATTCGAACGTGCAGGGCGACCGCACCATGGGCATCTTCGAGCGGCCCGCCCCCGCCTTCCTGGACGCGCTGGAACGGGAGTTCGGGTTCGCGCCGCCCCGGGAACACGGCTTCGACGTCGTACGGGCGATCCGCGCGCTGCGCGACGGCGAGGCGAAGGTGTTCTTCGCCATGGGCGGCAACTTCGTCTCCGCGTCCCCGGACACCGAGGTGACCGAGGCGGCGATGCGGAAGGCGCGGCTGACGGTGCATGTGTCGACCAAGCTGAACCGCTCGCACACGGTCACCGGTGCGCGGGCGCTGATCCTGCCCACCCTGGGCCGCACCGAGCGCGACGAGCAGGCGAGCGGCGAGCAGTTCGTGACCGTCGAGGACTCCATGGGCATGGTGCACGCCTCGCGGGGCCGGCTGGCGCCCGCGAGCGCCCATCTGCTGTCCGAGCCGGCGATCGTGTGCCGGATGGCGCGCGCGGTGCTCGGTGACCGGAGCGTCGTGCCGTGGGAGGAGTTCGAGAAGGACTACGGGGCCGTCCGTGACCGTATCGCGCGGGTGATCCCCGGCTTCGGCGACTTCAACGCGCGGGTGGCCCGGCCCGGCGGGTTCGCGCTGCCGCACGCGCCGCGCGACGAGCGCCGCTTCCCGACCGCCACCGGCAAGGCGAACTTCACGGCGGCGCCGGTGGAGTACCCCGAACTGCCCGAGGGGCGGCTGTTGTTGCAGACGCTGCGCTCGCACGACCAGTACAACACCACGATCTACGGCCTGGACGACCGCTACCGGGGCATCACGGGCGGCCGCCGGGTGGTGCTGGTGAACCCGGGGGACGCGCACGCGCTCGGGTTCGCCGAGGGGACGTACGTGGACCTGGTGAGCGAGTGGCGGGACGGCGTGGAGCGGCGGGCGCCCGGTTTCCGGGTGGTGCTCTACCCGACGGCCCGGGGCTGCGCGGCGGCGTACTACCCGGAGACCAACGTGCTGGTCCCGCTGGACGCGACCGCCGACACCAGCAACACCCCGGCCAGCAAGTCGGTGATCGTACGCCTGGAGGAGCACGTGGAAGGCCGTCTGGAACAATCGGCGACCGACTGAGCGTTCGCTCAGCCTTAGACAGGTGTACGACGAACGGAGCCGGCCCATGGGCGAGCAGCAGCAGGTGAGATTCCCGCAGGAGGTCATCGAGGAGTACGCGGCACTCGGTGTGGACCTGCCCGCCCTGTTCTCGGCCGGTGACCTCGGCACGCGGATGGGCATACAAATCCTGGAGGCCTCGGCCGACAAGGTCGTCGGGACGATGCCGGTGGAGGGCAACACGCAGCCGTACGGCCTGCTGCACGGCGGGGCCTCCGCGGTGCTGGCGGAGACCCTGGGCTCGGTCGGCGCGATGCTGCACGGCGGCAGCACGAAGGTCGCGGTCGGCGTGGACCTCAACTGCACCCATCACCGCGGGGTCCGCTCGGGGTCGGTGACCGGGGTGGCCACGCCCGTGCACCGGGGCCGGTCGACGGCGACGTACGAGATCGTCATCAGCGACGAGCAGGACCGGCGGGTGTGCAGCGCCCGGCTGACCTGCATGCTCCGTGACCTCGGAACGCCGAACGGCGGGCAGGCGCCCGCCTCGGTCTGACGGAACTCCCGTCCAGGGCCCGGTCCGCTCCCAAAAGGGGCGGGACCGGGCCTTTTTGTCTCCGATGCGGAGTCAATCCCCGGCACGGGAAAGCGGAATTCCTCCGTCCGGGCCTTGACAGCTCGTGGACCAGGGCGAAGATATCGGCATCCGACCGCCCGAAATCGCTGTATACAGCACCTTTATTTTGTCGGCGTAACGCTGCGTAACACGGGCGCAATACGCAACCCTTGGCCGCCCTCCGGGGGTCCGGCCGCGGGCGATCTTCCCGGGCCGCTCCCGGGCCGTGGGGCCGTCCGGCCGCGACCTCGGCCCGACGGCCAACCGGAAGTGCGCATTCTCAAAATGTGGACCGCGAGGAAATTCCGCCAAAACGGCCGAGACCGGCCCCGCCGGAACTTTCCCGTCCACGCCGTCATAACAAGAAAGTCACAAGGACGTCTACGGCGCTGCAGGGCCTCGATAGCGGGCTTAGAGTCACGGCCAGTCACCGCTCCAACGGGAGTTCGGTACCAACGCGGCTCTACGCCGTCCCGTTCCAGGGACCGCTCATGCCTGCGGAAAGGATCGATTGTGCGACAGCGTTCTCTGGTGATTCTTACCTCCGTTCTGACGACCGGAGCTCTGACTCTCACCGCCTGCGGCTCCCGCAACAATGACAGCAAGGGCGGCGACAGCGGCAACATCACGGTCACCATCGGCGTGGACGCCCCGCTGACCGGCCAGAACTCCGCGACCGGCCTCGGCATCCAGTACGGCGCGCAGATAGCGGTCGACGACGCGAACAAGAACAAGACCGTGCCGGGTGTGACCTTCAAGGTCAAGGCCCTGGACGACAAGGCGATCCCGGCCACCGGCCAGCAGAACGCCACCCAGCTGGTCGCCGAGAAGGACGTCCTCGGTGTGGTCGGCCCCCTGAACTCCGGTGTGGCCACGCAGATGCAGCAGGTCCTCAACACCGCCAACATGGTGCAGATCTCGCCGTCGAACACCGCGCCGGAGCTGACCCAGGGCAAGGACTGGCAGACCAAGAAGGTCCGCCCGTTCAAGACCTACTTCCGCACCGCGACCACCGACGCCCTCCAGGGCGCGTTCGCCGCGGACTACGCCTACAACGGCCTGCACAAGAAGAAGGCGTTCGTCGTCGACGACAAGCAGACCTACGGCGCCGGCCTCAGCAAGATCTTCAAGGACCAGTTCGCCAAGCAGGGCGGCAAGGTCATCGGCACCGACCACGTCAGCGTCGGCGACCGCGACTTCTCCACCCTCGTCACCAAGATCAAGAACTCGGGCGCCGACATCCTGTACTACGGCGGCCAGTACGACGAGTCCCAGGTGCTGACCAAGCAGCTCAAGGACGCCGGCGCCAAGATCCCGCTGTTCGGCGGCGACGGCATGTTCACCCCGACCTACATCAAGACCGCCGGCAAGAACGCGGAGGGCGACCTCGCGACCTCCATCGGCGTCCCGGTCGACACCCTGCCCGCCGCCAAGGACTTCGTGGCCGCCTACAAGGCCAAGAAGTACCCCGGTGACTACGGCACCTACGGCTCCTACTCGTACGACGCCACCACCGCGATCATCAAGGCCGTCGGCCAGGTCATCAAGGACGGCAAGCTCCCGGACGACGCCCGCGCCCAGGTCGTCGACGCCGTGCAGCACAACTCCTTCGACGGCATCTCCGGCAAGATCTCGTTCGACGAGTTCGGCGACACCACGAACAAGCAGCTGACCGTCTACCAGGTCGAGAACGGCGCGTGGAAGTCCGTCAAGAGCGGCGTCGCCACTCCGAAGTAGCCCGCGGCTCCCACCGCGACTCCAGGGCCGCGCGGCACTGACCAACGTCAGCGCGCGGCCCGCCTTCTACCGCCCCCTTGACTCTCCCCACCACATGGAGGCCATGCGGTGAACACCCTGCCGCAGCAGCTGGCCAACGGGCTGTTCCTCGGCTCGATGTACGGCCTGATCGCCATCGGGTACACGATGGTGTACGGCATCGTCCAGCTCATCAACTTCGCTCACGGCGAGATCTTCATGACGGGAGGCTTCGGCGCCCTCACGGTGTACCTCGCCCTGCCGGACGGCATATCCATGTGGATAGCCCTGCCGGCGATGCTCGTCGGCGGCGCCCTGGTCGCCGTACTCATCGCCGTCGGCGCCGAACGCTTCGCCTACCGGCCGCTGCGCGGCGCGCCACGCCTGGCGCCGCTCATCACGGCCATCGGTCTCTCGCTCGCGCTCCAGCAGCTCGTCTTCAACCTGTACCCGAACGCCAAGACCTCCCGGGTCTTCCCGCAACTGCCCTTCGGGCCCTACCACCTCGGCTCGATCACCGTGCAGAGCGGCGACGTCTTCCTGATCATCGCCGCCCCGCTGTGCATGGCGATCCTCGCCTTCTTCGTGCGGCTCTCGCGCACCGGCCGTGCCATGCAGGCCACCGCGCAGGACCCGGACACCGCCCGGCTGATGGGCATCGACACCAACCGCATCATCGTGATCGCGTTCGCCATCGGCGGCCTGTTCGCGGCGGTCGCGGGCACGGCGTACGGCTTCAAGTACGGCAACGTCGAGTACACGATGGGCTTCCTGGCCGGCCTCAAGGCCTTCACCGCGGCCGTCCTCGGCGGCATCGGCAACATCTACGGCGCGATGCTCGGCGGTCTCGTCCTCGGCCTCGCCGAGGCCATGGCCACCGCCTACATCTCCAACGTGCCCGGCATGCACCAGCTCGGCGGCCAGGCATGGGCGCCGGTGTGGGCCTTCGTCCTCCTCATCCTCGTACTCCTCATCAGGCCACAGGGCCTGCTCGGCGAACGCGTCGCGGACAGGGCGTGAGCACCATGACCGACACCACCCCCCAGACCCCGGCAGCGCGCGGCCTCGTGCCGCTCCCGTCCGCCGTGGCCCGGCCGCTCATCGCCGTCGGCGCCGTCGGCACCATCGCCAGCGCCTTCATGAGCTGGACCTGGACGCCCGACTTCCCCGGCGACCTGACCGTCTACGGCTACCCGGCCGGACTCCAGATCCTGGCCCTGGTCGCCGGCGCGCTCACCCTGCTGTACGTGCTCGCCCTGTGGCGGGTGAAGGGCCTCGGCTGGCTGAACCCGTCGGGCGCCACGAGCCCGGTGCTGCTGACCAGCCTCTCGGCGTTCACCGTCTGCTGGTTCACCGGCATCGCCATCGCCGTCGACCTCGACGGTCTGGTCAACCTCGACCCGGGCGCGTACGTCGCGATGGTGGCCTCCGCGCTGCCCGTCATCGGCGCCCTCGCCCTGCCCCAGCCGGCCCCGGGCACCGGCCTCAAGGGCTACCTCACCAAGCCCGAACAGCCCCGCCCCGGCACCCTGTCGCCGCTCGCGGAGCGCCTCGTCGTCACCGTCGGCACCGCCCTCGGCCTGGTGGTCTTCACCTACGGCATCGGCATCAACGACGACGACAGCGAGACCTTCATCGGCTTCCTGCTGGTCTGCGTGTTCGCCGCCTGGGGCCTGGTGAACTCCGGTCTCCTCGACCGGTATTCGGCCATGTCCACCCGGCACAAGGGCTTCGCGGCCACCCTGGCCTTCGCCGCCGCCGTGATCTTCCCGTTCACCCAGAGCGAGGACCACAACGCCAACCTCGGCGTGAACATCCTCATCTTCGCCACCGTCGCCCTCGGCCTGAACATCGTCGTCGGCCTCACCGGTCTGCTCGACCTCGGCTACGTCGCCTTCCTCGGCGTCGGCGCCTACGCGGCCGCCCTGGTCTCCGGCTCCGAGTACTCGCCCATCCACGTCCAGTTCCCCTTCTGGGCCGCCGCCCTCACCGGCATGGCCGCCTCCCTGGTCTTCGGCGTCCTGATCGGCGCCCCGACCCTGCGGCTGCGCGGCGACTACCTGGCCATCGTCACGCTGGGCTTCGGAGAGATCTTCCGTATCGCCGTCAACAACCTGGACGGCGACTCCGGACCGAACGTCACCCGCGGCCCCAACGGCATCACCCAGATCCCCGACATCAACCTCTTCGGGTTCAACCTGGGCGAGGCCCACACCATCGGCTCGTTCACGCTCGGCCGATTCGCCAACTACCTGTTCCTGATGCTGATCGCGACCGCGATCGTCGTCGGGGTCTTCACCCGCGCCGCCGACTCCCGTATCGGCCGCTCCTGGATCGCCATCCGCGAGGACGAGACCGCCGCGACCGCCATGGGCATCAACGGCTTCCGGGCCAAGCTGATCGCCTTCGCGCTCGGCGCCTCCCTCGCGGGCCTGGCCGGCACCGTGATGGCGCACGTGAACTACAGCGTCAACCCGCAGCCGTACCAGTTCGCCGGCGCCGCCCCGCCCAACTCGGCCTTCCTGCTGGCCGCCGTCGTCCTCGGCGGCATGGGCACCGTCAGCGGCCCGCTGCTCGGCGCCAGCCTGCTGTACCTCATCCCGGAGAAGCTCCAGTTCATGCAGAACTACGAGCTGCTCGCCTTCGGTGTCGCGCTGATCCTGCTCATGCGCTTCAGGCCGGAGGGCATCATCGCCGACCGCCGCCGCAAGCTGGAGTTCCACGAGACCGGCCAGCTCGACGTACCGGCACAGACGACGCTGTCCGACGGCGTGGCCGTCACCAAGGCAGGGGCGTAAGGAACCATGACGACACCTGTACTCGAAGCCCGTGACGTCACCATGCGGTTCGGCGGCCTGACCGCCGTGAAATCCGTGGACTTCACGGTGAACAGCGGCGAGATCGTCGGCCTGATCGGGCCGAACGGCGCCGGCAAGACCACGTTCTTCAACTGCCTCACCGGCCTGTACGTCCCCACCGAGGGCACGGTCGCCTACGAGGGCAAGGTGCTGCCGCCCAAGCCGCACCTGGTGACGCAGGCGGGCATCGCCCGTACCTTCCAGAACATCCGGCTCTTCGCCAACATGACCGTTCTGGAGAACGTCCTCGTGGGCCGCCACACGCGGACCAAGGAGGGCCTGTGGTCGGCGCTGCTGCGCGGCCCCGGCTTCCGCAAGGCGGAACGCGACTCCGAGGAACGGGCCCTGGAACTCCTGGAGTTCGTGGGCCTCGCGGGCAAGCGCGAGCACCTGGCGCGGAACCTGCCCTACGGCGAGCAGCGCAAGCTGGAGATCGCCCGGGCGCTGGCCAGCGAGCCGGGGCTGCTGCTCCTGGACGAGCCGACGGCGGGCATGAACCCGCAGGAGACCCGGACCACCGAGGAACTGGTCTTCGCCATCCGGGACAAGGGCATCGCCGTCCTCGTCATCGAGCACGACATGCGGTTCATCTTCAACCTGTGCGACCGCGTCGCCGTGCTCGTCCAGGGCGAGAAGCTGGTCGAGGGCACCTCCGAGGTCGTCCAGGCCGACGAGCGGGTCATCGCCGCCTACCTGGGCGAGCCCTTCGAGGGCGAGCCGGGCGCGGCGGAGGCCGCGGAGGTCGAGGCGGCGGAAGCCGCGGCCGGGACGACCGAGCCCGAGACGGCGGACGCCGCACCGGCAGACGCCCGACCGGCGGAGGCCGAGACGGCGGACGCCGCACCGGCAGATGCCGCACCGACGGATGCCCGGCCGGCAGACGCCCAGCCGGCGGACGCCGAACCGGCGGACGCCGCCGAGCGCACAGAGGGAGAGGCCCAGTGACCGCACTGCTGGAGGTCGAGGACCTCAGGGTCGCCTACGGCAAGATCGAGGCCGTCAAGGGCATCTCGTTCAGCGTCGAGGCCGGCCAGGTCGTGACCCTCATCGGCACCAACGGCGCCGGCAAGACGACCACCCTGCGCACCCTGTCCGGGCTGCTCAAGCCGGTCGGCGGCAGGATCCTCTTCGACGGCAAGCCGCTCACCGGCGTTCCGGCGCACAAGATCGTCGCCCTGGGCCTCGCCCACTCCCCCGAGGGCCGGCACATCTTCCCGCGTCTGAGCATCGCGGAGAACCTCCAGCTCGGCGCCTTCCTGCGCAAGGACAAGGACGGCATCGAGAAGGACATCCAGCGCGCCTACGACCTCTTCCCGATCCTGGGCGAGCGGCGCAAGCAGGCCGCGGGCACCCTCTCGGGCGGCGAGCAGCAGATGCTGGCCATGGGCAGGGCGCTGATGTCCCGGCCCAAGCTGCTGATGCTGGACGAGCCGTCCATGGGTCTGTCGCCGATCATGATGCAGAAGATCCTGGCGACGATCGCCGAGCTGAAGTCCCAGGGCACCACCATCCTGCTGGTCGAGCAGAACGCCCAGGCGGCGCTCTCGCTCGCCGACCAGGGCCATGTGATGGAGGTCGGCTCGATCGTGCTGTCCGGCAGCGGGCAGGACCTGCTGCACGACGAGTCGGTCCGCAAGGCCTATCTCGGCGAGGACTGACCCCGCTCGTCACGACGATGCCCGCGCCCCCTTGCACAGGGGGCGCGGGCATCGTCGTACGCGGGGTGGGTCAGCCGTTCTTCGCGGCCTTCTTCTCCTCGTTGTCCGCGATCACGGCCTCGGCGACCTGCTGCATCGACATGCGGCGGTCCATGGAGGTCTTCTGGATCCAGCGGAAGGCGGCCGGCTCGCTGAGGCCGTACTCGGTCTGGAGGACGGACTTGGCGCGGTCGACCAGCTTGCGGGTCTCCAGGCGCTGGGTGAGGTCGGCGACCTCCTGTTCGAGCTGCTTCAGCTCGGTGAAGCGGGAGACGGCCATCTCGATCGCCGGCACCACGTCGCTCTTGCTGAACGGCTTGACCAGGTACGCCATCGCGCCGGCGTCGCGGGCGCGCTCCACCAGGTCGCGCTGGGAGAAGGCGGTGAGCATCAGGACCGGGGCGATGGACTCCTCGGCGATCTTCTCGGCCGCGGAGATGCCGTCCAGCTTGGGCATCTTCACGTCCAGGATGACCAGGTCCGGCCGGTGCTCGCGGGCCAGCTCGACCGCCTGCTCGCCGTCGCCGGCCTCACCGACGACGGTGTAGCCCTCCTCCTCCAGCATCTCCTTGAGGTCGAGCCGGATCAGGGCCTCGTCCTCGGCGATGACGACACGGGTCGTCAGCGGAGGCACGTGCGACTTGTCGTCGTCGGGCGCGTCTACGGGCTGGGGCGACTCGGCGGTCACGGGGGCTCCTCGTTCGGTGCAGGGGTACTGCTGACAAGAGCCTACCTAGCTACGGTATGGTGGACGCGCGGAGGGTCGGGGGAAACCTTTGATTCCGCGAGCCCCGGTAGCCCAATTGGCAGCAGGCAACGGATTCAAAACCCGTACAGTGTCGGTTCGAGTCCGACCCGGGGCACTTTTTCCTTGTTTTCCAAGGTCGCCGGTGTTCCGTGTTCGCCGGTAGGCGCGGGCCCCTTCGAGAAGGGGCCCTTTTTCGTGCTCCGGCGGCTCAGTCCTTCGGGCCGTCGTCCTCGCCGATGTGGTGGACGCGGACCATGTTGGTGGAGCCGGAGACCCCGGGCGGGGAGCCTGCCGTGATCACCACGATGTCGCCCTTCTCGCAGCGGCCGTAGCGCAGCAGCAGCTCGTCCACCTGGTCGACCATGGCGTCCGTGGAGTCGACGTGCGGGCCGAGGAAGGTCTCGGCGCCCCAGGTGAGGCTGAGCTGGGAGCGGGTGGCCGGCTCGGGGGTGAAGGCGAGCAGCGGGATCGGCGGGCGGTAGCGGGACAGCCGGCGGGCGGTGTCCCCGGACTGGGTGAAGGCCACGAGGAACCTGGCGCCGAGGAAGTCGCCCATCTCGGCGGCCGCGCGGGCGACCGCGCCGCCCTGGGTGCGCGGCTTGTTCCGCTCGGTCAGCGGCGGCAGTCCGGCGGCCAGCATGTCCTCCTCGGCCGCCGTGACGATCTTCGCCATGGTGCGCACGGTCTCCACCGGGTACTTGCCGACGCTGGTCTCGCCGGAGAGCATCACCGCGTCCGTGCCGTCGAGGACCGCGTTGGCCACGTCGGAGGCCTCGGCGCGGGTGGGCCGGGAGTTGTCGACCATGGAGTCGAGCATCTGGGTGGCGACGATGACCGGCTTGGCGTTGCGCCGGGCGAGCTTGATGGCGCGCTTCTGGACGATCGGCACCTGCTCCAGGGGCATCTCCACGCCGAGGTCGCCGCGCGCGACCATCAGCCCGTCGAAGGCGGCCACGATGTCGTCGAGGTTCGCGACCGCCTGCGGCTTCTCGATCTTGGCGATCACCGGGAGGCGGCGGCCCTCCTCGGCCATGATGCGGTGCGCCACCCGGGCGTCGTCGCCGCTGCGCACGAAGGAGAGGGCGATGATGTCGCACCCCGTGCGCAGCGCCCAGCGCAGGTCCTCCTCGTCCTTCTCGGACAGGGCGGGCACGGAGACGGCGACACCGGGCAGGTTGAGGCCCTTGTGGTCGGAGACCATGCCGCCCTCGACGACCCGGGTGCGCACCCGGGGGCCGTCGACGGCGGTGACCTCCAGGCAGACCCGGCCGTCGTCGACCAGGACGCGCTCGCCGGGGGCGACGTCCTCGGCGAGCCCCGCGTAGGTGGTGCCGCACCGGTGGCGGTCGCCCTCGACGCCGTCCTCGACGGTGATGGTGAAGTCGTCGCCGCGTTCGAGCAGTACCGGCCCTTCGCCGAAACGGCCGAGGCGGATCTTCGGACCTTGGAGGTCGGCGAGGATTCCGACGCTGCGGCCGGTTTCGTCGGCGGCCTTGCGCACGCGCTGGTAACGCTCCTCGTGTTCGGCTCGGGTGCCGTGGCTGAGGTTGAGACGGGCGACGTCCATTCCGGCCTCGACCAATGCCTTGATCTGGTCGTACGAGTCGGTGGCGGGCCCCAATGTGCAAACGATCTTTGCTCGGCGCATGGTGCGAGCCTAGGGCTTACCCGTCGGTAGAGATTCCGGGTCGCATGACCACCCAACAACCTTTACGTGAAGCCTTATTGACAAGTGTTGAATTGTGCGGATGCCCGCTCCTATGAGCGATATCCGGTGGCTCGAATCCGATGGCGTGAATGGCTCGCGCCTTTCTCGGGCCGCTCGCCTTTCTCCGGGCGCTCATCTCTCTTCGACGAGTGGGGTGAGCCGATGGCCGGGGTGCCGGGCCTGGGGGACGCCGGAACGCGGTTCGCGCAGGCCGAAGGTGGTGAAAGCGGTGCGGGCCGGGAGGGGGTACGGGTCCTTTCCGGTCAGCGAATTGAGAATGGTGGCGCCGCGCCAGGCGGCGAGGCCGAGGTCGGGGGCGCCGACGCCATGGGTGTGCAGCTCGGCGTTCTGGACGTAGACGGAGCCCTTGACCAGGGGGTCGAGGACCAGCCGGTAGTCCGCGTCGATGCGCGGGCGGCCGCCGGCGTCACGGCGCATATACGGATCGAGCCCGGCGAGCAGGCGGCCGAGGGGCCGCTGCTGGTAGCCGGTGGCGAGGACGACGGCGTCGGTGGTGAGCTGGGAGCGGCTGCTCTCCTCAAGGTGTTCCAGATGGAGTTCGATCTTGTTGTTGGCGATCCGGCCGGCGGTGCGCACCCGCACGCCCGGGGTGAGGACGGCGTCGGGCCAGCCCCCGTGCAGGGTGCGCCGGTACAGCTCGTCGTGGATGGCGGCGAGGGTGTCGGCGTCGACGGCCTTGTGGAGCTGCCACTGGGCGCCGACCAGCCGGTCGCGGACGGGTTCGGCGAGGGCGTGGAAGTAGCGCGTGTAGTCGGGGGTGAAGTGCTCCAGGCCGAGCTTGGAGTACTCCATCGGCGAGAACGCGGGGCTGCGGCCGATCCAGTGCAGCCGCTCCGCGCCGACCGGGCGGCGGCGCAGCAGGTCCAGGAAGATCTCGGCGCCGGACTGCCCGGAGCCCACGACGGTGATGTGCCCGGCGGCGAGGAGCGCCTCGCGGTGGTCGAGGTAGTCGGCGGCGTGCACGACGGGCAGGCCCTCGGCGTCGACCATGGGCCGCAGCGGGGCCGGCACATGCGGGACGGTACCGACGCCGAGGACCAGGTTGCGGGTGTAGACGCGGCCGAGGGCGTCGGTCTCCCCCTCGGCGTCGAGCTTGGTGAAGTCGACTTCGAACAGGCCGCGTTCGAGGCTCCAGCGGACGGCGTCGACCTGGCGGCCGAAGCACAGTCCGGGCAGGCTCCGGGCGACCCAGCGGCAGTAGGCGTCGTACTCGGCGCGCTCGATGTGGAAGCGCTCGGCGAAGTAGAAGGGGAACAGCCGTTCGCGGGTTCTGAGGTAGTTGAGGAAGCTCCAGGGGCTGGTGGGGTCGGCGAGGCTCACCAGGTCGGCGAGGAAGGGCACCTGGATGGTGGAGCCCTCGATGAGCAGGCCGGGGTGCCAGCTGAAGCCGGGCCGCTGTTCGTAGAAGACGGCGTCGAGTTCGGCCAGCGGGTGGGCGAGGGCGGCGAGGGAGAGGTTGCAGGGGCCGATGCCGATGCCGACCAGGTCGCGGGGGGCGCCGGACTCGCGGCGGCGCGGCAGGGGGGCCGGGTGGGGGGCCGGGTGGGGGGTCATCGTGGGGTGCTTCCTTCGACGAGTTTCAACAGGTGCGCCAGGTCGTCCGGCCGGGTGCGGGGGTTGAGGAGGGTGGCCTTGAGCCAGAGCCGGCCGTCGAGCCGGGCGCGGCCGAGGACGGCCCGGCCCTCGTGCAGCAGCTCCCGGCGGACGGCGGCCACGGTGGCGTCGGTGGCCTCGGCGGGGCGGAACAGGACCGTGCTGATGACGGGGGTGTCGTACAGCTCGAAGCCGGGGTGTGCCTGGATGAGCGCGGCGAACTCGCGGGCCTGGTCGCAGACGTGGTCGACCAGGGCGCCGAGGCCGCGGCGGCCGAGGGTCCGCAGGGTGACCGCGGTCTTGAGGATGTCGGGGCGGCGGGTGGTGCGCAGGGAGCGGCCGAGCAGGTCGGGGTGGCCGGCCTCGGTGTCGTCGTCGGCGTTCAGGTAGTCGGCGCGGTGATGGAGTACGGCGAGTTCGGCCGGGTCGGCGACGGCGAGCAGGCCGGCGGCGACCGGTTGCCAGCCGAGTTTGTGCAGGTCGAGGGTGACGGTGTGGGCGGCGTCCAGCCCGGCGAGGCGGGCGCGGTGCCGGTCGCTGAAGAGCAGCCCGCCCCCGTAGGCGGCGTCGATGTGCAGCCGGGCGCCGTGGGCCCGGCACAGCGCGGCGATCTCGGGCAGCGGGTCGATGAGTCCGGCGTCGGTGGTGCCGGCGGTGGCGGCGACCAGCAGGGGGCCGGGGAGCGCGGTGAGGGCGGCGTCGAGGGCGGCCGGGTCCAGGGTGCCGCCGGGGGCGGGGACGATCACCGGGTCGGGCAGCCCGAGCAGCCAGGCGGCGCGGGCCAGCGAGTGGTGGGCCGCGGCGCCGCAGACGAGCCGGACGCCGCCGGTGCCCGTCTCGCGGGCGAGCAGCAGCGCGAGTTGGTTGGACTCGGTGCCGCCGGTGGTGACCAGGGCGTCGGCCAGTCCGGCCGTCCGGGCGAGCGTCCGCGCGACGACGGCTTCCAGGGCGGTGGCGCCGGGGGCCTGGTCCCACGAGTCCAGGGAGGGATTGAGGGCGCTGACCGCGAGGTCGGCGGCGGTGGCCACGGCGAGGGGCGGGCAGTGCAGATGGCCCGCGCACAGCGGGTCGGCGGGGTCGGCGGCGCCCTCGGCGAGGAGCCGGACGAGAACGCGCAGGCCGTCCGGGTCGCCCTCGTCCGGCAGTACCTCCCCGAGGGTGTCGGCGACCCGCCGGGCGGTGGCCTCGGGTCCGCCGGCGGGCAGCGGGCCGCCACGCGCCTCACGGCCTTCCGCCAGCGCCTCCAGCACGGTGTCGAGGAGCGGGCGGAGGGCGTCGGGGCCGTGCGGGCCCGAGGCGAGGGGCTGAGGGGGCATGGCTGGCCTCCGCTCTCGGGGCTGCTCGGGAGCGCGCCGCGTGGGCTCCGGGTGGTGCGGGAAGAGGGGCGTGGGTCCCGCACGTCCAACGAGCGGAACCCGGCAGTGGGTACTGCCGTACGGGGAAAACTTGTTGGAGCGGGGCGTGTCCGTCGCTACCGTCGGCCGGATGGTGGACGCGTGGACGATCGAGGTGCCCGGCGAACGGGTGCTGGTGCGTGAGCTGGGCCCGGCGGACGAGGCGCCGCTGATCCGGCTGTTCGAGGAGTGCGAGGACTGGTTCCTGGCGGCCACGGGGCTGCCGCCGGCGCCGGGCGACGTGCAGAGCCTCTTCTACGCCCTGCCCGAGGGCGCGCACCCCGACGACAAGGTGCTGCTGGTGCTGGAGCGGGACGGGGTGGTCGCGGGCGTGGTGGACGCGGTGCGGGACCATCCGGAGCCGGGCGCGGTGGCCGTCGGCCTGTTCCTGCTGGCGCCCTGGGCGCGGGGGCGGGGCCTCGGCGGGGCGCTGGCCCGGTCGCTGCTGGCGCGGGCCGGGGACACGCCCCTGGTGACGGCGACGGTCCCGCCCGGCTGGCGGCCCGGTGAACGCTTCCTCGGGCGGCTCGGCTTCACCCTGGACCCGGAGCCCCGGCCGAGCGGCGCAAACCGCCGGGCGGGGCCTCGGGAGGGCGGCGTACGGCGGGCGGTGCTGCGGCCCGCCCCGGCCTCCTGACCGGCTACCCGAAGTCCCCCGCGTGATCCCGGGCCCACCGGGCGAAGGTGCGGGCCGGGCGGCCGGTGATCTCCTCGACCGTGCCGGTGATCTCCGGGGGCACGCCGACGGTGTCCTCGAAGGTCTTGAGCAGGCGTTCGAGCATCCGCGGGTCCAGGTACGGGAACAGCTCGGGGCCCGCCGTGCGGGGGTCGGCCTCCACGAAGGTCAGTTCCCGGCCGAGGGCGGCGCCGATCGCCGCGACCTGTTCGGCGTTGGTGGCCGCCTGCGGACCGGTGAGCCGGTGTACGGCGCCCCGGTGGCCGTCGTCCAGCAGCACGCGCTCGGCGACGGCGGCGATGTCGTCCTCGTGGATCGGCGCGGACACCGCGTCCGCGTAGACGCCCCAAACGGTGTTCCCGGCGCGGATCTGCGGCGCCCACCGAAGGGCGTTGGCGGCGAACGCGTTGGGGCGCAGGAACGTCCAGCCCAGGCCGCTGTCACGGATCAGCCGCTCGGCGGTGGCGTGCAGCACGTGGAGGGGGTGGGTCTCGTCGGCGCCCTCCTGCACAAGGCCGCTGGAGAGCAGGACGGCGTGCCGGACGCCGCCCGCGCGGGCCGCCGCCAGCAGGGGCGCGGTGACGGCCTGGGCGTAGAGGAAGACCGCGCTCGCCCCGTCGAACAGGGCGGTGGGGTCCTCCGGGCGAAGCCGCGCCACCTCGGCCCCGTCGGGCAGTGCGGCCCGTGCCGGGTCGCGGGTCAGGGCGCGTACCGGCCGGCCCGCGGCGAGGAGTCGGTCCACCAGGGCGCGGCCCACGTTGCCGGTCGCGCCGGTCACTGCGATCACGATGGTTGCCTCCCGGCTCGGCTGATCGTTTCTGTCGCCGAGCCTAGGGCCTCTCGTTTGGATCACGCCGGGCTCGCGGGCCTGATCCAAACGAAAGACCCCAGGAGGGTGACCGGGGCGCCGCATCGTCATGACGGACCAGCGGCACGGGAGAACCAGCGGCGCCCTGGGGTCGTCGGGCCTACTGTGCCTCTCCCCCGCGGGCCCGCAGCGCGCGGCGCAGGTCGTCCAGGCGGTCGGCCAGGGCGCGGCGCAGGGACGGGGTGAGGTCGTCGCGGTCCAGGCAGGCCTCGCCGAGGCTCAGGTGCCCGGCGTCGACGGCGTGGGCCGGGAAGCACCAGCGGCCGGCGGCGGCGGCGATGGCGGGGCCGCGGCGGGCGGCGAGGGGGACCGCGTCCGCGTAGAAACGCGGCACGTACTCCCGTACCAGGTCGGCCTGTTCGGGCTGCCAGAAGCCGTGGGCCGTGGCGGTGAAGAGGTAGTTGGACAGGTCGTCGCCGCTGAACATCGCCTCCCAGGCGGCGCGCTTGGCCTCCGGGTCGGGCAGGGCGGCGCGGCAGCGGGCCGCGCCCTCCTGGCCGGTGGCGCTGGGGTCGCGGGCCAGTTCGGCGGCGATGGCGGCCTCGTCGGTGGCGCCGAGCACGGCGAGCCGGGCGAGGATGCGCCAGCGCAGGTCGGGGTCGAGTTCGGGACCGCCGGGCACGGTGCCGTCGGCGAGCCAGGCGGCGATGGTGTCCGGGTGGGCGGCCACGTTGATCAGGTGGCGGACGGCGATCAGCCGCAGGCCGGGGTGGTCGCCGTCCTCGGTGCGGCGCAGCAGGTCGCGGCAGAGGGCGGTGAGGGTGGCGAGCGCGGCCGGGCGCTCCTCGGCCGGCAGGTACTGGTCGGCGATCTGGCCGGTGGCGAAGACGAGCACGCCCTGCACGATGGCGAGGTCGGTCTCCCGCGGCAGATGGTCGCGGGCGATCTCCAGGTAGGCGGCGGCCGGGAGTTCGCCGTCGCGCACCGCGTCCCGCAGGGAGTTCCACACGATCGCGCGGGTGAGCGGCTCGGGCAGCCCGGACAGGCCGCCGCGGACCGACTCGAAGGACTCGGCGTCGAAGCGGACCTTGGCGTAGGTGAGGTCGCCGTCGTTGAGCAGGAGCAGCGCGGGGCGCTTGCCGATGGGGCGCGGGGCCTCCTGCGGGACGTCGAGTTCGAGGCGCTCGCGCAGGACCAGCCGGCCCTCGTCGGCGACGTCGTGGTCGTACAGACCGGCGATGATGCGGTGCGGGCGGCTGCCCTTGTGGTCGACGGTCAGCGCGCAGGTGCCGTCGGCGGTCTCGACCACGGGCGTGAGGGTGTCGACGCCGGTGGTGCGCAGCCAGCTGTCGGCCCAGGCGCGCACGTCGCGTTCGGTGACGGAGGCGAGGGAGTCGAGGAAGTCGGCGAGGGTCGCGTTGCCGAACCGGTGCCGGGCGAAGTGGGTGTTGATGCCCGCGAGGAAGTCCTTCTCGCCCAGCCAGGCGGCCAGTTGGCGCAGCGCGGAGGCGCCCTTGGCGTACGAGATGCCGTCGAAGTTGAGCAGGGCGGAGGCCGCGTCGTCCACGCCCTCGGGGGCGACCGGGTGGGTGGTGGGGCGCTGGTCCGCCTCGTAGCCCCAGGCCTTGCGGGTGACACCGAACTCGGTCCAGGGGTCGGTGAAGCGGGTGGCCTCGGCGGTGGTCTGGTAGCCCATGTACTCGGCGAAGGACTCGTTCAGCCAGATGTCGTCCCACCACTTGAGGGTGACCAGGTCGCCGAACCACATGTGGGCCATCTCGTGCGAGATGACCATGGCGCGCAGCTGCCGCTCGGTGTCGGTGACGGCGGAGCGGTAGACGAACTCGTCGCGGAAGGTGACCAGGCCCGGGTTCTCCATGGCGCCCGCGTTGAACTCGGGCACGAACGCCTGGTCGTAGGAGTCGAAGGGGTACGGCTCCTCGAACTTCTCGTGGTAACGGTCGAAGCACGCGCGGGTGACCTCGAAGATCTCCTCGGTGTCGGCGTCGAGGTAGGGCGCGAGCGAGCGGCGGCAGTGGATGCCGAAGGGGAGCCCGCGGTGCTCGGTGCGCACCGAATGCCAGGGGCCGGCGGCGACGGCGACCAGGTAGGTGGAGATCGGCGGGGTGGGCGCGGCCCGCCAGACGCCGTCGGCGCCGCGCTCGGTGACGCCGTTGGCGAGCACGGTCCAGTTCTCGGGGGCCTTGACCGAGAGGTCGAAGACGGCCTTCAGGTCGGGCTGGTCGAAGGCGGGGAAGACGCGCTGGACGTCGTCCATGGCCATCTGCGTGTAGAGGTAGGTCTCGCCGTCGACCGGGTCGGTGAAGCGGTGCATGCCCTCGCCGGTGCGCGAGTAGTGCATGGCGGCGTCGACGCGCAGTTCGTGCTCGCCGGCGGTCAGGCCCTTCAGGGACAGCCGGTCCTCGTGCAGCGACTCCGGGTCCAGGGGCTGTCCGTCGAGTGTCACGGCGCGCAGCTCGGCGGGCTTCACCTCGACGAACGTGTCCCCGTCGGACCGCGTGGTGAACCGGATCACGGTACGGGCGTCGAAGGTCTCGTCCCCGGTGGTGAGGTCCAGTTCGACCGTGTAGCGGTGGACGTCGAGGAGCTGAGCTCGGAGCTGCGCTTCATCGCGCGTGAGTGCGGACATGCACGCCATGCTGCCTGATGGGACTGACAGCGCACAGAGGAGGGGCGTTACACGGTCATTATCCGGTCCGCCCCTTTGTTTCCCCTTGCTCGGAAATCGGTGTCCCGGCTCCGTGTTCCGAGCCGGGTTCCGGATTCAGTTGCCGTTGGTGTCCTCGGCGATGCGTTCGTGGTGTCTGATCACCTCGGCGATGATGAAGTTCAGGAATTTCTCGGCGAACGCCGGATCGAGCTTGGCGTTCTCGGCGAGCCGCCGCAGCCGCTCGATCTGGCGGGCCTCGCGGGCCGGGTCGGCGGGCGGCAACTGGTGCACCGCCTTGAGCCGGCCGACCTGCTGGGTGGCCTTGAAGCGTTCCGCGAGCATGTGGACGACGGCCGCGTCGATGTTGTCGATGCTGTCGCGCAGCCGCTCCAGTTCCTGGCGGACCGCGGGGTCCACGTCACCCGTGCCGGTGTTGCTGGTGGTCATGGGCGCCCACCCTATGTGGTCGGCGGGGCCGGCTCATGTGGTGTCCGAAGGGTGGATCGTCGGGGCGGCGGGGCGCCTACCCTGGAGGAGCGGTTGCGCGGGCTCAGCGGGGGATGTCGGGGGCTTTGGGGGTGCCGACGTGGCGAACGGCGGACCGGTGGAGCACGGGTTCCCGCATCTGGAGACGGTGCGGGCGGCGATCACCGCGCTGTACCGGCGGCTGTCGCCGGCCACCGTGGAGACGTTCTCGGCCAGCGTGTTCCCGGCCGACGTCGCCTTCTGCGACACCGACGACCTGCATCTGGGGGCGCAGCGGGTGGCCCGGGAGCTGGTGCGGCACTTCCGGTTGCCGGACGCGCGGCTGATCGTCGGCTTCCGGGAGATGACCCATGCCGCGAACATCGAACTGGCGGCGGGGCCCGAGTACTTCGTGGAGCTGAACGACCGCTTCCGCACCCACCGCGAGGACATCGGCGCGGCGCTCGCGCACGAGGTGGCGCACGTCTATCTGCACCGCCTGGACCTGGCCTTCCCCACGACGGCGGAGAACGAGATCCTCACGGACACGGTGACGACGTACCTGGGCGCGGGCTGGCTGCTGCTGGACGCGTACCGGGAGGACCGGGTCTCCTCGCAGAAGCTGGGCTATCTCACCCCGGAGGAGTTCGGGTACGTGCTGGCCAAGCGGTCCCTGCTCTTCCGGGAGGATCCCTCGGTCCGGTTCACCAGCCCCCAGGCCTACACCGCCTACGGCAAGGGCCTGGCCCGCGCCCGCCGCGACACCCAGCAGCCCCCGCTGACCGGCGCCGGCTGGGCGGGCCGCCACCGCTACGCCCACGACCGCCGCGCCGTGTCGGCTCCCCCGGGCACCCCCTACGCCTTCACCTCCGACCCCGCCGGCCGCCTGCACGTCACCTTCCCCTGCCCCACCTGCCACCAGCGGATCCGGGTCCCGGTGCGGGGCCGGGTGCGGGCCCGGTGCGGGCTGTGCGGGGCGGTGCTGGAGTGCGACACGTAGCCGTGCGGCGGACCGGGGGGCGTGGTCAGGAGGGGCGCACGATGCCCGCGGCGCGGGCGGCCGACAGCCAGGAGGGGAACTCGCCGACGAGACGGTCGTAGAGCTCGGTGTCGGGGACGCGGCGGGGGTCGTGGCCCGCGTGGAAGAAGCCTGCGTTGTCCACGATCCGTTTGCCGGGCACCGGGAGTTCGTCCAGTTTCCGCAGGAAGTCGAACTGCCTGCTGTCCGGGTCGCCGAAGCCGATGAACTGCCAGAACAGGGGGAGCTTGGCCGCCTTGCAGAGATAGCGTTCCGCGGCGAGCCTGTTGATCGGGCCGCCGTCGGTCTGGAAGACGACCAGGGCGGGGTCCGTGGCGCCGCTGTCCAGGTAGTGGTCGATGACGGCGTCCATCGCCAGGTGATAGCTGGTCTTGCCCATGTGGCCGAGCCCGGCGACGATCCGCTCGACGCTGCCCTCGTGAGCGTCGAGGGCGATGCCGGTGACGGCGTCGATGTCCGTGGAGAAGAACACCACCGGCACCCGGCCGTCGTCGTCCAGGTGCGCGGACAGGCCCAGCACCCGGTCGGCGAGCGCCTGGACGCTGCCGTCCTGGTAGTACGGCCGCATCGAGCCGGAGTAGTCGAGGACGAGGTAGACGGCGGCCCGTAGTCCGTCCAGGCCGTGTTTGCGCAGGCTGACCCCTGCCGAGCGGTAGGCGCCGACGAGCGCGGGCGCGGTCTCCTCCACCTTGCGCAGGCTGATCGCGGCCATGGCCCCCCTCCGGCTGTCCGAGGAGCCGAGCCTACGTGATCACGGGCACCGGGCGTCGCGCCTGTCGGACCTGTTCGCTATTTTGTTCGCTGCCGCCCCACCGGCTCGTTGCGCTTCCCCCCACCCCTTCCCCTTGCTCTCGTTCTTCCCTTTTTCGAGGAGCCGGCCGTGGCCGCCGAGTCCGTCGTGACCACCTGTTTCCGTCATCCGCGGGTGGAGTCGTATGTCCGCTGCACCCGCTGCGACCGCTTCATCTGCCCGTCCTGCATGCGGGAGGCCGCCGTCGGCCACCAGTGCGTGGAGTGCGTGAAGGAGGGCGCCCGCTCGGTCCGGCAGGCACGGACCGTGTTCGGCGGCCGGATCACCGCGGTGCCGCTGGCGACCTATGTGCTGGTCGGACTGAACGTGGTGGCCTATCTGGTGGAGCTGGCCCGGCCGTCGTTCGAGTACCGCTTCGCGATGCTCGGCACCACGGCCCCCGGCTACGTCCCCGAAGGGGTCGCGCACGGGGAGTGGTACCGGCTGCTGACCGGCGCGTTCCTCCATCTGACGCCCGGCGAGGGGACGTTCGGGATCACGCACATCCTGTTCAACATGGTGGCGCTGTGGAACATCGGCCGGGCCGTGGAGACCCGGTTGGGCCGTCTGCGCTACCTCGCGCTGTATCTGCTGTCGGCGCTCGGCGGTTCGGTGCTGGAGCTGCTGCTGGTCCCGGAGTCGTACACGGTCGGCGCCTCCGGCGCGATCTTCGGTCTGGGCGCCGCCTACTGGGTCATGGGCCGTCGCCTCGGCCAGGACATGCGCGAGATCAACCGGTACATGGCGGGACTGCTGCTGTGGCTGGTGATCTCCGCGGGGCTGACCTCCTGGCAGGGCCATCTCGGCGGTCTGCTCGCGGGCGCCGTGGTGACGCTGGCGTACGCCTACGCGCCCCGCGACGAGCGGCGCGCCCTGGTGCAGGCGGGGGTGTGCGTGGCCCTGCTCGCCCTGCTGGTCGCGCTCGCCTGGATGAAGGCGGTCTCGCTGACCGCCTGAGCCCGCGCGCGGGGACGCCGCGGGCGGCACGAAAGTCAACGGCGCCTGCCCGGTCGTCCGGTCGGGGACAGGTGGGCAGGCGCCATCGGGTGTTCCGCACGCCTTTGTGCGGGACGTCTCCTCGGGTGCCGTCAGACCGCGAGCGCGCGGTCCGTCGGGCGGATCGGGGCCGGCAGTTCGCTGGCCCCGGTCAGGTAGCGGTCGACGCCGCGGGCGGCCGAGCGGCCCTCCGCGATCGCCCAGACGATCAGGGACTGGCCGCGGCCGGCGTCACCGGCGACGAACACCCCCGGCACGTTGGTCTGGAAGTCGGCGTCCCGGGCGATGTTACCGCGCTCGTCCAGGTCCAGGCCGAACTGCTCCAGCAGGCCGTTCTCCCGGTCGGGGCCCGTGAAGCCCATCGCCAGGGTGACGAGCTGGGCCGGGATGCGGCGCTCGGTGCCCGGCTTCTGGGTCAGCTTGCCGTCCACGAACTCGACCTCGGCCAGGTGCAGCCACTGCACGTTGCCGTCCTCGTCGCCCTCGAAGTGGGTGGTGGAGGCGGAGTAGATCCGCTCGCCGCCCTCCTCGTGGGCCGAGGTGACCTTGTAGAGGATCGGGAAGGTCGGCCAGGGCTGGCCGGTCGGGTGCCGCTCCTCGTTCGGGCGGGGCATGATCTCAAGCTGGGTGACCGAGGCCGCGCCCTGCCGGTGGGCGGTGCCCACGCAGTCCGCGCCGGTGTCACCGCCGCCGATCACGACGACGTGCTTGCCCTCGGCCGTCACCGGCGCGGCCACGTAGTCGCCCTCCTGGACCTTGTTGGCCAGCGGCAGGTACTCCATCGCCTGGTAGACGCCCTTCAGCTCCCGGCCGGGGACGGGGAGGTCACGGGCGGTGGTGGAGCCGGCGGCGATCACGATCGCGTCGTAGCGCTTCTTCAGGTCGCGCGCGTTGATGTCGCGGCCGATCTCGACGCCGGTGCGGAAGCGGGTGCCCTCCGCGCGCATCTGCTCGATACGGCGGTTGATGTGCCGCTTCTCCATCTTGAACTCGGGGATGCCGTAGCGGAGGAGGCCTCCGATGCGGTCCGCGCGCTCGTAGACGGCAACCGTGTGGCCGGCGCGGGTCAGCTGCTGGGCGGCGGCGAGGCCGGCCGGGCCCGAGCCGATGACCGCGACCGTCTTGCCGGACAGGCGCTCGGGGATGCGCGGGGTGACGTACCCGCTGTCCCACGCCTTGTCGATGATGGAGACCTCGACGTTCTTGATGGTGACCGGCTGCTGGTTGATGCCGAGCACGCACGCCGACTCGCACGGCGCCGGGCACAGCCGCCCGGTGAACTCCGGGAAGTTGTTGGTGGCGTGCAGCCGCTCGTAGGCGGCGGCCCAGTCGTCGCGGTAGGCGTAGTCGTTCCACTCGGGGATCAGGTTCCCGAGCGGACAGCCGTTGTGACAGAACGGGATGCCGCAGTCCATGCACCGGCTGGCCTGCTTGCCGATGATCGGCAGCAGGGAGCCGGGGACGTAGACCTCGTTCCAGTCCTGCACGCGCTCACCGACGGGACGGGTCCTGGCGACCTCGCGGCCGTGGTTGAGGAAGCCCTTCGGATCAGCCATTGGTCGCCGCCTCCATCATCTTCTCGGTGATCTCGGTCTCGGAGAGACCGGCTCGCTCGGCGGCGTCCTTGGCGGCGAGCACTGCCTGGTACGTACTGGGGATGATCTTGCTGAACCGGGCCGCGGCCGCGTCCCAGTCGGCGAGCAGCTTCTCGGCGACGGTCGAGCCGGTCTCCTCGGCGTGCCGGCGCACCACGTCGTGCAGCCACACCTTGTCCGACTCGGACAGTTCCCGGACCGCGTCCGCGTTGCCCGCGTTGACGTTGTCGCGGTCGAGGTCGATGACGTAGGCGATGCCGCCGGACATGCCCGCCGCGAAGTTGCGGCCGGTCGGGCCGAGGACGACCGCGTGACCACCGGTCATGTACTCGCAGCCGTGGTCGCCCACGCCCTCGGAGACGACCAGCGCGCCGGAGTTGCGGACACAGAACCGCTCACCGGTACGGCCGCGCAGGAACAGCTCGCCGCCGGTGGCGCCGTAGCCGATGGTGTTGCCCGCGATGGTCGAGTACTCGGCGAGGTGGTCGGCGGCGCGGTCCGGGCGGACGATGACGCGGCCGCCCGAGAGGCCCTTGCCGACGTAGTCGTTGGCGTCGCCCTCCAGGCGCAGCGTGATGCCGCGCGGCAGGAAGGCGCCGAAGGACTGGCCCGCGGAGCCGGTGAAGGTGATGTCGATGGTGTCCTCGGGCAGGCCCGCGCCACCGAACTTCCTGGTCACCTCGTGGCCGAGCATGGTGCCGACCGTGCGGTTGATGTTGCGGATGGCGACCTGGGCGCGCACCGGCTGGGCCTCGGTCGCGTCGTTCGCGGCCAGGGCGTCGGCGGCGAGCTTGATCAGCTCGTTGTCCAGGGCCTTCTGCAGGCCGTGGTCCTGGGCGACCACCTGGTGGCGGACGGCGCCCTCGGGCAGGTCCGGCACGTGGAAGAGCGGCTCCAGGTTCAGGCCCTGTGCCTTCCAGTGGTCGACGGCGCGCCGCACGTCCAGCACCTCGGCGTGGCCGACGGCCTCCTCGATGGAGCGGAAGCCCAGCTCGGCGAGGAGCTCGCGGACCTCCTCGGCGATGAACCGGAAGAAGTTCACGATGTGCTCGGCCTTGCCGGCGAAGCGCTCGCGCAGCACCGGGTTCTGGGTGGCGATGCCGACCGGACAGGTGTCCAGGTGGCACACGCGCATCATGACGCAGCCGGAGACGACGAGCGGCGCGGTGGCGAAACCGAACTCCTCGGCGCCGAGCAGCGCGGCGATGACCACGTCACGGCCGGTCTTGAGCTGACCGTCGGTCTGGACCACGATCCGGTCGCGCAGGCCGTTGAGCAGCAGCGTCTGCTGGGTCTCGGCCAGGCCCAGCTCCCAGGGACCGCCCGCGTGCTTGAGGGAGGTCAGCGGGGAGGCGCCGGTGCCGCCGTCGTGACCGGAGATCAGCACGACGTCCGCGTGGGCCTTGGACACACCGGCCGCGACCGTGCCGACGCCGACCTCGGAGACCAGCTTGACGTGGACCCGCGCCCGGGGGTTGGCGTTCTTGAGGTCGTGGATCAGCTGGGCGAGGTCCTCGATGGAGTAGATGTCGTGGTGCGGGGGCGGGGAGATCAGGCCCACGCCCGGCGTCGAGTGCCGCGTCTTGGCGACCCACGGGTAGACCTTGTGGCCGGGGAGCTGGCCTCCCTCGCCGGGCTT
Source organism: Streptomyces sp. NPDC048106 (assembly GCF_040706415.1). Taxonomy (NCBI): domain Bacteria; kingdom Bacillati; phylum Actinomycetota; class Actinomycetes; order Kitasatosporales; family Streptomycetaceae; genus Streptomyces; species Streptomyces sp. NPDC048106. Next base: position 182,590 of record NZ_JBEZND010000004.1, on the reverse strand, counting down.
GGCGCCCTGGGCCATCTTGATCTGGATGTCGTCCGCGTTGACCAGGTACTCCGAGGTGACGCCGAAGCGGCCGGAGGCGACCTGCTTGATCGCGCTGCGCCGCGCCGGGTCGTACAGGCGCTCCGGGTCCTCGCCGCCCTCACCGGTGTTGGACTTGCCGCCCAGCTGGTTCATGGCGATGGCGAGGGTCTCGTGCGCCTCCTTGGAGATGGAGCCGTACGACATCGCGCCGGTCGAGAACCGCTTGACGATCTCGCTGACCGGCTCGACCTCCTCGACCGGGATCGGCGCCCGGTCCGAGGTGAAGCCGAACAGGCCGCGCAGCGTCATCAGGCGCTCGGACTGCTCGTTGACGCGCGCGGTGTACTTCCTGAAGATGTCGAAGCTGCCGGTGCGCGTGGAGTGCTGGAGGCGGAAGACCGTCTCCGGGTCGAACAGGTGCGGCTCGCCCTCGCGGCGCCACTGGTACTCGCCGCCGATCTCCAGGGCGCGGTGCGCCGGGGCGATGCCGGAGACCGGGTAGGCCTTGGCGTGGCGGGCGGCGACCTCGCCGGCGATGACGTCGATGCCGACGCCGCCGATCTTGGTGGCGGTGCCGTTGAAGTACTTCTCCACGAACGCCTCGTCCAGGCCGACGGCCTCGAAGACCTGGGCGCCGCGGTAGGAGGCGACGGTGGAGATGCCCATCTTGGACATGACCTTCAGCACGCCCTTGCCGAGGGCGTAGATGAGGTTCTTGATGGCCTTCTCGGGCTCGATGCCGTCGATGAAGGTGCCCGCGCGCAGCAGGTCCTCCACCGACTCCATCGCCAGGTAGGGGTTGACGGCGGCGGCGCCGAAGCCGATCAGAAGGGCGGCGTGGTGGACCTCGCGGACGTCGCCGGCCTCGACCAGCAGGCCCACGTGGGTGCGCTGCTTGGTGCGGATGAGGTGGTGGTGGACGGCGGAGGTGAGCAGCAGCGAAGGGATCGGCGCGTGCTCGGCGTCGGAGTGCCGGTCGGACAGGACGATCAGGCGGGCGCCGTTCTCGATGGCCGCGTCGGCCTCGGCGCAGATCTCCTCGATGCGGGCGGCCAGCGCCTCGCCGCCGCCGCTCACCCGGTACAGACCGGAGAGGGTGGCGGCCTTGAAGCCGGGCATGTCGCCGTCGGCGTTGATGTGGATGAGCTTGGCCAGCTCGTCGTTGTCGATCACCGGGAACGGCAGCAGGACGGACCGGCAGGAGGCGGCGGTCGGCTCCAGGAGGTTGCCCTGGGGGCCGAGCGCGCTGCGCAGGGAGGTGACCAGCTCCTCGCGGATGGCGTCCAGCGGCGGGTTGGTGACCTGGGCGAACAGCTGGGTGAAGTAGTCGAAGAGCAGCCGGGGGCGCTCGGACAGGGCCGCGATCGGGGAGTCGGTGCCCATGGAGCCGATCGGCTCGGCGGCGGTGCGGGCCATCGGGGCGAGGAGGACGCGCAGCTCCTCCTCGGTGTAGCCGAAGGTCTGCTGGCGGCGGGTGACCGAGGCGTGGGTGTGCACGATGTGCTCGCGCTCGGGCAGGTCGCCCAGCTCGATCTCGCCGGCCTCCAGCCACTCGCCGTAGGGCTGCGCGCCGACGAGGGAGGCCTTGATCTCGTCGTCCTCGATGATGCGGTGCTCGGCGGTGTCCACGAGGAACATCCGGCCGGGCTGGAGGCGGCCCTTGCGCACGACCCGGGCGGGGTCGATGTCGAGGACGCCGACCTCGGAGCCGAGGACGACGAGGCCCTCGTCGGTGACCCAGTAGCGGCCGGGGCGCAGGCCGTTGCGGTCGAGCACGGCGCCGACCTGGGTGCCGTCGGTGAAGGTGACGCAGGCGGGGCCGTCCCAGGGCTCCATCATCGTGGCGTGGTAGCCGTAGAACGCGCGCCGGGCCGCGTCCATGGAGGCGTGGTTCTCCCATGCCTCCGGGATCATCATCAGCACGGAGTGCGGCAGCGAGCGGCCGCCGAGGTGCAGCAGCTCCAGGACCTCGTCGAAGGAGGCGGAGTCGGAGGCGCCGGGGGTGCAGACCGGGAAGATGCGGTCCAGCTTGTCGGCGGGGCCGAACAGGTCGGAGGCCAGCCGGGACTCGCGGGCGCGCATCCAGTTGCGGTTGCCCTGCACGGTGTTGATCTCACCGTTGTGGGCGATGAAGCGGTACGGGTGCGCGAGCGGCCACGACGGGAAGGTGTTCGTGGAGAACCGGGAGTGCACCAGCGCGATCGCGGAGGCGAAGCGGCGGTCGGAGAGGTCCGGGAAGAAGGGCTCGAGCTGGCCGGTGGTCAGCATGCCCTTGTAGACGATGGTGCGCGCGGACAGCGACGGGAAGTAGACGCCCGCCTCGCGCTCGGCGCGCTTGCGCAGCACGAACGCCTTGCGGTCGAGGACGATGCCCTCGCTCGCGCCGTCGGCGACGAAGACCTGCCGGAAGACCGGCATGGTGGCGCGGGCGGTGGCGCCGAGCAGCTCGGGGGCGACCGGCACCTCGCGCCAACCGAGGACGGTCAGGCCCTCCTCGGCGGCGATCGTCTCGATCTCCGAGACGGCGTCCTCGGTGCCGTCACCGGGCAGGAAGGCGATGCCGACGGCGTAGGAACCGGCGGCGGGCAGTTCGAATCCGGCCACCTCGCGGAAGAAGCCGTCGGGCACCTGCGACAGCAGGCCCGCGCCGTCACCCGAGTCGGGCTCGGAGCCGGTGGCGCCGCGGTGCTCCAGGTTGCGCAGCACGGTGAGGGCCTGATCGACCAGGGTGTGGGAGGCCTCGCCGGTGAGCGTGGCGACGAAACCGACACCACAGGCGTCGTGTTCGTTGCGGGGGTCGTACATACCCTGTGCAGCAGGGCGAGCATCCATGAACGACCAGTTCTGGCCGTTCTCGGAGTGCTGGGACGGCTGGCGCGGCGTACGCATCGGCTCTCCCGTCGTCGTCAGGTGGCATGTGGCAGGTGCCGAGGGACGACGTTGGCCCTCTGCGGAGATTGGCTAAATTTCGTGCAGGTTACATGATGGAGCGCTTCCCAGGAATCGGATACTCCGTTCCATCATGCGGACACCACAGGGTTTCGTGGCGGGGGTGCCGGGGCGCCGCGCGGGGCGGCGGGGGTGCCGCTCGGAGCGGCCGGTGCCGCACGGGACGGCGGCCGGAGTGCCGCGCGCGGCGGCCGGCCGCCGCGGTGGCGGCGAACGTGCGGGCGGACCACTGGGACACCGCCGGTCCGGTCGGTGTCCATCGGTCTCGGGAGCAGGAGGGAGCTTCGTCGGCCCACCCCGCGGGGTGCGGCAGGCGTCATTGCCCACAGCGCTTACGGCTCATGCCCCGTGGTCACGCATCCGAAACCAGCGGGTAACGGCTACTTATTCACCGTGTGGCATAAGTTCCCGTCGCGTCATCCTACGGCCGTTCCGAACAGGGCGCCCAGGGCGTAGGTCACACCGGCGGCCGCGCCGCCCAGCGCGAGCTGCCGCAGGCCGCTGAACCACCAGCTGCGCGCGGTCACCTTGGCCACGACGGCGCCGCAGCCGAAGAGCCCGATCAGGGCGAGCAGCAGGGCGGGCCACAGGACGGTCGCGCCGAGCAGGTACGGCAGGACCGGCAGCAGCGCGCCGAGGGCGAAGGCGCCGAAGGAGGAGACGGCCGCGACCAGCGGGGAGGGCAGGTCGCCGGGGTCGATGCCGAGTTCCTCGCGGGCGTGTATCTCCAGGGCCTGCTCGGGGTCCTTGGACAACTGCCGGGCGACCTCCCGGGCCAGTTCGGGGGCCACGCCGCGGGCGACGTAGAGTGCCGCGAGCTCGTCCTCCTCGTCCTGCGGGTGCCGGCGCAGCTCGCGGCGCTCGACGTCCAGCTCGGCCTGGACCATGTCGCGCTGGGAGGCGACGGAGGTGTACTCGCCGGCCGCCATGGAGAAGGCGCCGGCGGCGAGGCCCGCGAGTCCGGTGATGACGATGGTCTGGTGGCCGACGGAGCCGCCGGCCACACCGGTCATCAGGGCGAGGTTGGAGACCAGGCCGTCCATCGCGCCGAACACGGCGGGGCGCAGCCAGCCGCCGTTGACATCACGGTGCGTGTGGTTGTCGCGGTGCGCTTCGTGCAGCGTGGCCGCGGTCTCGATGAGGGCCATGGAATTCCCCGATTTAGCTTAGCCAAAGCTAACTTTGGACGAGTTCTACTTTTCGACACCAAGGAATCTACGTCGTCCAGGCCCCCGCCGCCAGCAAGGGAAGGCTCGGCTAACCTGCGGCTTCGCGGGTTTTGCGCTCATCCGCGTCACTTACCGCTCAGATTGCCGAGCGGGTGACAGGACCCCCTTCGAGGCACGGGTGGCGCCCTGCCGTGGGACACATCCGCAAAGGGTCCGCGGGCCCAGGTGGGACCCGCCGAAGGAGGCCGCCCATGGCATCGACCGCCTGTACTCCCCCGCTCCCGGCGTCCGAGGACCTCGCCGGGCCGCGCGCCCGGGCCCGGGGCGCGCTGCTCGGGCTGGCCGTCGGCGACGCGCTCGGCGCCCCCGCGGAGAACCTGCGGCCCTCCGAGATCCGGGCCCGCTGGGGCCGCGTCACCGGGTACGTCACGGACCGGCCGCAGGGCACGGACGACACCGAGTACGCGCTCTTCTCCGGTCTGCTGCTCGCCCGGCACGGCTCCGCGCTCACCCCGGCGCACGTGGAGGCGGCCTGGCACGAGTGGATCGCCGGCCGGGCCGAGGGCACGTTTCGCGGCGCGGGCTTCAGCGAACGCGGCACGCTGGAGAACCTGCGCCGGGGGCTGGCCGCGCCGATCTCCGCCCAGCACCGGCACGCCTGGAGCGACGGGCTCGCGATGCGCGCGGCCCCCTTCGGCGTCTTCGCGGCCGGACGCCCCGGCGAGGCCGCCCGCCTGGTCGCGATCGACGGCTGTGTCAGCCACGAGGGCGAGGGCATCTACGGCGGGCAGGCCGTCGCGGCGGGCGTGGCCGCGGCGATGACGGGCGCCCCGGTCCCCGTGGTGATCGCCGCCGCCCTCGCGGTGATCCCGGACGACTCCTGGACCGCGCGCTCCCTGCGCCGCGCGGTGGCCGTCGCCCACCGCGGCGAACGCGCGGTCCGCTCCGCCGTCGTCATCGGCGGCTACCCCTGGACCGACCTCGCCCCGGAGGCGGTCGCCCTGGCCTTCGGCGCCTACGCCACGGCCGACGGCGACTTCCGGGAGGCGGTCCTCACGGCCGTCAACATGGGGCGTGACGCGGACACGACGGCGGCGGTGGCGGGCGCCCTCTCCGGGGCGACGCAGGGTCTGGCGGCGATCCCGGCCGACTGGGCCGACGCGATCGGACCGGCGCGGGGCAGGTGCCTGCCGTCGATGGCCGGGCGGCATGTGCTGGAGGTGGCGGAGCTGCTGGTGCCGGGAGCCGCGCCGGTGACGGAGCCCGGACCGGCTCCGGCGGCGGTCCTCCGGCCGGCCGAGCTGCACCCGCCCCTCGTCCCCGCCCTCCAGCCGGCCGAGCCGCCCCCGCCGCGCCCCCTGGTCGGGGCGGACGGGGAGGGCCGGCCATGAGGGCGGGACGCGTCGAAGGGCTGCTGCTGGGCCTCGCCGCGGGAGACGCCGCGGGCTGGCCCGCCGCGCGGCACCGCGCCGCCCGCATGCCCGAGTGGACCCGCCGCCTCACCCGCGAACTGGACACCTTCGCGGAGCAGAACGCGACCACCACCCTCCCCGTGCCGATCGCGCTCAACCAGCCCCCCGGACCCCTGCGCCTCGGCCCCTCCGACGACGCCGAGTGGGCGGCCTTCGCCGCGGAGGCGGTGCTGCGGGCCGGCGCCGACGACGCCCTCGGCGACCTCAGCCGTGACCGCCGGATGCGCGCCGCCATCGACCTCACCTGGACCGCCGTCGCCTGCGAGGTCGCCGCCGCCGCGGACCGCGCCCCGGAGATCGAGTCCGCCGTACTGCCGCTGCGCGCCCGCATCTCGGTCCGGGCCGGCCTCGGCAACCTCGCCACCGGCCTGCGCCCGCCCGCCACCGGCCACGACAACCCGCACTACTTCGACGACGCGGCCTGCGTCCGCGCCTGCGCCCTCGCCGTGGCCCACCCCGGCGACCCCGAACGCGCCGCCGCCCTCGCCGAGTTCGACGCCCGCTACACCCAGGACGGCGACGGCGTGCACGGCGCGCGGGCCATGGCGGCGGCCGTGTCGCTCGCCCTCACCGGCGCGGACACCGGCGCCTGCGTCGCCGCCGCGCTCGCCGAGCTCCCGGCCGGCACCGAGATCGGCCGCAACGCCCGGCACGCGCTCGCCCTCGCCGCGGACGGCGCCTGTGCCTTCGCCCTCGTACCGCTCCTCGAACACCAGATCGTGGACCACGTCTACAGCTACGGCATCGCCGCCGCCGAGACCGTCCCCGTCGCCCTCGCGCTGGCCACCGCCACCGGCGGCCGCATCGCCGAGGCCGTACCCGCCGCCGCCTGTCTGTCCCGGGTCGCCGACTCCGCGCCCGCCCTCGCGGGCGCCCTCACCGGCGCGCTCGGCGGCGCCGCCGCGATCCCGGAGAGCTGGCGGGACGCCTGCCGCGTCCTGCCCGGTTGCGCCCTGCCCCGGCTGACCGGCACCGACCTGGTGGAACTCGCCGGACTCCTGGAAGCCGCGCAACCGGCCCACCCAGGAGGATGATTCGGGCATGACGCCCAAGCAACCCAAAGGCACCGGACAGCCCGATCTGGACGAACGGATCACCGGCGCCCTCGTCGGCGCCGCCGTCGGCGATGCCCTCGGCGGACCGGTCGAGGGGTACTCCCCCGACCAGATCACCGAGCGCCACGGCGGACGCGTGCACGGCGTCGTCGGCCCCTGGCACGGCGACGCCTGGCGCACCGCCCGCCCGCTGGCGCCGTATCACAAGGGCGACGGCCACGTCACCGACGACACCCTGATGACGCACGCGCTGGTCCGGGTCTACGACCGCGTACGCGACCACCTCGACGCCTACGCGCTCGCCGAGCACCTGGTGCCGGACCTGATGACCAACCCCCGGTGGATCCCCGAGCTGGAGCGGGAGGCGCTGCCGCTGCACCGGCTCTTCCTCGCCGAGAAGTGGCTCGTGGCCCGGCTCGCCTACGGCCACGCCGACCCCCGGGAGGCGGGCGTCGGCAACATCGTCAACTGCGGTGCGGCGATGTACATGGCCCCCGTCGGCCTGGTCAACGCGGCCGACCCGCGCGCCGCGTACGCCGAGGCGCTGGACGTCGCCGGTGCCCATCAGTCCTCGTACGGCCGGGAGGCGGCCGGGGTCTTCGCCGCGGCCGTCGCCGCCGCCACCGCGCCGGAGGCGACCCCGGACTCGGTGGTGACGGCCTGCCTGGCGCTGGCCAAGGACGGCACCCGGGAGGCGATCGAGAAGGTCTGCGAAGTGGCGTGCCGGCACGGTGACTTCGAGTCGGCGCTCGGGCCGCTGCGCGCGGCGGTCGCCCCCTACGACACGGTCGGCCCGGACTACCGCGCCCCCTCGCTCGCCGCCCGCCGCCCCTCGCGGCTGCACTCCGTCGAGGAACTCCCCATCGCCCTCGGCATGCTGGTGGTCGCCGGCGGCGACTACCGGCACGCGGTGCTCGGTTCGGTCAACTACGGGCGCGACTGCGACTCGATCGCCACCATGGCCGGCGCCCTCGCGGGCGCGCTCGGCTCGCCGGTGCCCGAGGAGTGGGCGAAGACGGTCGCGGAGGCGAGCCGGCTGGACCTGTGGCAGCCGGCCCGGACGCTTGCCCAGGTCACGCGCGAGATCTTCGGCCTCGACCGGGGCCGGCGCCGCGCCCACGAGAAGGCCCTCGCCGCCCTGGGAGGCGCGCCGTGCTCCGACTGACCTGGGTCCAGCCCGAGGACCTGCTCGGCCATGAGCTGCGCCAGGCCCGCCTCGACGGCCGTGAGCCGTCCCGGATCGAGGAGCGCTGGCGCGCGGCGGGCGGCCCGGACGCCCCGGACCGCGCGGGCGCCTCCCCGCACCGCGCCTCCCGCTACCTGCGGCTGCTGGCCGAGGACCTGTTGGACGAACTGGCCGATCTGCCCAGCGTGCTGGCCGACGACGAGCCGACCGAGCTGTCCGCGATCAGGGCCGCCTGCCCCGACTGGCCCGCCGCGCGGCCTTCCGCGACGCCGGGACCGCTCGCGTTCGAGGCGTCCTGGCTGGGCCGGGCCATCGGCTGCCTGCTGGGCAAGCCGGTCGAGAAGCTCCCCCTCGGCGCCGTCCGCGCCCTCGCCCGCGCGACCGGGAACTGGCCGCTCACCGGCTACTTCACCGCCCGGGGCGTCCCCGCCGAACTGCTCGCCGCGCACCCCTGGAACCGCCGCTCGGCCGCCACCTCGCTCGCCGAGAACATCGACGGCATGCCCCAGGACGACGACCTCGACTACCCGCTGCTCAACCTGCTGCTGCTCCAGCGGCACGGCAAGGGCTTCACCACCACCGACGTCGCCCGGCTGTGGCTCGACGAACTGCCGCCCGGCCGCACCTTCACCGCGGAGCGCCTCGCCTACCGCAACCTCCTCACCGGCGTGGAGCCCCCGCACACCGCCCGCTACCGCAACCCGTTCCGGGAGTGGATCGGCGCCCTGATCCGCGCCGACGTGCACGGCTGGACCAACCCGGGCGACCCGGCCGCCGCGGCCGAGCAGGCATACCGGGACGCGGTGCTGACCCACACGGCCAACGGCGTCTACGCGGCCATGTTCACCGCCGCCACCCTCGCCGCGGCCGCCACCGGCGACCAGGACGTGCACGCCTGCCTGCGCGCGGGCCGCTCGGTGGTCCCGCACCGCTCCCGGCTGGCCCGGGCCGTCGACCACGCCCTCCGGCTCGCCGCACGCCACGAGGACTTCGACGACGTCGTGGACCGGCTCCACGCCGTCTACGCCCCCACCCACCACTGGGTGCACGCCCTCCCCAACACCGCCCTGCTGGCCGCCGCCCTCGCCCACGCGGACGGCGACTTCACCGGCGCGGTCCGGCGGGCGGTGGCGGGCGGTCTGGACACCGACTCGGTCGGCGCGACCGCGGGCAGCGTCGCCGGGCTCCTCGCGGGCTCCCCCGCCGCGCTCCCCGAGCACTGGCGGGCCCCGCTGAAGAACCGGCTCGCCACCACCGTCGCCGACTTCGACGGCACCGGCTTCGACACCCTGGCCCACCTCACCCGCCTGGAGGCGAACCGCCCATGACCCACATCGCCGTCCTCGGCAGCACGAACATGGACATCGTCACCTTCGTCGCCAAGCCCCCGCAGCGCGGTGAGACCGTGACGGGCCGGGAGCTGCGCACGATCCCCGGCGGCAAGGGCGCCAACCAGGCCATCGCCGCCGCGCGGGCCGGTGCCACCGTCTCGATGATCGGCGCGGTGGGCAACGACGCGGCCGGGACCCGGCTGCGGGAGACCCTCGAACACTCCGGCGTGGACACCGACTTCCTGCGCACCGTCGAGGGCCGCTCCGGCACCGCGCACATCGTGGTGGACGACGAGGGCGGCAACTCCATCGTGGTCATCCCGGGCGCGAACGGCACCGTCGACCACCTCTCGCCCGGCGACGAGGGGCTGATCGCCTCCGCCGACACCCTGCTGCTCCAACTGGAGATCCCGCTGGCCGCGGTGGTCGCGGGCGCCGAGGCCGCCCGCCGGCACGGGGTCCGTACGGTCCTCACCCCGTCCCCGGTCCAGCCGCTGCCGCCCGAGCTCCTCGCCGCCACCGACCTGCTGGTGCCCAACCAGTACGAGGCGATCACCCTCACCGGCCGCGCCGACCCGCGCGAGGCCGCCACCGCGCTGCTGGAGCTGGTGCCGCGGGCGGTGGTCACCCTCGGCGCGACCGGCTGTCTGTACGTGGCCCGGGACGCCGAGCCGCTGGTGGTGCCCGCGCCCCGGGTCGAGGCGGTGGACTCCACGGGCGCGGGCGACACCTTCACCGGGGCGCTCGCGGTGGCCCTCGCCGAGGAGAAACCCGTACGGGAGGCCCTGTCCTGGGCCGCCGCCGCGGCGTCCCTGTCGGTGGAACGGGTCGGGGCGTCGGCGTCGATGCCGTACCGCCCGGAGATCGACGCCCGGTTCACCTCGTGAGCGCCGGTACGACGCCACGCGCGGCGGCGCTGGACGGGCTGCGGGTGCTGGACCTGGCGACGCTGTTCGCCGGCCCCCTGGCCGCGACGCTGCTCGGCGACTTCGGCGCCGAGGTGATCAAGGTCGAGCATCCGAGGCGCCCCGACCCGTCCCGGGGGCACGGCCCGGCGAAGGACGGGATCGGCCTGTGGTGGAAGGTGCTCGGCCGCAACAAGCGCACGATCACCCTGGACCTGTCCCGGCCGGGCGGCCGCGCGACGCTGCTGCGGCTGGCCGCCACCGCCGACGTCGTGGTCGAGAACTTCCGCCCCGGCACGCTGGAGAGGTGGGACCTGGGCTGGGCGGAGCTGGCCGCGGCCAACCCGCGGCTGGTGCTCGCCCGGGTCACCGCGTTCGGGCAGTTCGGACCGTACGCGCACCGGCCCGGCTTCGGCACCCTCGCGGAGGCGATGAGCGGTTTCGCGGCGCTCACCGGGGAGCCGGAGGCCCCGCCGGTCCTGCCGCCCTTCGGCCTCGCCGACTCGGTCGCGGGCCTCGCCACCGCCTACGCGGTGCTCACGGCGCTGGCCGCGCGGGAGCACACCGGCGCGGGCCAGGTCGTGGACATGGCGATCATCGAGCCCATCCTGTCGGTGCTCGGCCCGCACCCCACCTGGTACGACCAGCTCGGCTACGTCCAGGAACGCACCGGCAACCGGTCCGCGAACAACGCCCCGCGCAACACGTACCGCACCGCCGACGGCACCTGGGTCGCCGTGTCCACGTCCGCGCAGTCGGTGGCGGAGCGGGTGATGCGGCTGGTGGGGCGGCCGGAGCTGATCGAGGAGCCGTGGTTCGCCACGGGCGCCCGGCGGGCCGCGCACGCGGAGGTGCTGGACGAGGCGGTCGGCTCCTGGATCGCCGCCCGCACCCGTGCGGAGGTGCTGGCGGCCTTCGAGAAGGCGGAGGCGGCGGTGGCACCGGTGCAGGACGTGCGAGACGTGTTCGAGGACCCGCAGTACCAGGCGCTGGGCACGGTGACGACCGTGCCGGACCCCGAGCTGGGCCCGCTGCGCCTGCAGAACGTGCTGTTCCGGCTGTCCGCCACGCCCGGCGCGGTCCGCTGGGCCGGGCGGCCGCACGGCGCGGACACCGACGCCGTGCTCACCGAGCTGGGCCTCGCCCCGGCCGACATCGCCGCCCTGCGCGCGGAGGGCGCCCTGTGACCCCGCTGACCTGGCTGTACGTCCCCGGGGACCGGCCCCGCGTGGTCGCCAAGGCGCTGGTGGCGGGTGCGGACGTGGTGGTGATCGACCTGGAGGACGCGGTGGACCCGGGGCGCAAGGAGTACGCGCGCGCGGTCACCGCCGAGCTGCTCACGGAGCCGCAGCCGCTGCCGGTGCACGTACGGGTGAACGCGTTGGACACGCCGTGGGCGGCGGCCGACCTGGCGGCGCTGACGGGGCGGCGGGGGCTGTCGGGGCTGCGCCTGCCGAAGGTGACGGGCCCCGCGCAGGTGCGCCAGGTCGCGGCCGCCGTCCCCTTCCCGCTCTACGCGCTGCTGGAGTCGGCGCTGGCCGTCGAGCACGCGTACGCCATCGCCGCCGCGCATCCTTCGCTGCGCGGCATCTCCCTGGGGGAGGCGGATCTGCGGGCGGACCTGGGGGTGCGGGCCGACTCGGGGCTCGACTGGCCGCGCTCCCGGGTGATCGTCGCCGCGCGCGCGGCCGGTCTGCCGCCGCCCCCGCAGACGGTCCACCCCGACATCCGCGACCTCGACGGGCTGGCCGCCTCCTGCGCCCACGGCCGCGCCCTCGGCTTCCTCGGCCGCGCCGCGATCCACCCGCGCCAGCTCCCGGTGATCAGGCGTGCCTACCTGCCCACCGCGGCGGAACTGGACCACGCCGAGACCATCCTCAAGGCCGCCGCCACCGGCGCGGGCGCCCAGGCCCTGCCCGACGGCCGCTTCATTGATGCCGCGGTGGTGGCCATGGCCCGCCGGACGCTGTCCCTGGCCCCCAGGTCCTGACCGCGAGCACGGACGCGAAAGGGCGCCCGGAACGGATCCGGGCGCCCTGCGCGTCGTACGAGCGGATCGTCAGCTCTTCTTCGAGGCCGACCCGGTCTCCTCGGCGGCCGGCGTCGGCACGTCCGCCGAGACGTCCGCCGGGTCGTCCGCGGGCTCGTCCGCCTGCTCCGGGACGGACTTGTCGGGCTCGGCGTCCGTCGTCGCGCCCTCGGCGGAGGCCGCCGGGGCCGCGGCGGCGAGGGGCTCGACGATCTCCTCGCGGCCGGGGCGCAGGCGGGCCGAGACGATCATGTAGGTGACCGCCAGGAGGAAGACGATCAGCGCCGTCCAGTCGTTCAGCCGCAGGCCGAGGATGTGGTGGGCGTCGTCCACCCGCATGTACTCGATCCAGCCGCGGCCGACGCAGTACGCGGCGACGTAGAGGGCGAACGCACGTCCATGGCCCAGGGTGAAGCGGCGGTCGGCCCACATCACCAGCAGGGCGACGCCGATGCACCACAGGGACTCGTAGAGGAAGGTCGGGTGGTAGTAGCCCGGCACCCGGCCGCCCTCGGAGGAGGTGATGTGCAGCGCCCAGGGGAGGTGGGTCTCCCTGCCGTACAGCTCCTGGTTGAACCAGTTGCCCCAGCGCCCCATGGCCTGCGCGAGGACGATGCCGGGCGCGACCGCGTCGGCGTAGGCGGGCATCGGGACGCCCCGCCGCCGTGCCCCGATCCACGCGCCCAGCGCGCCCAGCGCGATCGCGCCCCAGATGCCGAGGCCGCCCTGCCACACCTTGAACGCGTCCACCCAGTCACGGCCGGGGCTGAAGTACAGCTCGTAGTCCGTGATCACGTGGTAGAGCCGGCCGCCGACCAGACCGAACGGCACGGCCCACACCGCGATGTCGGCGACGGTGCCGGCCTGCCCGCCACGGGCGATCCAGCGCCGGTTGCCGAGCCAGACGGCGATGAAGACGCCGATGATGATGCAGAAGGCGTAGCCGCGCAGCGGGATGGGGCCGAGGTACAGCACCCCGCGGGACGGGCTGGGAATGTAGGCAAGTTCCATGGCAGGTCCGACGCTACCGTGCCAGGCCCCGACGACACCAAGCGTGCTGGCTACGGGTCCATAACAGGGGCGTGAGATTCGCTTACCCGCGGTTGGCCGACTCCACCATCTGCCTCAGCTTGGCCGGGGACATCGTCTGGTCCTGGTAGATGTTCTTGCCGCCGAGCAGCACCGTGGGCGTGCCGGTGAAGCCGCCGCTGTGGAAGGCCTTGTGGGACCGGTCCACCCAGCCGTCGTGCGTCCCCCCGTTCACACACTTCCGGAAGGCCGGTGTGTCCAAACCGCCGACCTTGCCCGCCAGGGTGATCAGCTTGTCGTTGCTCGCGAAGGCGTCGTCGGTCTCCTTGGGCTGGTTCGCGTACAGCACGTCGTGGTAGTCGCGGAACTTCCCCGCGTCCTGGGCGCACGCCGCCGCGTTGGCCGCGCGCAGCGAGCCGGTACCGCCGAGATTGCCGTCGATCAGCCGGACCAGGTGGTAGTCGATCCGGAGCTTGCCCGCGTCGGTCAGTTCATGGAGCGTGGGCCGGTACGCCGCCTCGAAGGCCTGGCAGGCGGGGCAGCGGAAGTCCTCCCAGATCGTGAGCGTGGACTTCGCGCCGTCCTTGCCGACCGGGATCGCGAGGCCGTCCTTGCCCTGCGCGCCGGAGGGCGCCACGACCGGGCCCGCTTTGCTGCTCGTCTTGTTCTTGCCGGCCTTCGCGGCGATCACGCCGATCACCGCCGCCAGGGCCAGGACGCAGACGACGCTGGCGCCCACGATCAGCGTGCGCCGCCGCTTCTCCGCGGACTTCTGCTTCTCACGCTCGACCGCCAGTCGCTCCCGGGCGGTCCGCTTTCCGTCACGGTTCTTCTCGCTCACACCCCCAGAACGAACCGGGGAGGCGCAGCGCGCCTCCCCGGCCCGAGGTCCACCCGTTTGAGTGACCGGAATGACCCGGTACGGCCGATCCGTGGCCCAGGTCAGACCTGGCCGCGGACGCCCTTCGCCAGGTCCCCGGCCAGCTCGCGCACCGCCGCCATGCCGGAGGCGTGGTCCGGGGCGTCCAGCATCCGCTTGACGAAGGCCGAGCCCACGATCACGCCGTCGGCGAAGGAGGCGACCTCGGCGGCCTGGGCCGCGTTGGAGACGCCGAGGCCGACGCAGACGGGCAGCCCGGTGCCGGTGGCGCGGGTGCGCTCCACCAGGTCCTGGGCCTGCGTGCCGACGGACTCGCGGGTGCCGGTGACGCCCATGAGCGAGGCGGCGTAGACGAAGCCGCTGCCCGCCGCGGTGATCTCGGCGAGCCGCGCGTCCTTGCTGCTCGGCGCCACCACGAAGACCGTGGCGAGGCCGTGCTTTTCGGCGTGCTCCCGCCACAGCGCCGACTCCTGCACCGGCAGGTCGGGCAGGATGCAGCCCGCGCCGCCCGCCTCGGCCAGCTCGGCGGTGAAGCGCTCCACGCCGTAGCGGTCGATGGGGTTCCAGTACGTCATCACGAGCACGGGCTTGCCGGTGGCCGCGTGGGCCTCCCCGACCGTGCGCATCACGTCCGCGATCCTGACGCCGCCGCGCAGGGCGATGTCGTCGGCGGTCTGGATGACCGGGCCGTCCAGGACCGGGTCGCTGTGCGGCAGGCCCACCTCGACCACGTCGGCGCCGCCGTCGAACACGTTCTTGATCGCCTCGATGCCGCCGTCCACGGTGGGGAACCCGGCCGGGAGGTAGGCGATGAGCGCGGCCCGGCCCTCGGCCTTGGCGGCGGCGAGGGTGTCGGTCAACAGGTGGCGCTTCCCGCCGTTCAACGCAGCCCCGCTCACTTGGCGTCCCCCTCGATCTCGGCGGTGGCGGTGGCGTCCGCGGCCACCTCGGCGTCGGCGTCGTACAGCCCGAAGTAGCGGGCCGCGGTGTCCATGTCCTTGTCGCCACGGCCGGAGAGGTTGACGACGATCAGCCCGTCCGGGCCCAGCTCCCTGCCGACGTCCAGGGCGCCCGCGAGGGCGTGGGCGCTCTCGATGGCCGGGATGATGCCCTCGGTGCGCGACAACAGGCGCAGGGCCTGCATGGCGGCGTCGTCGGTGACCGCGCGGTACTCGCCGCGCCCGGAGTCCTTCAGGTAGGCGTGCTCGGGGCCGATGCCGGGGTAGTCCAGACCGGCGGAGATCGAGTACGGCTCGGTGATCTGGCCCTCCTCGTCCTGGAGGACGTAGGAGCGGGAACCGTGCAGGATGCCCGGCTCGCCCGCGGTCAGGGTCGCCGCGTGCTCGCCGGTGTCGAGGCCGTGGCCCGCCGGTTCGCAGCCGATGAGGCGGACGCCGGCGTCGGGGACGAAGGCGTGGAAGAGACCGATGGCGTTGGAGCCGCCGCCGACGCAGGCGATGGCCGCGTCGGGGAGGCGCCCCGCGCGCTCCAGGATCTGGCGGCGGGCCTCGACGCCGATGACCCGGTGGAAGTCGCGGACCATGGCCGGAAAGGGGTGCGGGCCGGCGACGGTGCCGAACAGGTAGTGGGTGCGGTCGACGTTGGCGACCCAGTCGCGGAACGCCTCGTTGATGGCGTCCTTGAGGGTACGGCTGCCGGACTTCACGGCGACCACCTCGGCGCCGAGCATGCGCATCCGGGCCACGTTCAGGGCCTGCCGCTCGGTGTCGATCTCGCCCATGTAGATGGTGCAGTCGAGGCCGAACAGCGCGCAGGCGGTGGCGGTGGCGACGCCGTGCTGGCCCGCGCCGGTCTCGGCGATGACCCGGGTCTTGCCCATGCGCTTGGTGAGCAGCGCCTGGCCGAGCACGTTGTTGATCTTGTGGGAACCGGTGTGGTTCAGGTCCTCGCGCTTGAGGAACACGCGCGCGCCACCGGCGTGCCCGGCGAACCGCGGCACCTCGGTGAGCGCCGACGGGCGGCCGGTGTAGTTGACCATCAGGTCGTCCAGTTCGCGGGCGAACTCGGGGTCCTGCTTGGCCTTGTCGTACTCGACGGCGACCTCGTCCACGGCGGCGACGAGGGCCTCCGGGATGAACTTGCCGCCGAACGCCCCGAAGTAGCCCTCGGAACTGGGGACCTGACCCTCCGGGTCGGGGAAGAAGTAGTTGCTGGGCATGCCAGAACCTCACGGTGAGTGTGGTGGAAGAACACTGAGCCGTGGGGGCGGGGAGCTGTCTGCCGGTCGCGGTCCGTCAGCGGTCGCTCGTGCGGTTCCCCGCGCCCCTGGAGGTCGGCTCGTGCCATCGCATGCCGTTCACCTGTCCCGGTTCGTCACCGATGACGTAGCGCACCCTGCGGCCGTGGACGCGCCGGGCGGGGGCGCGGCAGCCCCTCGGGCGGCAGCCGCGCGCCAGGCGGGCGTAGCGGTCCACGGTCGTCACGGTGATCATCGGGGTCAGCCTAGCGGGAGATCAGTCCCGGCCGTGCCGCAGTGCGGGGTGCTCCCCCGCGGCGACCAGGTCGGAGACGGCGGTCTTGGGGTCGCGGCCGGTGACCAGCGACTCGCCGACCAGCACGGCGTCGGCGCCGGCGTTGGCGTAGGCGATCAGGTCGTGCGGGCCGCGCACGCCGGACTCGGCGACCTTGACGATGCCCTCCGGGATCTCGGGGGCGATCCGCTCGAAGGTGCCGCGGTCGACCGCCAGGGTCTTGAGGTTGCGCGCGTTGACGCCGATGACCCGGGCGCCCGCGGCCACGGCGCGCTCGGCCTCGTCCTCGTCGTGCACCTCGACCAGCGGGGTGAGACCGATGGAGACGGCGCGCTCGATCAGGGACTCCAGGGCCGACTGCTCCAGGGCGGCCACGATCAGCAGGGCGAGGTCGGCGCCGTACGCGCGGGCCTCCCACAGCTGGTACGAGGTGACGATGAAGTCCTTGCGCAGCACCGGGATGTCCACGCGGGCGCGGACGGCCTCCAGGTCGGCGAGGGAGCCGCCGAAGCGGCGCTGTTCGGTGAGGACGGAGATGACGGACGCGCCGCCCGCCTCGTAGTCCGCGGCGAGCCCGGCCGGGTCGGCGATCGCGGCCAGCGCGCCCTTGGAGGGGCTGGAGCGCTTGACCTCGCAGATCACCTTGACGCCGTCGCCCTTGAGCGCGGCCACCCCGTCCTTGGCGGCGGGCGCCTTGGCCGCGCGCTCCTTGAGCTCGTCGAGGCTGACGCGTGCCTGCCGCTCCGCGAGGTCGGCACGGACTCCGTCGATGATCTCGTCGAGCACACTCACGCGAGCGGCCCCCTTTCACACGGTTGGTTCCTTCAGGTCGTGAAAACCCGTGGTCACTCGATGGTATCCGGAGCAGGGCCAAGGCCTCACATCCGGTGGACGCCGGTTCCACTCCGTGGACACCGGCGTCGCAGGTCAGGGGTGCAGCCAGCCGCCGAACGGCAGATTGCGGACCACGCTGAACACCAGCAGCAGCGCGCCGATGGCCCACATCTGCGCCGGGCCGAGGGCGAGCCGCGCGGGCCGGCCGCGCCAGGCCCGTACGGCCCAGACCACCCACAGCACGGCGAAGGCGAAGTAGGCCGCCACGGCCGGCGCGTTGTCGTGCAGCGCCGCCACCAGGTCCCCGTGCACGAACGCGTGCGCGCTGCGCAGCCCGCCGCAGCCGGGGCAGTACAGGCCGCTGATCCGGTAGAGGGGGCAGACGGGGTAGTGGCCGGGGTGGTTCGGGTCGACGGCCCCGACGTAGGCGAAGGCTCCGGCGACGGCCGCGAGCACCCCGGCGGGGGTGGCGAGGCGCTGCCACCGGGAGACGGGCGGGGCGGCGGGGGCACCCGGCCAGGGGTGCGCCGGGGCGCCGTGGGTGGCGGGCCGGGGCGCGGCCGGGGCGTCCGGCCACGGGGCGGTCCGGGCGGCGGGCGGTACGGCGAGGGGCGCGGCGGGCGGGGCCGGTCGGTCGGCGGCGGTCACGTCAGGCATTCTCGCCGACCCGGCGGCGGCGCGCACGGGAAACGAGCCGGGCCCGGAGCCCGTCGCACGCGAAGGGGCGGCCCGGTCCGTCATGGACGCGGGGCCGCCCCCCGGGAAGCGGTGCCGTGTCGGGCCGCTCAGCCCTCCACCGCGACCGACTCGCGCGCGCCGACGGGGGCGCCGCCGGTCACCGCGAGGGGCTTCGCGTTCTGGCCGAGGCCCATGGCCTTCATGATGCCGCCGACGACCGCGCCGCCCACGATGAGCACCATGCCGACCCAGAAGCCGATGACGCTGCCCATCACCATGAGGGCGCCCGCGACCAGGAAGCCGATGAAGGAAATGATGACGCCGGTCCAGGCGGCCGGGGTGTGACCGTGGCCGTGGCTGCTGCCCGCCATGTCTGTGCTCCTCGTTGCTGTGTACGTGTCCCAGAAGAGCGACGTACGTGTCGTACGGCTCCGAGCCCGCCCGTCACTGTCCGAGCCGGACGCTCGTCGTCCATTGTCCCGTACGCGCCCGCGCGCCGGACGCGGGGGTGGCGTCTGGTTCGCCACATCCGCGCGGGGTCAGGTGCCGGTCGGATCCTCGCCCCGGTCCAGGGCCTTCCAGATCTCCTCGGGCCGCTCCGGATCGGCCGGCCGCGCCTTGCGCGGGCGTTCGGTGCCGCGTTCGTAGCGCCCTGACATGGCGGGCCAGCCGCCGCCGAAGCGCAGGGCGAGCAGTCCGGCGAGCAGGATCAGCAGGCCGCCGGCGGCGGCCGCGTAGGGCCAGCCGGTGTGGCTCAGGGCCGCGACCGTGGCGGTGGTGTCGCCGCTGGCCTGTGCGGCCTTCTCGTCCAGCGCGGTGCTGTCGGAGGCGGAGACCAGGGCGGCGGCCATGATGCCCGCGCCGGACAGCGCGAGCAGCGCGGCGACGAGGAAGCGGCCGGCCCGGCGGACGGCGAAGACGGCGACGAGCGCGGCGAGGCCCACTATCGCGAGGGCCGCGGGCACGCCCGTGACGTCGCTGCCCTTCGCGGTGAGCGGGAACGCGCCGCCGGCCACCGACGCGGTGCCCTCCGCCCAGCGCTGGCGGCTGGCGAGCAGCGCCACGGCCGCGCCGAGCGCGCCGGACAGGAGGGCCACGGCGAGGCTCCGGCGGCCGGACCGGGCGGGCGCGGCGGCTTCGGAACGGGGGTGAGGAACAGCAGTCACGTACTCCACTATCGCCTGAACCGCCGTGGAACCGTCAGCCGGGTCCGTCAACCCATGATCGGGACGTCTTCCGGTCATGACTCATCCAGGAAATCGGCATGAACATTACAGGTGCGGCAAAGGAACACCCCGGCCCCCCTATCGGCCTTGTTGACGTGCCCCTGACATCCGTACGTTCTGCGCGACCCGGACGCACCCCGTGCGGACAGGCCGTATCGCGCACCCCCCACAGACCTTCCCGCCTCTTCCGTCTCGCGAAGGACGTACGTTGCGCAGAACCGTTTCCCTCACCACCGTGGCCACCCTCGCCACGGCCGCCCTCGCCCTGGCCGCCCCGGTCGGCCAGGCGGCCCAGGCCACCTCCCACGGCGTCACCGTCGCCCACGCCTGCGCCGCCCCGGCGAAGGGCCAGGTGGCGTGCAACGCCCTCCAGGTCACCGGGGGCACCCCGAAGTCGGCGCACGCCGAGAGCGACCTGACCGCGGCCGCCGCGCCGTCCGGCTACGGCCCCGCCTCGCTCCAGGCGGCCTACAACCTGCCGTCCGCGACGGGTGGTTCCGGCCAGACCGTGGCGATCGTCGACGCCTACGACGACCCGAACGCCGAGGCCGACCTCGCCGTCTACCGTGCCCAGTACGGCCTGTCCGCCTGCACCACGGCCAACGGCTGCTTCCAGAAGGTCGACCAGAGCGGCGGCACCAAGTACCCGCGGGGCGACGCCGGCTGGGCCGAGGAGATCTCCCTCGACCTCGACATGGTCAGCGCCGCCTGCCCCAACTGCAAGATCCTGCTGGTGGAGGCCAGTTCGGCCAGCATGACCAACCTCGGCACGGCCGTGAACACCGCGGTGAAGCTGGGCGCGAAGTTCGTCTCCAACAGCTACGGCGGCTCCGAGTCCTCCAGCGACTCGACGTACGACTCCGCGTACTTCAACCACCCGGGTGTCGCCATCACCGTCTCCTCCGGTGACAACGGCTACGGCACCGAGTACCCGGCGGCCTCCCCGTACGTGACCGCGGTGGGCGGCACGTCGCTCAGCTCGGCCTCCGACTCCCGCGGCTGGACCGACAGCGTGTGGAACGGCGCGGGCTCCGGCTGCTCCACGTACAGCGCCAAGCCGAGCTGGCAGAAGGACACCGGCTGCGCCAAGCGCACGGTCGCCGACGTCTCCGCGGTCGCCGACCCGAACACCGGTGTCGCGGTGTACGACAGCTACCGCTCGGCCACCGGCTGGATGGTCTTCGGCGGCACCAGCGCCTCCTCCCCGCTGATCGCGGCGACCTACGCGCTGGGCGGCGCCCCGTCCGCGGGTTCCACCCCGGCGTCCTTCCCGTACGCGCACACCTCGGCCCTGTACGACGTGACCAGCGGCTCCAACGGCAGCTGCAGCGGTTCGTACCTGTGCACCGGCACCGCCGGGTACGACGGCCCGACCGGGCTCGGCGTCCCGAACGGCACCGCCGCGTTCACCGGCTGAACACTCCGCTCGTCACAGCCGGTTGGCTGTGTGTACGGCGCGGAGGACCGCCGCCGCCTTGTTGCGGCACTCCTGGTCCTCCGCCACCGGGTCGGAGTCGGCGACGATGCCGGCTCCGGCCTGTACGTATGCCGTGCCGTCGCGCAGCAGGGCGGTGCGGATGGCGATCGCGGTGTCGGAGTCGCCGGCGAAGTCCAGATAGCCGACGCAGCCGCCGTACAGACCGCGCCGGGACGGCTCCAGTTCGTCGATGATCTGCATCGCGCGGGGCTTGGGGGCGCCGGAGAGGGTGCCCGCGGGGAAGCACGCGGTGAGCACGTCGAACGCGGTGCGGCCGCCCGCCACCCGGCCGGTGACGGTCGAGACGATGTGCATCACGTGCGAGTACCGCTCGACGGACATGAAGTCGACCACCTCGACCGAGCCGGGCTCGCAGACCCGCCCGAGGTCGTTGCGCCCGAGGTCGACCAGCATCAGGTGCTCGGCGCGCTCCTTGGGATCGGCGAGCAGTTCCTCGGCGAGCGCCTGGTCCTCCTGCGGGGTGGCGCCGCGGTGCCGGGTGCCGGCGATGGGGTGGACCATGGCCCGGCCGTCCTCGACCTTGACCAGGGCCTCGGGGGACGAGCCGACCACGTCGAAGCCGTCGAAGCGGAACAGGTACATGTACGGCGACGGGTTGGTGGCCCGCAGCACCCGGTAGACGTCCAGGGCGCTCGCCGTGCACGGCGTCTCGAAGCGCTGGGAGGGCACGACCTGGAAGGCCTCGCCCGCGCGGATGCGCTCCTTGACGTCCTCCACGGCACGCCGGAAGTCGGGGCCGCCCCACAGCGCGGTGTACTCGGGCAGCTCGGAGGGCGGCAGCACGGCGGGCGGCTGGGCCACCGCGCGGCTGAGGTCGGCCTCCATCGCGTCGAGACGGGCCACCGCGTCGTGGTACGCCTCGTCCACGCCGGTGTCCAGGTCGTTGTGGTTGATCGCGTTGGCGATCAGCAGGACCGAGCCCTCCCAGTGGTCCATCACGGCGAGATCGCTGGTCAGGAGCATGGTCAGCTCGGGCAGCCGCAGGTCGTCGCGCTCGCCGGGGCCGATCTTCTCCAGGCGGCGCACGATGTCGTAGCCGAGGTAGCCGACCATGCCGCCGGTGAAGGGCGGCAGACCGTCCGCACGCGGGGTGTGCAGGGTCTGGAGGGTGGCGCGCAGTGCCTTGAGGGGGTCGCCGTCGACGGGGACGCCGACCGGCGGGGTGCCGAGCCAGTGGGCCTCGCCGTCGCGGGCGGTGAGGGTGGCGGCGCTGCGCACGCCCACGAAGGAGTAGCGCGACCACGAGCGGCCGTTCTCCGCGGACTCCAGCAGGAAGGTCCCGGGGCGTTCGCCGGCCAGCTTGCGGTAGAGGGCCACGGGGGTGTCCCCGTCGGCGAGGAGCTTGCGGGTGACCGGGATGACACGCCGGTCGGCGGCGAGCTTGCGGAAGGTCTCCAGATCCATGGCGGCGGCCCTCACCGGTCCGCGCCGGACGCGGCGGGCGCGTCATCGAGGAGCACGTCCTCGTCGAAGCAGGTGCGCGCGCCGGTGTGGCAGGCGGCGCCCTCCTGGTCGACCCGGACCAGGAGGGTGTCGGCGTCGCAGTCCAGCGCGACCGACTTCACCCACTGGACGTGGCCGGAGGTGTCGCCCTTGACCCAGTACTCCTGGCGGCTGCGCGACCAGTAGGTGCAGCGGCCGGTGGTCAGGGTCCGGTGCAGTGCCTCGTCGTCCATCCAGCCGAGCATCAGCACCTCTCCGGTGTCGTACTGCTGGGCGATGGCGGGCAGGAGGCCGTCGGCGCCGCGCTTGAGGCGGGCGGCGATCTCCGGGTCGAGGCTGCTGGGCCGGGGGGTGCCGGGCGTACTGGTCATGGGTGCCATTGTGCCGCGCGTCACCGGTGGCACCGGGCGGGCGTCCACTGCGCGGACCGGTGGCTGGTCGTAGGCTGACCCCATGTCGACCTTCGCCAAGCGTGAACGGCTCCTGTTCGCCGACCTCTTGGAAACCGTGGGCCCGGACGCGCCGACCCTGTGCGAGGGCTGGCGGACCCGGGACCTGGCCGCGCACGTGATCGTGCGCGAGCGCCGCCCGGACGCGGCCGGGGGCGCGCTGATCAAGCAGCTCGCCTCGCGCCTGGAGAAGGTGATGGCGGAGTACACCGCGAAGCCGTACGAGGAGCTGATCCAGCTGATCCGCAACGGTCCGCCGCGGTTCTCGCCGTTCCAGGTCAAGCAGGTGGACGAGGCGGCGAACACGGTGGAGTTCTACGTCCACACCGAGGACGTGCGCCGGGCGCAGCCGGACTGGAGCCCGCGCGAGCTGGACCCGGTGTTCCAGGACACGCTGTGGTCGCGCCTGGAGCGCACGGCGCGGCTCCTGGGGCGCGGGGTGCCGACGGGGCTGGTGCTGCGCCGGCCCGACGGGCAGACCGTGGTGGCGCACAAGGGCGCCCCGGTGGTCACGGCGACCGGCGAGCCGTCGGAGCTGCTGCTGTTCGCGTTCGGCCGGGACCGGGCGGCGCGGGTGGGGCTGGAGGGCGACGCGGAGGCGGTCGAGAAGCTGCACTCCTCCAAGCAACTGGGGTTCTGACCAGGGAGGCCGGCCCGTGATCAAGGTCGCGATGACGGGGGTGTACGTGGACGACGTGGCGCAGGCGCACGCGTTCTACACGGGGATCCTCGGCTTCGAGACCCGCACCCACCTGGACCTCGGCGACGGGACGCTCTTCGTGACGGTCGGCGCGCCCGAGGGCGCCCAGCCGGACCTCCAGCTCCTGCTGGAACCGGGCCAGGGTCCCGTCGCCGAGTCCTACCGCCGGGCGCTGTACGAGGCGGGCATCCCCTGCATCGTCTTCTCCGTGGACGACCTCGCCGCCGAACACCGGCGGCTCAGCGGCCTGGGCATCCGTTTCTCCCACCGGCCCCGGCAGCAGGGGCCGGTGCTGGCCGCGGTGTTCGACGACACGTGCGGCAATCTGGTGCAGCTTGTTCAGTCGAAGGTGTGACGCTCAGCGCGGCAGTTCGGCGCGGCGCAGGGCCGGTACGGCGAGGGCGACGACTCCGCCGAGGGCGCAGACGGAGGCGCTGACCAGGTAGACCGGACCGAGCCCGAAGACGCCGATCGCGGCGGCGGCCAGCGGCATGCTCAGCGGGGTGAACCCGAGGCTGATCAGGCTGGAGACGGCGGTGACCCGGCCGAGGTAGGCGGGGCCGGCCTGGGTCTGGAGGAGCGCGCCGCACAGGGCGCCGCTGAGCCCGGTCAGCAGGCCGACGAGCAGGGCGGTGCCGACGGCCGCCCAGAGGGTGGGCGCGTAGGCGAGGGCGCCGATGGCCAGGGACCCGATGACGATGGTGACGCCGGCGACCAGTCCGGCGCGCGGCAGGCGCCCGCGGAGGGTGAGCACCAGCGAGGCGGCGCCGGCGCCCACGCCGAACCCGGCGAGCACCCAGCCCATGCCGGAGGCTCCCCAGCCGCGGTGGTCGGCGAGCAGGGTCAGGCCGACGTTCAGCGGGCCGACGAAGCCCAGGTCGCCGAGGGCGATGGCGAGCATCAGCGGGGCGAGGACGCGGTGCCGGCGGATGTGGCGCAGTCCGGCGGTGAGGTCGGCCCAGGCGGTGGCGCGGGGGCCCTCGGTCCGGTCGCCGGGCAGCTCGCGTATCCGTACGGACAGGAGCAGCGGCACGGACACGGCGATCAGCAGCCCGGCGAGGGCGAAGGCCGCCGAGGCGCCGCCGACGGCCACGCCGAGGCCGCCGAGCGGGGCGCCGACGACGCTCGCGAAGCGGATGGCCAGTCCGCGCATGCCCTGGACGCGGGCCAGTTGGTCCTTTCCGGTGACGCGGGCGGGGAGGGCGCCCACGGCCGGCACGAACACGGCGTCGACGGTGCCGAAGACCAGCGCCAGCAGGGCGAGCGGCCACAGTCCGGGGCTGGTGAGGCAGAGCAGGGCGGCCACCGCGAGGACGGCGGCGCACCGCAGGGCGTCGCTGCCGATCACGACCCGCCGGGGACCGAGCCGGTCGGCGACGACTCCCCCGCCGAGCATCAGCACGGCCCGGGGCAGCGCGCTCGCCGACATCACCAGGCCGGCCTGCGCCGCGGTCCCGGCCCGTACGGCCGCCCAGGACAGCGCCAGGTAGTACACGCTGTCGCCGAGCATGGAGCAGGTGTAGGCGGTCAGCCAGCGCCGCACATTGGGGTCCCGGTGGGCCTGGACGGCGGCCGGGGTGACGAGGGTCGAGCTCAAGGCGGGCTCCTTGTGAGGCCGGGGCGAAAGGGCCGGGTCGCGAAGGCGGTGCTCAGGCGCGGAAGGGGAACGCGTAGGTGTGCACCGCGACGTTCTCGCGGCCCTCGACGTCCCCGGCGGCCTCCGCGGCCCGGCCGCGTTCGTCGTAGCGCCGCACCAGGGCGAGCATCTCCCGTGTCAGTTCGGCGAGTTCGGCGGCGGTGAGCCGCAGCGCGGCCTCGGAGGACTCCGCGGCCGCGTTCCACTCCTCGCCCCAGTGGGCGCGCTCGTCCAGGTAGCGGCCGTACATGTCGGCCCGCTGGGTGTGGAAGAGCCGGCTCGCGGCGGTGTGCGCGGCGGCCTTCTCCGGGGCGTCGCGGAAGTCCTCGTCGCTGATGCGCACACCGTCGGAGGCCGGCCGCCACCAGCGTTCGCGGCCGTCCTCGCTCTGCGGCGCCGCCTCCTCGATCAGCCCGTGCTCGGCCAGCTTGCGCAGGTGGTAACTGGCCAGCGACACGGCCTCGTCGACCTGCTCGGCGAGCTGGGACGCGGTCGCCGTCCCGGCGAGGGTCAGGGCGCGGTAGAGCCGCATGCGGAGCGGGTGGGCAAGGGCCTTGAGGGTGCCCACGTCCGTGATCCGGCGGTCTCTCTCCTTCTTCGGCATGCCCCGAGCCTAGATACGAAAGAAACGTTGCGCAATATGTTTTGCGCAACTTTCCTTTTGTATCTGGCTGGAAAAAGGCCCCGGCGACATCGGTCGCCGGGGCCCGGGAACGCGTGCGTCAGCGGACGGGGTGCCCCGCCCCCCGCAGGGTCTCCTTCACCTCGCCGATCCGCAGGTCCCCGAAGTGGAAGACGGAGGCGGCCAGCACCGCGTCCGCGCCCGCGGCGACGGCCGGCGGGAAGTGGGACAGCGCGCCCGCGCCGCCGGAGGCGATCACCGGCACGGAGACGTGCTTGCGGACGGCGGCGATCATCTCCAGGTCGTAGCCGTCCTTGGTGCCGTCCGCGTCCATCGAGTTCAGCAGGATCTCGCCCGCGCCCAGCTCCGCGGCGCGGTGCGCCCACTCGACGGCGTCGATGCCGGTGCCCCGGCGGCCGCCGTGCGTGGTCACCTCGAAGGAGCCCGACTCGGTGCGCCGGGCGTCGACCGACAGGACCAGCACCTGGCGGCCGAAGCGCTCGGCGATCTCGCGGATCAGCTCGGGGCGGGCGATGGCCGCGGTGTTCACGCCCACCTTGTCGGCGCCCGCCCGCAGCAGCTTGTCCACGTCCTCGGCGGTGCGCACGCCGCCGCCGACGGTCAGCGGGATGAACACCTGCTCGGCGGTGCGGCGCACCACGTCGTACGTCGTCTCCCGGTTGCCCGAGGAGGCGGTGATGTCCAGGAACGTCAGCTCGTCGGCGCCCTCGGCGTCGTACACCTTGGCCATCTCGACGGGGTCGCCCGCGTCGCGCAGGTTCTGGAAGTTGACGCCCTTGACGACCCGGCCGTTGTCCACGTCCAGGCAGGGGATGACTCGGACCGCCAGGGTCATGACCGCTCAGGCTCCTCTGAATGCTTCAAGCTCTACTTCGACCAGGATGCGCGGGTCCACGAAGCCCTCGACGACCAGCAGGGTCGTCACCGGGCGCACGGAGTCGAACAGCTCCTTGTGGGCCCGGCCCGCCTCGTCGACGTCGCGCACATGGCTCAGGTACATACGGGTGCGGATCACGGACTCGACGCCGAGTCCGAACTCCTTCAGCGCTTCGAGGGCGTTGCCGAAGGCGACCTTGGTCTGCTCGTACGGATCGCCCTCGCCGTACAGGACCGTGCCCTTGAAGGACGTGGTGCCGCCCACCGACACCCGGTCCCCCGCCGCGACGGCGCGCGCGAAGCCGAAGTTCTCTTCCCAGGGACTTCCGCTCTGCACGCGCCGAACGCCTTCGGATGTCATGACACCGTGTCCGTTCTCACGACGTGGCCTCCAGGGCCTCTTCCAGGGTGAACGCCTTCGCGTACAGGGCCTTCCCGACGATGGAGCCCTCGACACCGAGGGGTACCAGTTCGGCGATGGCGCGCAGGTCGTCCAGGGACGACACGCCGCCGGAGGCCACGACCGGCCGGTCGGTGGCCGCGCACACGTTGCGCAGCAGCTCCAGGTTGGGGCCCTGGAGGGTGCCGTCCTTGGCGATGTCGGTGACGACGTAGCGGGCGCAGCCCTCCTTGTTCAGGCGGTCCAGCGTCTCGTAGAGGTCGCCGCCGTCGCGGGTCCAGCCGCGGCCGCGCAGGGTGGTGCCGCGCACGTCCAGGCCGACGGCGATCTTGTCGCCGTGCTCGGCGATCACCTTGGCGACCCACTCGGGGCTCTCCAGGGCGGCGGTGCCGAGGTTGACGCGGGTGCAGCCGGTGGCGAGGGCGGCGGCGAGGGTGTCGTCGTCGCGGATGCCGCCGGACAGCTCCACCTTGATGTCCATGGCCTGGGCGACCTCGGCGATCAGCGCCCGGTTGTCGCCGGTGCCGAAGGCCGCGTCCAGGTCGACCAGGTGCAGCCACTCGGCGCCGGACCGCTGCCAGGCGAGGGCGGCCTCCAGCGGGGAGCCGTAGGAGGTCTCGGTCCCGGACTCGCCGTGGACGAGGCGTACGGCCTGGCCGTCGCGGACGTCGACGGCGGGGAGGAGTTCGAGCTTGGCCATGGTCTACAGGGTTCCGATCCAGTTGGTGAGGAGCTGGGCGCCGGCGTCGCCGGACTTCTCGGGGTGGAACTGGGTGGCCCACAGGGCGCCGTTCTCCACCGCGGCGACGAAGGGCCTGCCGTGCGTGGCCCAGGTGACCTTGGGCGCGGCGATCACCGGGTTGTGGGTCTCCTGGGTCCAGTCGTGGACGGCGTAGGAGTGCACGAAGTAGTAGCGGGCGCCGGCGTCCAGGCCCGCGAACAGTTCGGAGTCGGCGGGGGCCTCGACGGTGTTCCAGCCCATGTGGGGCACCACGTCGGCCTCCAGGGGCCCGACGGTGCCGGGCCATTCCTCCAGGCCCTCGGCCTCCACGCCGTGCTCGATGCCGCGCGAGAACAGGATCTGCATGCCGACGCAGATGCCCATCACCGGGCGCCCGCCGGACAGCCGGCGGTCCACGATCCAGTCACCGCGGGCGGCGAGCAGGCCCCGCATGCAGGCGGCGAAGGCGCCGACGCCCGGCACCAGCAGCCCGTCGGCGTTCATCGCCGCCTCGAAGTCGCGCGTGATCTCCACGTCGGCGCCGACCCGCGCGAGGGCGCGCTCGGCCGAGCGGACGTTGCCGAAACCGTAGTCGAAGACGACGACCTTCTTCGGGGCCGCGCTCAATTCCACACCTCCAGCCGCATGACGCCCGCGACCAGGCACAGACCGGCCGCCAGGGAGAGCAGCACGATCAGGCTCGCGGGCATCTTCTGCTTGGCGAAGGAGATGATGCCGCCGACCAGGAAGAGGCCGACGACGATCAGGAGGGTCGACAGACCGGTCATGGGTTACAGCGCGCCCTTCGTCGACGGGAGGATGCCGGCCGCGCGCGGGTCGCGCTCGGAGGCGTAGCGCAGCGCCCTGGCCAGCGCCTTGAACTGGCACTCCACGATGTGGTGGGCGTTACGTCCGTACGGTACGTGAACGTGCAGCGCGACCTGCGCCTGGGCCACGAAGGACTCCAGGATGTGCCGGGTCATCGTGGTGTCGTACTCGCCGATCATCGGCGCCATGCGCTCGGGCTCGGTGTGCACGAGGTAGGGGCGGCCGGAGAGGTCGACGGTGACCTGGGCGAGGGACTCGTCCAGCGGGACCGTGCAGTTGCCGAAGCGGTAGATGCCCACCTTGTCGCCGAGGGCCTGCCGGAAGGCGGCGCCGAGCGCGAGAGCGGTGTCCTCGATGGTGTGGTGGGAGTCGATGTGCAGATCGCCGTCGGTCTTCACGGTCAGGTCGAACAGACCGTGCCGGCCGAGCTGGTCGAGCATGTGGTCGTAGAAGCCGACGCCGGTGGCGATGTCGGTCCGCCCGGTGCCGTCGAGGTCTATCTCGACCAGGACCGAGGTCTCCTTGGTGGTGCGCTCGACGCGCCCTACGCGGCTCATGCCTCAAGCTCCTTCTTCAGTTCACGTACCGCGTCGAGGAACGCGTCGTTCTCCTCGGGGGTGCCGGCCGAGACCCGCAGCCAGCCCGGCACGCCGTTGTCCCGGACCAGGACGCCCCGGTCGAGGATCTTCCGCCAGGCCTCGTGGGCGTCGGCGAACCGGCCGAACTGCACGAAGTTGGCGTCGGACTCGACGACGTCGTAGCCGATCGCGCGCAGCTCGGCGACCAGCCGGTCCCGCTCGGACTTCAGCTGCTCGACATAGCCGAGCAGGGTGTCGGTGTGCTCCAGGGCGGCCAGCGCGGTCGCCTGGGTGATGGCCGACAGGTGGTAGGGCAGCCGGACCAGTTGGACGGCGTCCACCACGGCCGGGTCGGCCGCGAGGTAGCCGAGGCGCAGGCCCGCCGCGCCGAACGCCTTGGACATGGTGCGCGAGATCACCAGGTGCGGGCGGCCTTCGAGCAGCGGCAGCAGCGAGGCGCCGTGGCTGAACTCGACGTACGCCTCGTCCACGACCACCATCGACGGCTTGGCCGCCTGCGCCGCCTCGTAGAGGGCGACGACCGTCTCGGGCGGTACCGCGTTGCCGGTGGGGTTGTTGGGGGTGGTGATGAAGACGACGTCCGGGCGGTGCTCGGCGATGGCCTTCTCGGCGGCGGCGAGGTCGATGCCGAAGTCCTCGGTGCGCGGCCCGGAGATCCAGCCGGTGCCGGTGCCGCGGGCGATGAGCGCGTGCATCGAGTACGACGGCTCGAAGCCGATCGCGCTGCGGCCCGGCCCGCCGAAGGTCTGCAGCAGCTGCTGGATGACCTCGTTGGAGCCGTTGGCCGCCCACACGTTCTCCGGGGCGAGCGGGAACCTGCCGGTCCTGCCGAGGTACTTGGCCAGCTCCGTGCGCAGTTGGACCGCGTCCCGGTCGGGGTAGCGGTTCAGGTCGCGGGCGGCCGCCCGGACCCGCTCGGCGATCCGCTCGACGAGCGGCTCGGGCAGCGGGTACGGGTTCTCGTTCGTGTTCAGCCGTACCGGGACGTCCAGCTGGGGCGCCCCGTAAGGGGACTTGCCGCGCAGCTCGTCCCGGATGGGAAGGTCGTCGATCCGCACGTCGTTCACTCGCTCTCCGGTACCTTCCAGCCGAACCTCGCCTTGATCGCCGCGCCGTGCGCCGGGAGGTCCTCCGCCTCCGCCAGCGTCACCACGTGGTGCGCGACCTCGGCCAGCGCGTCCCTGGTGTAGTCGACGATGTGGATGCCGCGCAGGAAGGACTGCACGGACAGGCCCGAGGAGTGGCAGGCGCAGCCGCCGGTGGGCAGGACGTGGTTGGACCCGGCCGCGTAGTCGCCGAGGGAGACGGGGGCCCAGGGGCCGACGAAGATCGCGCCCGCGTTGCGCACCCGGCCGGCCACGGCGGCGGCGTCGGCGGTCTGGATCTCCAGGTGCTCGGCGCCGTACGCGTCGACCACCTTCAGGCCCTCCTCGATGCCGTCCACCAGGACGATCGCGGACTGCCTGCCCGCGAGGGCCGGGCGGATCCGGTCGTCGACGTGCTTGGTGGCCGCGACCTGCGGCTCCAGCTCCTTGGCCACCGCGTCCGCGAGGTCCGGGGAGTCGGTGACGAGGACGGCGGCCGCGAGCGGGTCGTGCTCGGCCTGGCTGATCAGGTCGGCGGCCACGTGCACCGGGTCGGCGGTGTCGTCGGCGAGGACCGCGATCTCGGTGGGGCCGGCCTCGGCGTCGATGCCGATCCGGCCGGTGAAGTAGCGCTTGGCGGCGGCCACCCAGATGTTGCCGGGGCCGGTGACCATGGGGGCGGGCGGGCAGGACTCGGTGCCGTAGGCGAACATCGCGACGGCGGTGGCGCCGCCCGCCGCGTACACCTCGTCCACGCCGAGCAGCGCGCACGCGGCCAGGATCGTCGGGTGCGGCAGCCCGCCGAACTCGGCCTGCGCCGGGGAGGCGAGCGCGATGGACTCGACGCCGGCCTCCTGGGCCGGGACCACGTTCATGATCACGGAGGAGGGGTAGACGGAGCGGCCGCCCGGCGCGTACAGCCCGACGCGCTCGACCGGAACCCACTTCTCGGTCACCGAGCCGCCGGGGACGACCTGGGTGGTGTGGGTGGTGCGGCGCTGCTCGCGGTGGACGAGGCGGGCGCGCCGGATGGACTCCTCCAGGGCGGCGCGCACGGCCGGGTCGAGGCCGGCCAGCGCGTCGTCGAGCGCCTGGGCCGGGACACGGACGGATTCCAGCCGTACCCCGTCGAACTTCTCGGCGAAGTCGATCAGCGCCGCGTCGCCACGATGATGCACGTCCTCGCAGATCGGCCGCACCTTCTCCAGGGCGGTCTGAACGTCGAAGTCGGCTCGGGGCAGCAGGTCACGCAGGGCGGGGCCCTCGGGGAGGGCGTCGCCGCGCAGATCGATTCGGGAGATCACAGGCTCAATTCTCTCAGACCGCCGTCCGTAGTCGTCCGCACGTATCAGTGGCTGATACGGGTCGCGGACGGGGCCGCCCCCCACATGGAGCAATGCCTGGTACAGACGCTGGCCGGAACTCGGAAGATCCGCTTCACTCCGGGTGTTCCGGGCGTCACTCAGCGGGCATCAACGGCAGGACGAACCACCCGGACGGCGGAGAAAGAAGGAACTGCGGTGACCGAGGGGACCGGCTTCGACGCCGGGGACCTGCCGGACGACCTGACCGCGGCCGAGGCGGGCATGTGGCAGGCCTTCCGCAACGGCAGTGTGTACGACCTGAGCAGCGGTGACTCCGTGGTGGACGATCCGCATGGCGGCCATCCCTGGGGGCCCGAGCGGTCCGTGCGGGCGCGCGTCCTGTGCTGGCTGCTCCTGGACGGGCCGCCGGCGCTGGCCGGGCGGGTGGCCGCGCTGAAGCTCGCCGGGGTGCGGGTCACGGGCACCCTGGACCTGGCGGGCGGGAGCGTGCGGCCGTACGTGGAGCTGCGCGACTGCCGCTTCGACGACCAGGTGCTGGTGCCGGAGGCGCGGTTCAGCACGCTGCGCCTGGTGAACTGCTCGGTGCCGCGCCTGGAGGCGGCCCGGGTGCACACCGAGGGCGATCTGCACCTGCCGCGCTGCCGGTTCCGGAACGGGGTCCGGCTGACCGACGCGCACATCGGCACCGATCTGCTGCTCAACCAGGCGGTCGTGTACCGGGACCGCGGCGGGCGGTCGATCTCGGCGGACGGCCTGTCGGTCGGCCAGGACCTCCAGGCGGAGCTGCTGGAGTCGCACGGCGAGCTGCGGCTGCGCGGCGCCCAGGTCGGGGTCTCGCTGAGCCTGCGCGGCGCGCGGCTGTCCAACCCGTACGCCCGGCTGGCGCTGAACGCGCCCCAGCTCAGCGTGGAGCGCACCCTCTACCTGACCCCGGCCGGGGTGGGGAACCCGCTGCTCAGCGGGACCACGCCGGCCCGCGGGACCCGGATCCAGCGGTTCGAGTGCCAGGGCGGGCTGCGTCTGGACGACGGCCGGTTCGGGGACGCCGTGGACCTGGAGCGGGCCCGGTTCACCCTCACGGACGACCAGGAGCTGTCGCTGCGCCGGGTGCACGCGCCCGAGCTGCGCTTCCTCGGGGACGGTCCGCAGCGCGGCAAGGTGGTGCTGTCGGGGGCGCAGATCATGAACCTGGTGGACCGCGCGGGCGCCTGGCCTGGCGCCGGGCGGCTGCACATGGGCGGCTTCGCCTACGAGAACCTGGTGCCGCAGGGCCCCTTCCCGCTGACCCGGCGCCTGGACTGGATAGCCGCGGCCACCGCCGAGTACGCCCCGGAGCCGTACGAGCGGCTGGCCTCGGTGCTGCGGGAGGCCGGGGAGGACGAGGACGCGCGGGAGGTGCTGCTGGCCAAGCAGCGCAGGCGCCGCGAGACGCTGCCGCTGGCGGGCAAGCTCTGGGGCTACGTCCAGGACCTGACGGTCGCGTACGGCTACCGGCCCGGTCGTGCCGCGGTCTGGATGGCGGTGCTCTGGGCGGCCGGCACCCTGGCCTTCTCCCACGCCGCCCATCCGCCGATGAACCGCGACGACCATCCGTACTGGAGCCCGGCCCTGTTCACCCTGGACCTGCTGCTGCCGGTCATCGACCTCGGGCAGGTCGGCGAGTGGCGGCTGCGCGGCCCCTGGCAGTGGCTGACGGCCGCGATGATCCTGCTCGGCTGGGTCCTGGCGACGACGGTGGCGGCGGGGGCGACCCGGCTGCTGCGGCGCGGCTGAGGTGCGGGCCTGCCGGTAATGGCCGTATGTCGGTAAAGACCCTCCTTGACCCCTCCCGTCGTACAAAAGTCGAACAGTCGCCCTTTACTGGTCCTTGACCGTCGGCCGTACAACCTTCCACGACTTCCCCCGTCCCTCTGGCGCAGTCCCGACCTGCGGACTTTCAATGGTCCGCACCATGGTTCCGCTGCCCTCGTTCATCCGCCGCTCCTGGCTGCCCCGACGCTCCGCGCGCCCGGCCGGAGGGATCCCCTCCGCGGACGAGGCCGTGCTCGACGCGCCCGACGACCGGCTCTCCCCCGCGCTGGTCGCCGCCGGGCGGGGCGAGTACCGGGCCGCGGCCGAGCTGCTGGCCGGCACCCGGACCGCGGCCGAGTGGGAGAACCACGACCGGTACGCCCGGCGGCTGGCGGCGTTCGCCCGGCTGCGCACCGAGTGGTTCGAGGACTGGCGGGCGGCCGAGCCGGACGACCCCGGCGCCCTGCTGGTCGCGGCCCAGCTGGCGGTGGACCGGGTGTGGTCCTCACCGGCCCGCGCCGAACTGCTGCGCGAGGTCAGCCCGCTGATCACCGCCGCCGCGCGGGCCGACGACCGGGACCCGGTGCCCTGGCGGATCGCGCTGGACCACGCGCGCGGCTCGCGGGCCGGGCACCGGTACTTCGAGGAGCTGTGGGAGGCGGCGGTGCGCCGCGCCCCGCACCACTACGGCTGCCATGTGGCCGCCCTGCGCTATCTGGCCGCGTTCTGCTGCGTCCGCTGGGGGGACACCCCGCACGCGCCGGACACCGCCCACCGCGAGTGCTTCGACTTCGCCGAGCTGGCCGCGCAGGACGCCCCGGCGGACTCGCTGGTGCAGGTGCTGCCCGCACGGGCGGCCTTCGGCTATCTGACCGGGGGCGGCGGGCCGGGGGTGCCCCGGGCCCGCCTGGACTCGGCGGCCGACCGCGCCATCGCCCTGTCGGCGCGGTTCGCGGCGGGCGACCCGTGGCCGGCCGGGGTGCGCAACAAGCTGCTCTACGTGCTGCTGCGGCTGGACCGCCGGGAGGACGCCCGCGCCCAGCTGCGGCTGATCGGCCCGTGGGTGACCTCCTGCCCCTGGGACCGGCTCTCGGACGACCCGCTCGGCCACTTCCTGCGCCTGCGCGAGCATCTGCTGGCGGGGGGCGAGGCGCCCGTTCCGGCCGGGCTGCCGCCGGTGCCCGGAGACCTTCTCCCCGGGCACCGCGGTCACGGCCGCGCCGCCGACCATTAGGCTGGGGCGCCGTGACCACCGTCCGTCTGCCGCTCTTCCCGCTGAACACGGTCCTCTTCCCGGGACTCGTGCTGCCGCTGAACGTCTTCGAGGAGCGTTATCGCGCCATGATGCGCGAGCTGCTGAAGACCTCCGAGGAGGAGCCGCGGCGGTTCGCCGTCGTGGCCATCCGCGACGGGCACGAGGTGGCGCCGAGCGCCCCCGGCATGCCCGACCCCACGGCGCGGCCGGAGCGGGGCCCGGCCGCGGGCTTCGGTCCGGACCCGCTCGCCTCCTTCCACCAGATGGGCTGTATCGCGGACGCGGCGACCATCCGGGAGCGCACCGGCGGCACCTTCGAGGTGCTCGCGACCGGCACGACCCGGGTGCGGCTGCTGTCCGTGGACGCGTCGGGGCCCTTCCTGACGGCCGAGCTGGAGGAGCTGGCGGAGGAGCCGGGCGACGAGGCGGGAGCGCTCGCGGAGGGCGTGCTGCGGGCCTTCCGGCAGTACCAGAAGCGGCTGGCGGGGGCACGGGAGCGGTCGCTCGCGACGAGCGCGGAGCTGCCGGACGACCCGAGCGTGGTGTCGTACCTGGTGGCGGCCGCGATGGTGCACGACACGCCGACCAAGCAGCGGCTGCTCCAGGCGCCCGACACCGCGTCCCGGCTGCGGGACGAACTGAGACTCCTGCGCGGCGAGACCGCCATCATCCGTAACCTGCCGTCGCTGCCCGCGTTCGAGCTGACGCGGACGCCGACCAGTCTGAACTGAGTCCACGAGCCCATGGCGAAGAAGTCGAAGAAGCAGCAGCAGTCCGGGGGCACCCCGGCGACGGTCGCGCTGAGCGCGGCGGGCGTGGAGTTCACGGTCCACGCCTACGAGCACGACCCCTCCCACCCCTCGTACGGCGAGGAGGCCGCGGAGGCGATGGGCGTCTCCCCCGACCGCGTCTTCAAGACCCTGGTGGCCGACGTGGACGGCGCCCTCGTCGTCGGCGTCGTCCCGGTCGCGGGCACCCTCGACCTCAAGGCCCTGGCCGCGGCGGTGGGCGGCAAGCGCGCCGCCATGGCCGACCCGACCCTGGCCGAGCGCACCACCGGCTACGTCCGCGGCGGCATCTCCCCGCTCGGGCAGCGCAAGAAGCTCCCCACCGTCCTGGACGACTCGGCCCTGGGCCACGTGACGATCTGCGTGTCGGCGGGCCGCCGGGGCCTTGAGGTGGAGCTGGCACCCGAGGACCTGGCGAAGCTGACGGGCGCGGTCACGGCGCCCGTCGGCCGGGGCTGACGCGGGCGGCGAGGGCCGTGCCCGCGGCTACCGGGCGGGGTCGAGGGGCGTCTGGGTCGGGTACTGCGGCGGTTCCGGGTCGCGGGGGCCGAACAGTGCCGTCAGCCCGAGGTGCACCAGCACCGCGGCGAACGGCCAGGACAGCAGCGCGGCCTTCGCGTCGAGGCGCAGCGGGGCCGGGAAGGTGACCCCCTCGCCGACCGCCTTCGCGTGCGCGATCACGTCGTGCTCGGGGCCCAGCCGGACGCCGAGCCACCAGGCCAGCAGGGAGCCGAGCAGTCCGCCGAGCGCCAGGCCGACGACGAGCGGTACGCCGCCCCGCCTGCGCCACAGGAACACCGCGAGCCCGCTCACCGCGCCGAACGCGAGCCCCAGCAGGGTGAAGGTGCCCTGCACCCCGATCGCCTGCTCCCCCTCGGCGTCCTTGCGGTAGATCAACCAGCTGCCGTTCGACAGGTCGCCGACCAGCGGCACATGCGGCGTCAGTCGCCACCACAGCAGCCCGAGCAGCAGCCCGCACAGCGCCACCAGCACGGTGATCACGGCGCCCTCGCGCACTTCGGTCTTCATCCCGGGCCCGTCCTCCTCGTAGGCGCCCGTCCTCGGCGCCCCGGTGGGCGGCGACTGCCAGACCTGGTGCGCGGAGTGCTCGTGCGGGGGCGGGGGCGGATTCAGCGGTGCGGTCACCCTGCCATCGTGCCAGGTCGGCCTGTGCGCCGCGTCACCGGACGGCGGCCCTGCGGTAGGCCCACGCGGCCACGGCCAGCGAGACCACCCCGACCCCGGCGCACACCCCCAGGTCAGCGAGGACGACGGCCCAGTCCGGGTGGGCCCCGAACGTGCGGGCGTACGCCTCCACGCCGTAGGTGGAGGGCAGCAGGTCCCGCGCCAGCCGGACGATCTCCGGCATCCGGTCGGCCGGCAGCACCCCGAGCAGCAGCGCCGCCGACATGCCCAGCTGCCCGAGCAGCGTGGCCAGTTCCGGGCGGGGCGCCAGCAGCCCCAGCGCCGCGCCGAGCCCGGACAGCGCGGCCCCGGCGAGCGGGACGACGGCCAGCAGGACCCACAGGTTGGACAGCGGCAGCCCGAACAGCACACAGCCGAAGACGGCGGTCACCAGCGTGCCGGGCACGGTGAAGGAGGCGTACGCCGCCGCCGCGCCCAGCACCACCGCGGCCGGCGGCACCGGCAGCGTGGCGTAGTGGTCGAGCCCGCCGCCTGCCCGGAGCTGGCCGAAGTACTGGGCCAGCAGGTTGAGCGCGACGAAGGCGACGACCAGCACGGAGGAGCCGGCCACCACGGACCGCGCCTCGAAGCCGTTGTCGACGACACCGCGCATCATCACGGCGATGCCGATGGACTGGAAGGTCGCCACGAACAGCAGCGGGATCCGCGCCACCCGGGCCCGGGACAGCTGCGCCCGGTACACGGCCGCCAGCGACGGCCACAGCCGCGCCGCGGGGGCGAGCTCGGCCGCGGCCGGCCCCGCCCCCGGCGCGCTCCGGGCCCCGTCGGGCAGAACCTGCGCGGGTACGACACTCACGACGAGCTGCTCCTCTTCCCTGCGGCAGGCGTACCGACCCGGTCGTGTACGGCGGCCGACGCGCTCATGCCTTCACCAGCCCCTGCCGCGCGGCGCCGCCCAGCGCCAGGTAGACGTCCTCCAGGCTGGGCGTGGCGAGGGTGAAGTCGTCCAGGGCGGCGAAGGCGGCGCCGCCGGTCACCGTGGCGACGGCGGCGCGGGCCTCCTCGGGCGCCAGCCGCAGCGTCCAGCGCCGGCCGGACGCCACCGCCCGCTCGCGCAGCACGGCGACCTCGGGCACCTCCAGCGGCGCCCGCTCCCGCCACACCAGTTCCACCCGCACCTCGCCGGCGACCTGTTCCTTCAGCCCGGCGGGGGTGTCGCAGGCGATGACCCGGCCGCGGTCGAGCACGGCGACCCGGTCGAGGACGGTCTCGGCCTCGATGACGTTGTGGGTGACGAGGAGGACGGTGGTGCCGCGGTCGGCGCGCCGCCGGTCCACGGCCGCCCAGACCGCGCGCCGGGCCACCGGGTCCATGCCGGTGGTGGGCTCGTCCAGGACCAGCAGCGGGCGCTCGCCGACGAGGGCGGCGGCGAAGCAGGCGAGCCGCCGCTGGCCGCCGGACAGCTTCTTCAGCGGCCGCGCGGCGATCGGGGTGAGCCCCAGCTCCTCCAGCACGGCGTCCCGCTCGGCCCGGGCCCGCCGTACGTCCAGGCCGCGCAGGCGTGCGGTGGTCTCGGCGGCGAGGGAGACGGTCAGCTCGTCCAGGGCGGTGGACTCCTGACCGAGGTAGGCGAGCAGGCGGGCGGCCCGCTCGGGGTGGCGCACGATGTCGTGGCCGAGGATCTCGACGCTGCCCGCGTCGGGCCGCAGCAGCCCGGTGAGCTGGCGTACGAGGGTGGACTTGCCGGCGCCGTTGGGGCCGAGCAGCCCGAAGATCTCCCCGCGCCGCACCTCCAGCTCCACGGCGTCGGTGGCCCGTACCTCGGGTGTGCCGGGGGCGTCGCGGCGGCCCTTGACGGCCGGGTAGGTCTTGCCGAGCCCGCGTACGCGGACGACCTCGTCCTGCCGAAGTGCCTGCCCCACGCGCGTACTCACAAGGGGAGAGGGTACGGGGTCGGGGGTCCCTGCCCGTCCTCGGGGCCGCCCGAACCGGTGCCGGAGCCGGGCGGCACCCCCCGCCTCACTCCCCCGCGCCGGCGTGCTCCGCCGCGGCCGGGATGTCGAACTCCCGCCAGAAGCCTGCCCGGATGGCGTAACGGTCGTGTTCGTCGATCTGGTCGTCCTTGTGCGCGAGCAGGCCGAAGCGGGCGGCGTAGCGCAGCAGCTCCCCGTCGATGCGGTGCGGGATGCGCGGATACATCTGGGACAGCCGCTGGAGATGGCTCTGGTCGCCGAGCCGGGACATCCAGCGGCGGGCGAAGACCTGCCCCACCTCGTACGGGTCGCCGCCGACGGTGGTGATGTCCTCCTCGCGGTCGGCCCAGCGCTGCTCGGCCGTGGTGAGCTGGGCCAGGGTCGGCATGGCGGCGGCCTCGGCCGGCTCGGGCACCGCGCCGGGCCGGTCCACCCAGCCCTTGTCGGAGGACCAGCGCAGGGTCGCGGAGGCCGGCTGCTGGGCGGCCTGGACGGTGCCGGGGGCGCGCAGCGCGGCGAGGTCCTTGGGGGTGGGCACGCCCTTGGGCGCGGGCACCCGTTCCTGGCCGTTGTTGTCGCCGGCGGCGGCCGGCGGGCGCGTCTCCTGTCCGGCGGGGCGCTCGGCGGCCGCGGCGAGCGCGGACTCGGGCAGCGGGGCGGAGAGGATCGCGGCGATCTCGGGGCGGGGCACGGGCTGCGGGGCGCACACGCCGGTCAGTTCCTTGGCGCGGACGGCCTGGGTGATCCAGGCCCGGTCCAGGACGCGCCGCTCGTCGGCCTCGGCGACCAGGTCCTCGGACTGGTTGTAGTCGCCGTCGGCGGCCTGCACGGCCCACAGGTGTACGGCGACGCCGTGCTCCTTGGCCGCCATCATGCCGGGCAGCAGATCGCCGTCGCCGGTGACGAGGACGACGTCGGAGCAGGCCCGGTTGCGGGCCAGCTCGGTCAGCTCGGCGTGCATGGCGGCGTCCACGCCCTTCTGCGCCCAGCGCCCGTCGCTGCGGGTCAGGGCGCCGAGCCGGACGGTGACCCGGGGCATGACGCGCAGCCGGCGGTGCTCCGGCTGCGGGACCCGGTCGGGGGCGCCGTCGAACCAGTAGATGCGCAGCAGGGGCCGCTCGGTGTCGGACTCCGCGCGGTCGCGCAGCGCCTGGATCAGGGCGGCGTGGTCGACGGTGATCCGGGACCGCGAGGGCTCGCCCGCGAGGAGACTGGCGGCTGCGCCCAGCAGATACCCGGCGTCCACCAGGACGATGCAGCGGTCCACGCGACTCACCCTCTTCCCGGAAGGTATTGCTTCGGACTTCCTTCGAGTCTGCCCGACCGCGCGGAGGTTAACGGCCCGAACTCGATCTTCGGCGTGGCGTTTGCGGCTGTCCCTCGCCAACCTACCCTGTCACACAGGGTAATTGTCCGACATGCGCTTGATGTCAGCGTATGTGAATCTGAAGCCGGCCCTGGCCCCTAGATCCCCCACAGGAGGCAGATCACCATGGCCAAGAACAAGAACCGCAAGCAGGGTGGCTCGCAGAACCGCGCCGCGCAGCACTCCGGTCAGACCCATGAGCAGGCGCAGCACCCGGCGGAGTCCCACGAGTCTCCCGTGTCGCATATCCAGGGCAGTTCCGGGGATACCGGGCGCGGCAAGAAGCAGAAGAGCTTCGGCCACAACTAAGGGGCGGTTGACGCCCGTTGCGTGAAAAGAGGGGCGCACCCACCGCGGGTGCGCCCCTCTCACGCTGTCACGAGCCGGTTCAGCCCGCGAGGCAGGACGGGCCGAGCAGCACCTTCAGGTCGCCGAAGAGCGCCGGGTCGGGCTTGACCCGGTGCCGGTCCAGGCGCAGCACCGTGGTCTTGCGCGGCCCCTGGAGCTTGATCCGCACCTCGCTGTCGCCCTTGTGGTGGCCGAGGATCTCGCCGAGGCGGCTGACCATGGGCGGGGTGACCCGGGTGGCCGGGATGGTGAGGACCACCGGCGCGTTGGCGCCCGCGGTGGACAGGTCCGGGACCATCAGCTCCATGGCGACGAGCCGGGGCACGTCCTCGCGCTTGTCGAGGCGGCCCTTGACGAAGACCACGGCGTCCTCGACCAGTTGGGTGGAGACCAGCTGGTAGGTGGCCGGGAAGAACATGCACTCGATGGAGCCCGCGAGGTCCTCGACGGTGGCGATCGCCCAGGCGTTGCCCTGCTTGGTCATCTTGCGCTGGAGGCCCGAGATGATGCCGCCGATGGTGACCACCGCGCCGTCGGCGTGCTCGCCGCCGGTG
The DNA here is from genome assembly GCF_040706415.1 of Streptomyces sp. NPDC048106. NCBI lineage: Bacteria > Bacillati > Actinomycetota > Actinomycetes > Kitasatosporales > Streptomycetaceae > Streptomyces > Streptomyces sp. NPDC048106. The sequence continues at coordinate 141,910 of NZ_JBEZND010000004.1, read as the reverse complement.
AGCTGGGAGATGCCCGCGTCGGCCTTGTCGGACAGCACGTGTTCGAGGCCGAACAGCGGGTGGTCGGAGACGTACAGACCGAGCATCTCGCGCTCCTGGGCGAGCAGATAGGTCTTGTCCCACTCCTCGTCGGTGAACTGCACGTCGAGTCCGAAGCCGGGCTCGTCGGCGCTGTCGTCGCCCATGCCGCCGAAGAGGTCGAACTGGCCCTCGGCCTCCTTGCGCTTGACCGCGACCACGTTGTCGATCATCGGCTCGTACTGCGCCGTGAGGCCCTTGCGGGTGTGGCCCATGGTGTCGAAGGCGCCGGCCTTGATCAGCGATTCGGTGGTGCGCTTGTTGCAGACCACCGCCTCGACCTTGTCCAGGTAATCGGGGAAGGAGGAGTACTTCCCCTTGGACTTGCGGCACTTGATGATCGACTCGACCACGTTGGTGCCGACGTTGCGCACGGCGGAGAGGCCGAAGAGGATCACGTCGTCGCCCTGGGCGGCGAAGTTGGACTCCGACTCGTTGACGTTCGGCGGGAGCACCCGGATGCCCATGCGGCGGCACTCGTTGAGGTAGACCGCCGACTTGTCCTTGTCGTCCTTGACGGAGGTCAGCAGGCCGGCCATGTACTCGGCGGGGTGGTTGGCCTTGAGGTAGGCGGTCCAGTACGACACCAGGCCGTACGCGGCCGAGTGCGCCTTGTTGAACGCGTAGCCGGCGAACGGGACCAGCACGTCCCACAGCGCCTGGATGGCCTCGTCGCTGTAGCCGTTCCTGCGGGCGCCGGACTGGAAGATGGTGAAGTTCTTCGCCAGTTCCTCGGGCTTCTTCTTGCCCATCACGCGGCGCAGGATGTCGGCCTCGCCGAGCGAGTAGCCGGCGATGATCTGGGCGGCCTTCTGCACCTGCTCCTGGTAGACGATCAGGCCGTAGGTGACGTCCAGGACCTCCTTGAGCGGCGCCTCCAGCTCGGGGTGGATCGGCGTGATCTCCTGCTGCCCGTTCTTTCGCAGCGCGTAGTTCGTGTGCGAGTTCATGCCCATCGGGCCCGGCCGGTACAGGGCCGAGACGGCGGAGATGTCCTCGAAGTTGTCGGGCTTCATCAGCCGCAGCAGCGAGCGCATGGGACCGCCGTCGAACTGGAAGACGCCGAGGGTGTCGCCGCGCTGGAGCAGGTCGAAGGTCTTGGGGTCGTCCAGCGGCAGGGACAGCAGGTCGATGTCGAGGCCCTTGTTGGCCTTCACCATCTTGACCGCGTCGTCCATGATCGTGAGGTTGCGCAGGCCCAGGAAGTCCATCTTCAGCAGGCCGAGCGACTCACAGCTCGGGTAGTCCCACTGCGTGATGGTCACGCCGTCGCTGTGCCTGACCCAGACCGGGACGTGGTCGGTGATGGTCTCGCTGGACATGATCACGCCGGCCGCGTGCACACCCATCTGCCGGACCAGGCCCTCCACGCCGCGCGCGGTGTCGATGACCTTCTTCACGTCCGGCTCGTTCTCGTACATCGAGCGGACCTCGCCCGCCTCCGAGTAACGGGGGTGGTTGGGGTCGGTGATGCCGGACAGCGGGATGCCCTTGCCGAGGACGTCGGCGGGCATGGCCTTGGTGATGCGGTCGCCCATCGCGTACGGGTAGCCCAGCACGCGCGCCGAGTCCTTGATCGCGTTCTTGGCCTTGATGGTGCCGTAGGTGCCGATCTGGGCGACCTTGTCGGCGCCGTACTTCTCGGTGACGTACCGGATCACCTCGGCGCGCCGACGCTCGTCGAAGTCGATGTCGACGTCGGGCATCGAGATGCGCTCGGGGTTGAGGAACCGCTCGAAGATCAGGCCGTGCGGGATCGGGTCGAGGTCGGTGATGCCCATGGCGTAGGCCACGATCGAACCGGCCGCGGAGCCTCGGCCGGGACCCACCGCGATGCCGTTGTTCTTGGCCCACATGATGAAGTCGGCGACCACGAGGAAGTAGCCGGGGAAGCCCATCGAGATGATGACGTCCATCTCGTAGTCGGCCTGCTTCTGGCGGTCCTCGGGGATGCCGCCGGGGAAGCGGCGCTCCATGCCGCGGCGGACCTCCTCCTTGAACCAGGTGACCTCGGTGTAGCCCTCGGGGATGTCGAACTTCGGCATCAGGTCGCGCTTCTCGAACATGCCGGTGGTGTCCACCATCTCGGCCACGAGGAGCGTGTTGGCGCAGCCCTCCTGCCAGGCGTCCGAGGAGTCGATGGCGTACATCTCGTCCGTGGACTTCAGGTAGTAGCCGGTGCCGTCGAACTTGAAGCGGTCGGGGTCGGAGAGGTTCTTGCCGGTCTGGATGCACAGCAGCGCGTCGTGGGCGCCCGCCTCGTGGGCGTAGGTGTAGTGCGAGTCGTTGGTGACCAGCGGGGGGATGCCGAGCTTCCTGCCGATCTCCAGGAGGCCGTCGCGGACCCGGTGCTCGATGTCGATGCCGTGGTCCATCAGCTCCAGGAAGTACTTGTCCTTGCCGAAGATGTCCTGGTACTCGGAGGCGGCCTTGAGGGCCTCGTCGAACTGGCCGAGGCGCAGCCGGGTCTGCACCTCGCCGGAGGGGCAGCCGGTGGAGGCCACGATGCCCTCGGACCACTGGGCGATGGTCTCCTTGTCCATGCGCGGCCACTTCTGGAGCCAGCCCTCGGCGTACGCGTCGGAGGACAGCCGGAAGAGGTTGTGCAGACCGGTCCGGTTCACCGCCCACATCGTCTTGTGGGTGTAACCGCCGGAGCCGGAGACGTCGTCCCGCTTCTGGTGCGGCTGGCCCCACTGGATCTTGCGCTTGTTGCGCCGGGACTCCGGGGCGACATAGGCCTCGATCCCGATGATCGGGGTGATCCCCGCCTTCTGCGCGGAGTGGAAGAAATCGTACGCGCCGTGCAGGTTGCCGTGGTCGGACATGGCGATGTGCGTCATGCCCATCTCATTGCAGGCGTTGAACATGTCCTTCAGCCGCGCGGCACCGTCCAGCAGCGAGTACTGGGTGTGGACGTGCAGGTGCGTGAACGGCGGCTTCGACACGGTGCGGCCTCCAACGGAAACACTGGGCGACGGGTGGCGGACGGTCTGGGGGGACAGCGTCGAATCCTATGCCCTGCCACTGACAGCCGGGGCGGATCTCCGCGTACGGTCGGGCGGGAACCGGGCACTCCCGCGTGGCGTCGCCCGTTGGAGACGGCGAAAGCGCTGTCGTACCCATGAACGCACAGTGACGCACCACTCCCGCACCAGGAGGCATCCCCCGATGTCGGTCCCCAGGCTCAGCGACGAGCAGCGCGGCGAGGAGATCCTCGCCGTCTTCGACACCGCCTTCGGCAGGCTCCTGGCCGCCGACCCGGCCGCGTTCCGGGTGAAGTTCCGGAAGATGGCGGCCTCGGCCTTCGCCTTCTACCGGGGCACGGCGTGCCTCTTCTACCACGACCTCGACGCCGAGAAGCGGGGCGGCCCCTACCTGGACGACCGCACCTCGCGCGTGTGGATCCACGGCGACCTGCACGCGGAGAACTTCGGCACCTACATGGACTCGTACGGCCGCCTGGTGTTCAACGTCAACGACTTCGACGAGGCGTACGTCGGCCCCTTCACCTGGGACCTGAAGCGCTTCGCGGCCTCGATCGCGCTCCTCGGGTACGCCAAGGCGCTCAGTGACGAGCAGATCACCGAGCTGGTGGCGGTCTACGCGGCCGCCTACCGCGAGCGGATCCACGCCCTGGCCACCGGCGCCAAGCGCGACGAGGTGCCGCCGTTCACCCTGGACACCGCGGAGGGCCCGCTGCTCGGCGCGCTGCGCGCGGCCCGCTCGCTCACCCGGTTCGAGCTGCTGGAGTCGATGACGGAGATCCGCGACTTCGAACGCCGGTTCGCACCGGGCGGCGGCACCGTCGAGCTGGACGCGGCCGACCGCTACAAGATCCTCGCGGCCTTCGACGGCTACCTGGAGACGCTGCCGGACTCCTCCCTGGCCCGCCCGGACTCCTACCGGGTCAAGGACGTCGTGGGCCGCCGGGGCATCGGCATCGGCTCGGCGGGGCTGCCGTCGTACAACATCCTCCTGGAGGGCCACAGCGACGCCCTGGAGAACGACGTCGTGATCTACATCAAGCAGGCCCAGACGCCCGCCGTCTCCCGGCACATCACGGACCCGGCCATCGCCGGGTACTTCCAGCACGAGGGCCACCGCACGGTGATCTCCCAGCGCGCCCTCCAGGCGCACGCCGACCCGTGGCTGGGCTGGACCGAGCTGGACGGCGCGGGCCAGCTGGTCGCCGAGGTCTCGCCGTACGCGGTGGACCTGGACTGGGGCGACATCGACGACCCGGAGGAGATCGCGCTGGTCGTGGCCGACCTGGGCCGGGCCACGGCGGCGATGCACGCGGCGGCGGACGACACCTCCGGCGAGTCCCTGGTGCCCTTCTCCACCGAACGGGCCATCGACGCGGCGATCGCGGCCGACGAGGAGGGCTTCGCGCCCCTGCTGACGGACTTCGCGCACGCCTACGGGGCACGGGCGCGCGCGGACCACCACATCTTCGTGGACCTGTTCCGCAACGGCCGGATCCCGGGGCTGTAGGGCGCCGCGCCGAGGCGGTGGCGTGCCCGTACTCACAGGCCCCCTTTAGGGGTCCCTTACTCCGGTTCGTGACAGACTCTGCTATCGCTATGGACATATCCGGGACCCAGCTCAGAGCCGTACGCGCGGCGCTGTTCACGGCCTTCGTCGTGACACTCGGCACCGCGTCGCACGTCCTGCTGTCCCGGGCGCCGCTGCCGGCGGCGACCGTGGCCGCGGTCGCCGCCGGCGTCTTCGCCGGCGCGTACGCGCTGGCGGGGCGCGAGCGCGGCTTCGGCCGGATCGCCGCCCTGCTGATCCCGCTGGAGCTGGCCGCGGACACCGTGTTCACCACCGGCCAGCAGACCTGTTACGGCCGGGCGGGCGGCCCCGTCGCGGGCCCCCTGCACGCCTTCGGCTTCGACCTGCTGTGCCATGGCGGCGCCGTGGGCACCCCGCTGGCCCGGGTGAGCCGCGGCCAGGCGGCCGGGCTGCTGGCCAACGCCACCCCGGCCACCGCCTGGCTGCTGCTCGCCGCGCACGTCGGCGTGGGCCTGCTGGCCGCCGCCTGGCTGCGCCGGGGCGAGCGGGCCCTGGTGCGGCTGCTGCGCGCGGTGGCCACCGCCTCCTTCCGGCCGCTGCTCCTCGCCGTGGCCGCGGTCACCGTACGACTCCTGCCGGAGCGCGCGCCGGCCCGTCCGGCCCGGCGCCGGACCGCCGCCCGCGACCGGCTCCTCGCCCATTCCCTGGGACGGCGCGGACCGCCGTGCCCCGCCCCGCTCACCGCTTGGTGAACGGCGCCCGAGCACACCAGTCCCCCACCCCGATCCCGCGCACGGCAGGTGCGCGACCCCCAGGGAGAACCCCGAGATGAGCAAGCGGAACAGCAAGGCGGCGAAGACGGCGGCCCGGGAGCGGCTGCGCGAGGAGCGCGAGCGGCAGGCCAAGCGCGACAAGGCCAGGCGGCAGGCGTTCGTGGCCGGCGGCGTCGTGGTGGTCCTGGCCGCCGCGGGCGGCATCGGCTACGCCGTCGTCCAGGCCAACAAGCCCGGCTACTGGGAGCGGATGAAGACCGCGAGCGTCGTGGCGCCGGCCCACACCGAGGGCACCAAGGGCACCACGGTCGTCATCGGCAAGGCGAGCGCCAAGAAGACCCTCAAGATGTACGAGGACCCGCGCTGCCCGGTGTGCGCCCAGTTCGAGCAGACGGTCGGCTCGACGCTGCACAAGGACATCGACGACGGCAAGTACAAGTACCAGTACGTCGGCGCCACGTTCCTCGACGCCCACGACAACGGCGAGGGCTCCAAGAACGCGCTGAGCGCGCTCGGCGCCGCGCTGAACGTCAGCCCCGAGGCGTTCCTGGACTACAAGACCGCGCTGTACTCCACGAAGTGGCACCCGGACGAGAACGACGACAAGTTCAAGGACGACAGCTACCTCATCAAGGTCGCCGACACCGTCCCGGCGCTGAAGAACAACGCCACGTTCCAGAACGCGGTCAAGAAGGGCACCTACGACGCCTGGGCGATGGCCATGTCCAAGCAGTTCGACGACAACAAGGACGGCGTGACCGGCACTCCGGGCTTCGTCATGGACGGCAAGCAGCTCAACGGCGGCAACGTGATCCAGTCGGTGGCCGATTTCAACAAGATCATCGACGCGGCCCTCAAGGGCTGACGAACCCCCACGATCCGGCCGTCCCACGGGCGCTGACGGCCCTTCGGACACCGACGGACCGGTGAAGAGCGGGCGAACATTCCCTGTTCGCCCGCTCTTTCGTTCTACCGCTCGGTAACCTGATCGGCCGTGACGAGTCGAATCAGATCGCTGCCGGCCTCTCAGGGCCTCAACTCCCTTTCCCCGCGCCGCCGTACGGTCGTCAAGGCCGCGGCGGCGACCGCTGTGCTGGCCGGTCCGCTGGCCGCCGCGCTCCCGGCCCGCGCCTTGGACCAGGCCCCCGCCTTCCTGCACGGCGTGGCTTCCGGCGACCCGCTGCCCGACGGCATCCTGCTGTGGACCCGGGTCACCCCGAGCCCGGACGCCACGCCCGGCTCGGGCGTCGGCCCGGACACCGTGGTGAGCTGGGTCGTCGCCACCGACAAGGCGCTCACCCAGATCGTCAGCCAGGGCTCCACCACCGCCACGGCCGCCTCGGACCACACCGTGAAGGCAGACATCCGCGGCCTCCAGCCGGCCACCGACTACTGGTTCCGCTTCTCCTCCGGCGGCACCGACTCCCCGGTGGCGCACACCCGCACCGCCCCGGCCGCCACCGCGGACGTCTCCGGGCTCCGCTTCGGCGTGGTCACCTGCGCCAACTGGGAGGCCGGTTACTTCTCCGCCTACCGCCACCTCGCGGCGCGCGGCGACCTCGACGCCTGGCTGCACCTCGGCGACTACATCTACGAGTACCAGTCCGGCGAGTACGCGGCCCGCGGCGAGGTGGTGCGGCCGCACGCCCCCGCCAACGAGATCATCACGCTCGCCGACTACCGCACCCGGCACGGCAAGTACAAGACCGACCCCGACCTCCAGGCCCTGCACCTGAAGGCGCCGGTCATCGCGATCTGGGACGACCACGAGTTCGCCGACAACGCCTGGTCGGGCGGCGCGGTCGACCACACCGAGGGCGCCGAGGGCACCTGGACCGACCGCAAGGCGGCCGCCAAGCAGGCCTACTTCGAGTGGATGCCGGTCCGTCCGGCGATCGAGGGCACCACCTACCGGCGGCTGCGCTTCGGCAAGCTCGCCGACCTGTCCCTGCTCGACCTGCGCTCCTTCCGCTCCCAGCAGGTGTCCGGCACCAGCGGCTCGGTGGACGACGCCGACCGCACCATCACCGGCCGGGCCCAGCTCGACTGGCTGAAGGCGGGCCTGAAGGCGTCCGACACCAAGTGGCGTCTGGTCGGCAACTCGGTGATGATCGCGCCGTTCGTCATCGGCTCCCTCACCGCCGACCTGCTCAAGCCGCTGGCCCAGCTGCTCGACCTGCCGCAGAACGGCATAGGCGTCAACACCGACCAGTGGGACGGCTACACCCACGACCGCCGGGAACTGCTCGACCACCTGACGTCGAACAACATCGGCAACACCGTCTTCCTGACCGGTGACATCCACATGTCCTGGGCCAACGACGTGCCGGTGGACGCGGGCACCTACCCGCTGTCCCGGTCGGCCGCCACCGAGTTCGTCATCACCTCGGTGACCTCCGACAACCTCGACGACATCGTCAAGGTCCCCGAGGGCGTGGTCTCCGCGGTCGCCGCGCCGCTCATCGAGGCCGCCAACCGGCACGTCCACTGGGTGGACACCGACCGGCACGGCTTCGGCGTGCTCGACATCACCGCCGACCGCGCCCAGATGGACTACTACGTCCTGTCCGACCGCACCGACCGGAACGCCACCGCCACGTGGGAGCGCTCGTACCGCACCCGCACCGGCACGCAGAAGGTCGAGCGCACCTACGACCCGGTGTAGGCCCCTGCCCGCACGGGTGGAGCCGCGCCGCTACGCGGATGGCAGGCCGTCGAGGAAACCGAGCGCCACGCGCCAGGTCGCCTCGGCGGCCTCCGCGTCGTAGTCCGGCAGGGAGGGGTCGGTGTACAGGTGCCCGGCCCCGGCGTACCGGTAGACCTCCACGTCGGCGCCCGCACGGCCCATCTGGAGGTACCAGGCGCTGAGCCAGTCGTCCGTCTCGAACGGGTCCGGCTCGGCCACGTGCAGCTGCACCGGCAGCTCGTCCACGTACGCGTTCGGCGCGATGTCCGAGGTGCCGTGCAGGAGCAGCAGCCCGCGCGCCTTGCCGTCGCCGAGGGCGAGGGTCTGCGCCACGGAGGCCCCGAGCGAGAACCCGGCGTAGACCAGACCCCGCTCCGAGTACGGCGCGGCCGCCAGCACGGCCCGCTTCAGCAGCTCCTCCTTGCCGATCCCGTCGCCGAACTCCATGCCCTTCTCGACGGTCTCGAACGTCCGCCCCTCGAAGAGGTCCGGCGTCCACACCTCGTGGCCGGCCGTGCGCAGCCGGTCCGCGGCGTCGCGCACCGCGGGCCTGAGCCCGTAGGACGAGTGAAAGAGCATGATGTTCATGAGCCCATGGTGCCAGCCGCCTCCGCGCCGGCCCGCCCGGGAGCGGGACACATCACAGGTTCACGATCGGCATAGCCGGTTACGTTCCAAGGCATGGAGACCGTACTGCGCCCCGTGATCGTGGTCGGCACGTCCGTGTTCCTGACCGTCGTCATCGGCTGGGCCACGGACCTGCTGCTGCGCAAGGCGGACGAACACCATCCCGAGTCCCCCCTGTGGGACCGGCTGCGGCGGGCCCGCGTCCCCTACCAGCTCGTCCTCTGCGCCGCCCTGCTCAGAGGCGCCTACGACCAGGCGGCCCTGTTCGAGCGGCACCGGGTCGGCGTCGGACGGACCCTGACCCTGGTGCTGATCGGGGCGGCGGCCTGGCTGGTGATCCGGATCGCGGCGGCCGTGGTCGAGACGACGTACACCCGCTACGCGCGCGCCCACCACGATCCGGCGCGAGTGCGGCGCGTGCGCACCCAGGTCACGCTGATCATGCGCGTGGTCTCGGCGATCGTCGGCGTGGTCGCGGTGGCCGCGATGCTGCTGACCTTCCCGGCGATGCGCGCGGCGGGCGCCTCCCTGCTGGCCTCGGCCGGTGTCCTCGGCATCGTGGCCGGTGTCGCCGCGCAGTCGACGCTGTCGAACTTGTTCGCCGGGCTGCAGATCGCCTTCGGTGACATGGTCCGTCTCGGCGACACGGTGGTCGTGGACGGCGAGTGGGGCACGGTCGAGGAGATCACCCTGACCTTTCTGACGGTACGGACCTGGGACGAGCGCCGGATCACCATGCCGGTGTCGTACTTCACCTCCAACCCCTTCGAGAACTGGTCGCGGGGCACCCCGCAGATGACCGGGATCGTGTTCTGGCATCTCGACCACAGCGCGCCCCTGGAGGCGATGCGCGAGAAGCTGCGCGACATCCTGCGCGCGTGCCCGGCCTGGGACGGCCGCGCCTGCGGGCTGGTGGTCACCGACTCCACCCCGACCACCATGGAGGTGCGCGCGCTGGTGACCGCGAAGGACGCCGACGACATCTGGACGGTGCGGGTCACGGTCCGCGAGCAGATGCTCACCTGGCTGTCCGCGGAGCACCCCTACGCGCTGCCCCGGGTCAACACCTCGGACGCGGTGCTGCCGCCCTACCGCGTCCCCTCCCCGGACCGCGACTCCCTGCGCAGGGCCTACGACTTCCCGCGCACGGGGCGGGGCTGAGCGCGTCCCGGCTCGCGCCGGCTCGTGCCGGCCCGCGCCGGCTCAATGTCCGCGTTCGGCGCCTCCGTTGACCTGGATGATCTGGGAGGTGATGTGGCCGGCGGCGGGCGAGGCCAGCCAGTGCAGGGTCGACGCCACATCCCCCGGTTCACCGGCCCGGCCGGTGGAGGTCTCGGCCACGAGCTGCCGGCGCCGCTCCTCGGACATGGTGTCGCCGAAGAAGCCGGTGTCCTCCACGTAGCCGGGCGCGACCACGTTCACGGTGATGCCCCGGTGGCCCAGTCTGCGGGCCAGATCGTGGGCGTAGGGGTGCAGCGCGGCCTTGGACGCCGCGTAGGCGCCGCTGCCCGAGCCGCGGTAGGCGGCGATGGAGCCGAGGAAGAGCACCCGCCCGCCGGGCTCGGCGAGCCGCTCCTGGAGGGCCTCGGTGAGCAGGGCCGCGGTCAGGGTGTTGAGTCTGAAGGCGACGGTCCAGGCATGGGCCACCCGGTCGAGGGGGTCCTCGCCGCCGGCCGGTGGCTCCAGGCCGCCGGAGCCGCCCGCGCTGTGCACGAGCACGTCGACGGTGCCGAACTCGCGGGCGACGAGGCGGGCGACGCCCCGCACGTCCGCGGGCTCGGTGAGGTCGGCCGCGTGGGTGAGCGCCCCGGGCACCCCTGCCTTCTCCAGCACCTCCGCGCGCCGCCCGAGGAGCAGCACCCGGTCCCCGTCCGCGGCGAAGAGGCGCGCCGTCGCCAGCCCGATGCCCGTACCGCCACCACTGATCACGATGTTGCGAGTCATGATCCGAGAGTAGGAGCCGGGCGCGGCCGGCGCTTCCGGTTGTCCACAGCCGCCTTGTATTTGTATGACCGGATATGCACAGCCGGCGCGCGGACGGGGCGTGTACACGCCCTAACGCATGCTGCGCACGTCGAGGTGGCGCAGGATCCGGTCCACGGTCTCCGGGTCCATCCCCGGCTCGCTGCGCGCGGCCAGCACCTCGTGCCGGGCCGCGCTGAGCATCTCGCCCTGGATGCGCCGGATCCGTTTCAGCCGCTTGGCCCGCTGGTGCTGCGCCTCGCGGCGCTCCTCCTCGCCCATGTCGGGGCTGATCCGGATGCCGATGTCGAAGGCCTGCCGCAGCATCTGCTCGGACAGGTCCTCGGGCAGGTCCTCCACCTGCTCGATCTCCCGCAGCCGGCGCTTGGCCGCCTTCGCCGCGCGCACCGCCAGTTCCTTCTCGTGCTCCTTCTCCTGCTCGGAGTCGGCCTGCACGCGAAGCCGTTTGACGAGCCACGGCAGGGTCAGCCCCTGGAGCACCAGGGTGGCGACGATCACCCCGAAGGCGATGAAGACGATCTCGTCCCGGTCCGGGAAGGGCCTTCCGGCGTCGGTCTTCAGCGGGATGGCCAGCGCCAGCGCGACCGAGGCCACCCCGCGCATCCCGGACCACCACATCACCACCGTCTCCCGCCAGCTGGCCGGGATCTCCTCGTCCACATCGCGCCGGGCGTGCAGCCGTTTGGTCAGCCAGGTCGCCGGCAGCAGCCACAGCAGCCGTACCACGATCACCACACCGGCGACGGCGGCCGCCCAGCCGAGCAGTTCACCCCACCGTCCGCTGGCCGTGCGGATCGCGTTGTGCAGTTCCAGGCCGATCAGCCCGAAGGCGACGCCCGTGACGAGGGTGTCGATGATGTCCCAGAAGGTGTGCCCGGCCAGCCGGGTCATCACGTCGTCGGCGCCGGTGGCGTACTCGGAGAGGTAGAGGGCCGTGGTGAGCACGGCGAGCACCCCGGAGCCCTGGAGCTTCTCCGCGAGCACGTAGGAGGCGTACGGCACCAGCAGGGTCATGCCGATCTGGAGGGTCGGGTCGCCCAGCAGGTCCATCACCCGGTTCGCGCCCCAGCCGAGCAGCAGCCCCACGGCCACCGCGACCACGGCGGACAGCACCAGGGCCAGACCGGCCCGCCACGGTGAGAACAGGCCGCTCACCGCGGCGGCGATCGCCACGTGGTAGAGCACGATGGCGGTGACGTCGTTGAACAGCCCCTCGCCCTCCAGGATCGACACCAGGCGGCGCGGCAGCCCGAGCTGTCCGGCCACGCTGGTCGCGGCGACGGGGTCGGGCGGGGCGATCAGGGCGCCGAGCGCCACGGCGGCGGCGACCGACAGACCGGGCACGATCGCGTGCGAGACGAAGGCGACGCACACCATGGTCACGAACACCAGGGCGACGGCCAGCATCAGGATCGGGCGCCTGTTGGCCGCGAACTGCCGCCAGGAGGTGCGCCGTACGGCCGCGTACAGCAGTGGCGGCAGCAGTCCGGGCAGGATCAGCTCGGGTGGGATGTTCACGTTGGGGACGAACTGGGCGACCGCCAGGACCCCGCCGAACAGCGTCATCAGCACCGGGGCCGGCACCCCGAGCCGGTCGCCCACCGGGACGCTCACCAGGGCCCCGAGCAGCAGGGCGAACAACAGAGCCAACTGATCCACGGCCGCTCCGGGGTCGGAAGGACACGAGAGGCTTCAAGCCTGCCATGCCGTCCGTTCCCCGGCCGTTCCGGCGCCATCGCCCCGGGGGTGCCGCCGCGCCCTCGTTCAGCGGCTCTTCCGCCGCCTGCTACAGGGCGCGGCGCATCGCCCGGTGGGGCATGTCGGCGTCCAGGAACTCCGGTCCGTACGCCGCGTAGCCCAGCCGCTCGTAGAAGCCCAGCGCGTGGGTCTGCGCGTGCAGGTCCACCGCGGCCAGGCCCTGGGCGCGGGCCGCGTCCTCGATGGCCCGCACCAGGGCGGCGCCGATGCCGAGCCCGCGGGCCTCCCGGGAGACGGCGAGCCGCCCGAGCGAGCCGACGGACGGGTCCGCGCCGGTCTTGGCGACGGCCGCCTCGCCGGTCAGCAGCCGGCCGGTGCCCAGCGGGGCGCCGTCGGCGCGGACGGCCAGCACGTGCACGGCGACGGCGTCGTACGCGTCGTACTCGATCGTCTCGTCCACGCCCTGTTCGCCGACGAAGACCTCCTTGCGGACGGCGAAGCAGGCCTCTCGGTCGGCGGGGTCCTCGGCGGGACGGACGGTGTAGGCCTCGCTCATCCGTAGGTCTCCTCGCGGACCTGGTCGAGGGCCTGCTGGAGGTCCTCGGGGTAGTCGGACTCGAACTCCACCCAGCGACCGTCGCCCGGGTGTTCGAAGCCGAGGCGCACGGCGTGCAGCCACTGGCGGGTGATGCGCAGCCGCTTGGCGAGGGTGGGGTCGGCGCCGTAGGTGAGGTCGCCGACGCACGGGTGGCGGTGGGCGGCCATGTGGACGCGGATCTGGTGGGTGCGGCCGGTCTCCAGCTTCACGTCGAGCAGGGAGGCGGCGCGGAATGCCTCGATGAGGTCGTAATGCGTGACCGAGGGCTTGCCGTCGGCGGTGACCGCCCACTTGTAGTCGTGGTTCGGGTGGCGGCCGATCGGCGCGTCGATGGTGCCGCTCGTCGGGTCCGGGTGGCCCTGGACCAGGGTGTGGTAGCGCTTGTCGACCGTGCGCTCCTTGAACTGGCGCTTGAGCGAGGTGTACGCGTACTCCGACTTGGCGACCACCATCAGGCCGGAGGTGCCGACGTCCAGGCGGTGCACGATGCCCTGGCGCTCGGCGGCGCCGGAGGTGGAGATCCGGTAGCCGGCGGCGGCGAGACCGCCGATGACGGTCGGCCCGGTCCAGCCCGGGGAGGGGTGCGCGGCCACGCCGACGGGCTTGACGATCACGACCACGTCATCGTCGTCGTGCACGATCTCCATGCCCTCGACCGGCTCGGCGACCACCTGGACCGGCGCGGACGCCTGCGGCATCTCGACCTCCATCCAGGCGCCGCCGCGGACCCGCTCGGACTTGCCGACCACCGCCCCGTCGACCTGCACCTTGCCGGCCGCGGCCAGATCGGCCGCCTTCGTGCGGGAGAAGCCGAACATGCGGGAGATGGCGGCGTCGACGCGCTCGCCCTCCAGGCCGTCTGGCACGGGCAGGGTACGGATCTCGGGAATCGTGCTCACCCGTCGAGTATGCCGGACGGGCGGAACGGCCCCGAACGAGCCTGTGGAAAACCGGCGCCGGCCCCCGTCCCCGGGGACCGGTCCGTCAGTCCTTGTGGACCGTGCCGTCCGGGTCCAGGCCACGGAAGGACAGCAGCACGATCAGGATGCCGCCGCACACGATCGCCGAGTCGGCCAGGTTGAAGATCGCGAAGCCCTTGGGCGCGATGAAGTCCACGACCTGGCCCTCGAAGACCCCCGGCGCCCGGAAGATCCGGTCGGTGAGGTTGCCGAGCGCGCCGCCGAGCAGCAGGCCGAGCGCGACCGCCCAGGGGAAGCTGTAGAGCTTGCGGGCCAGGCGCATGATCACCACGATCACCGCGGCGGCGATCAGCGTGAAGATCACGGTGAAGGCCGCGCCGAAGCCGAAGGCCGCGCCCGGGTTGCGGATGGCGTGCAGCTCCAGCAGGTCCCCGACGAGCTTGATCGGCGCGCGGCCCTCCAGCTTGGCCACCACCAGCGTCTTGCTGATCAGGTCGAGCGCGTAGGCGAACGCGGCCACGGCGAACAGCACGGCGATCCGGCGACCCCGGCCGGTCCTCGGCTGCGCCTGGTCCCGCGCCTGCTCCGGGGCCTGATCCGCGCCGTCGTCCGGGGTGTCCGGCGTATTGATGATGCGCTCCGCCTCTGCCACGTGCGTCCCTCAACCTAGGTACCTGACTGGGGACGAGACTACGGCACGCTCCGACGGCGCCACACGCTCAGGAGCGGCGTTCCTGCTTCTGCTTGCACTCCACGCACAGGGTGGCCCGCGGGAAGGCCTGCATCCGGGCCTTGCCGATGGGGTTGCCGCAGTTCTCGCACAGGCCGTAGGTGCCCGCGTCCAGCCGTTCGATCGCGCGTTCGGTCTGGACGAGCATCTCGCGGGCGTTGGCGGCCAGCGCCAGCTCGTGCTCGCGCGTGATGTTCTTGGTTCCGGTGTCGGCCTGGTCGTCGCCCGCGCCGTCCCCGGAGTCGCGCATCAGGCCGACGAGGGACTCCTCGGACGAGCTGATCTCCCGCCGCAGCCGCTCCGTCTCGGACTGGAGCTCCGCGCGCGCCTCCGCGACCTCCTGGCCGGTCCAGGGGTCCTCGCCGGGGCGCACCGCCAGCTCACCGGGCGATGCCGCGGCGAGGCGTGCCTTGGGTACGGCGGTGTCCTCCGCCGTGGCCGTGCCAGGAGTCTTCTTCGCAACCACCCTCGTGGCTCCCGTCTGCTCCGCGGCCCGCGCCGCGCCCGCCTTCTTGGCCATGCTCTTCTCGTCCGGCTCCGCCGTGCGGGCCACGGCCTTCGCGGCCTTCCCGGCCTTCCCGGCGGTGGATCCCACTGCCGTGGCGTCCCTGGCCGTGTTGTCCCTGGCCGTGTTGTCCTTGGCCGCGCTGTCCGCGCTGTCCTTGGCCGCGGTCCGCCTGGCGGCCGTCTTCTTCGCCACCGCCTTTTTCGCCGCCGTCTTCCCGGCCGTCTTCTCGGCCGCCTTCCCAGCCGTCCTCTCGGCGGCTGCCGCCGTCTTCCCGGCCGCCGCCTTCCTCGCTGTCGTCTTCCCGGCGGCCGTCTTCTTCGCCACCGGGTGGGCGGCGGCCTCCTCGGCCGCGCCCGTCTGCTCCAGGACCGGCTTCACGGCGGCTCCTTTCCTGGCGGCCGCCTTCCCGGCCACCGCCTTCCTGTCCCCCTCCTCGGTCACGGCCTTCTCCGCCGCCGCCTTCCCGGCGGCGGCGTTCCCGGCAGCGGTCTTCCCGGCACCCGTCTTCCCGGCCACGGTCTGCTTCGCGGTCCTTTTCGCCACCATGGCCGCGGCCCCTTCACATACTGTGATCCTGCTCGCGCATCGTGCTGGGACGATAAATCGACTTACCTCCCGCAACAACGGGACAAACCGCCTTATTCGCTCGCACGCACCCCCACGCGACGGGCCTGCATCCGTTGTGCCCAGCTCCCCGCCGGGTAATCCGCCGCACCCGGCATCACCCCCGCACCCTCGCCATTCGGCGCATCCGGCCCCCGCGCTCGGCCGCGGCGCAGGACGCCGCCCGGAAAAGCGGTCGGCCGCTGTCCGCGCGGCGCCGTACACTGGGCGCAGCGAGAAGCGTGGATGGGGACGAGTAGCGGCGTACGCAGCCCAGAGCGACCCGGGGACGGTGGAAGCCCGGGGGCGAGCGCGACGTGAAGATCACCCCGGAGCCGCCGGAAGAAAGCCACAGCCGCATGGCTCGGGTCGGTAGAACCGGTTTCGCGAACCCAATGAGGGGGCTCACCGGCGCCTGAGGCGCGGCGGCGGGCCAAGGAGGGTGGTACCGCGGGAGCGCGCCGCACACGGCGTCGGGAATCGAAGCTCTCGTCCCTCCGACGGAAGGCAGCAAGTCCGTTGGAGGATGCTCGCAGATGACAGCGCCGACGTACCGCCAGGTGCCCGCACAGGTCGACCTGCCCGCGCTTGAGCACGCAGTGCTCGACTTCTGGCGCGAGCAGAAGATCTTCGCCAAGACCCTGGAGCAGTCCGAGGGCCGCCCCGAATGGGTGTTCTACGAGGGGCCGCCCACCGCCAACGGCATGCCCGGCGCCCACCACATCGAGGCGCGCGTCTTCAAGGACGTCTTCCCCCGCTTCCGCACCATGCGCGGCCACCACGTCGCCCGCAAGGCCGGCTGGGACTGCCACGGCCTGCCCGTGGAGCTGGCCGTGGAGAAGGAGCTTGGCTTCTCCGGCAAGCAGGACATCGAGGCGTACGGCATCTCCGAGTTCAACGCCAAGTGCCGCGAGTCCGTGACCCGGCACACCGACGCCTTCACCGAGCTGACGACCCGCATGGGCTACTGGGTCGACCTGGACGACGCCTACCGGACCATGGACCCGGAGTACGTGGAGTCGGTCTGGTGGTCGCTGAAGGAGATCTTCGGCAAGGGCCTGCTCGTCCAGGACCACCGCGTCGCCCCCTGGTGCCCGCGCTGCGGCACCGGCCTGTCCGACCACGAGCTGGCGCAGGGCTACGAGACGGTCGTGGACCCCTCGGTGTACGTCCGCTTCCCGCTCACCTCCGGCCCGCTCGCGGGCGAGGCCGCGCTCCTGGTGTGGACGACGACCCCCTGGACCCTGGTCTCCAACACGGCGGTCGCCGCCCACCCCGAGGTCACCTACGTCGTCGCCACGAACGGCGAGGAGAGGGTGGTCGTCGCCGAGCCGCTGCTCGCCAAGGCCCTCGGCGAGGGCTGGGAGCCCACCGGGCAGACCTTCACCGGCGCCGAGATGGAGCGCTGGACCTACCAGCGCCCCTTCGAGCTCGTGGAGTTCCCCGCGCCGGCCCACTACGTGGTGAACGCCGAGTACGTGACCACCGAGGACGGTACGGGTCTGGTCCACCAGTCCCCCGCCTTCGGTGAGGACGACCTCAAGGTCTGCCGCTCCTACGGCCTGCCCGTCGTCAACCCGGTGCGCCCCGACGGCACCTTCGAGGAGGACGTGCCGCTGGTCGGCGGTGTCTTCTTCAAGAAGGCCGACGAGAAGCTCACCGAGGACCTCAAGGAGCGCGGCCTCCTCTTCCGGCACCTGCCCTACGAGCACAGCTATCCGCACTGCTGGCGCTGCCACACCGCGCTGCTCTACTACGCGCAGCCCTCCTGGTACATCCGCACGACGGCCGTCAAGGACCGCCTCATCCAGGAGAACGAGAAGACCAACTGGTTCCCGGAGACGGTCAAGCACGGCCGGTTCGGCGACTGGCTGAACAACAACATCGACTGGGCGCTGTCCCGCAACCGCTACTGGGGCACCCCGCTGCCGATCTGGCGCTGCGAGGAGGACCACCTCACCTGCGTCGGCTCCCGCGCGGAATTGACCGAGCTGTCCGGCACCGACCAGTCCGAGCTCGACCCGCACCGCCCGTACATCGACGCCATCACCTTCGCCTGCCCGCACGAGGGCTGCGGCAGGACCGCCACGCGCGTGCCGGAGGTCATCGACGCCTGGTACGACTCGGGCTCGATGCCGTTCGCGCAGTGGGGCTACCCGTACAAGAACAAGGAGCTGTTCGAGAGCCGTTACCCGGCGCAGTTCATCTCCGAGGCGATCGACCAGACCCGCGGCTGGTTCTACACGCTGATGGCCATCGGCACCCTGGTGTTCGACCGGTCGTCGTACGAGAACGTCGTGTGCCTCGGCCACATCCTCGCCGAGGACGGCCGCAAGATGTCCAAGCACCTGGGCAACATCCTCCAGCCGATCCCGCTGATGGACCAGCACGGCGCGGACGCGGTGCGCTGGTTCATGGCGGCGGGCGGTTCCCCGTGGGCGGCCCGCCGGGTCGGCCACGGCACCATCCAGGAGGTCGTCCGCAAGACGCTGCTGACGTACTGGAACACGGTCGCCTTCCAGGCGCTGTACGCCCGCACGTCCGGCTGGGCGCCGAGCGCGGCCGACCCGGCCCCGGCCGAGCGCCCGCTGCTCGACCGCTGGCTGCTGTCCGAACTGCACGCGCTCACCGACCAGGTGACGCAGGCGCTGGAGGGCTACGACACCCAGCGCGCCGGCAAGCTGCTGTCCGCGTTCGTCGACGACCTGTCCAACTGGTACGTCCGCCGTTCGCGCCGCCGCTTCTGGCAGGGCGACAAGGCCGCGCTGCGCACGCTGCACGAGGTGCTGGAGACGGTGACCAGGCTGATGGCGCCGATCACGCCGTTCATCACCGAGCGGGTGTGGCAGGACCTGGTCGTACCGGTCACCCCGGGCGCGCCGGAGTCGGTGCACCTGGCGTCCTGGCCGGAGACCGACCTCGGCTCCATCGATCCGGAGCTGTCGCGGCAGATGGTGCTGGTGCGCCGGCTCGTGGAGCTGGGCCGTGCCACGCGTGCCGAGTCGGGCGTCAAGACGCGTCAGCCGCTGTCCCGCGCGCTGATCGCGGCGAGCGGCTTCGAGTCCCTGGACCGCGAGCTGCACGCGCAGATCACGGAGGAGCTGAACGTCTCCTCGCTGGCGTCCCTGTCCCAGGTCGGCGGCTCGCTGGTGGACACCACCGCCAAGGCCAACTTCCGTGCGCTCGGCAAGCGGTTCGGCAAGCGGGTGCAGGACGTGGCCAAGGCGATCGCCGCCACGGACGCCGCGGCGCTGTCGCTGGCGCTGCGGCAGGGGACGGCGTCGGTGGAGGTCGACGGTGAGACCGTCACCCTGGCGCCGGACGAGGTGATCATCACCGAGACGCCGCGCGAGGGTTGGTCGGTGGCGTCCGACTCCGGTGCGACGGTGGCGCTGGACCTGGAGATCACGGAGGAGCTGCGGCAGGCGGGGCTCGCCCGTGACGCGATCCGGCTCATCCAGGAGGCGCGCAAGAACAGCGGCCTGGACGTGGCGGACCGGATCGCGCTGCGGTGGACGTCCACGGACCCGGCGGTCATCGCGGCGCTCGCCGAGCACGCCGAGCTGATCGCGGAGGAGGTCCTGGCGACCGACTTCGCCCAGGGCGAGGCCGACGACAGCTACGGGGATGCCTTCACCGACGAGGGCCTGAGCCTGACGTTCCGGCTGCGCAAGGCGTAAGCGCCGGCAGTCGCCCGGCGAGGGCCTGGTCTCCGCTTCGGAGGCCAGGCCCTTGCCGCATCCGGAGAGAAAAGGACGCGGCCCCGGACCGAAGTCCGGGGCCGCGTCCTCAGCGCTGCCGACGCCTATGGCGTACTACTCACCGTTCCCGGTGCTCAGTTGTCGTCCTCGTCGATCAGGAAACCGCGCATCGGCGAGGGGGCCTGGCCCATCGGGGACGGGCCCTGCGGGCGGACCGGAGCCATCGGCTGGGTCATGGCCGGCGTCATCTGCTGCTGACCGCCGTAGGACGGACCGGACGTCGGGGCGGGGGAACCGCCCATCCCCTGGTTGCCGCCGTAGGACGGGGCGCTCGCGCCGGCCGGGGCCATGGAGGGCGCCGGGGACGGCGGCAGGGACGCGGTGGCCGGGGTACGCGGCGGGGCCAGCGAGTCGTCGGCCTGGGTCTCCAGCTGGCGCAGCTGCGACTCCAGGTACGACTTCAGGCGCGTGCGGTACTCGCGTTCGAAGCCGCGCAGGTCCTCGACCTTGCGCTCCAGCGTGGCGCGGGCGGACTCCAGGGAGCCCATCGCGACGCGGTGCTTCTCCTGCGCGTCCCGCTCCAGGGCGTCGGCCTTGGCACGGGCGTCACGCTCCAGACCCTCGGCGCGGCTGCGGGCCTCGCCGACGATCTTGTTGGCCTCGGAGCGGGCCTCGGCGATCGCCTGGTCGGCGGTCTGCTGGGCCAGCGAGAGGACACGGGCGGCGCTGTCGCCACCGGGGCCCTGACCGGGACCGCCCATGGGACCGCCCATCGGGCCACCCATCGGACCGCCCATGGGGCCACCCATCTGCTGCTGCATGGGCGGCTGACCACCCATCGGCCCCTGACCCATCGGACCCTGGCCCATCGGACCCTGGCCCATCGGACCTTGGCCCATCGGACCCTGGCCCATCGGACCGGGACCCTGCGGACCACCCTGCCCACTGGGACCGGCGGGCAGCTGCGGTGCACCGCTCGGCAGCTGGGGCGGACCACCCATGGGGCCACCCATCTGCTGCTGCGGCGGGCCCGATATCCCGGCGGGTACCGGAGCGCCGGGACCTCGCATGCCCTGCTGCTGCTCCTGCTCCGGAGGCTTTCGGGCGTTCTGCTGGTTCTGCGCCGCGGCCCGCGTGGCGGCCGCCAGCTTCGCCCGCAGGTCCTCGTTCTCCCGGAGCAGACGGGTCAGTTCGGCTTCGACCTCGTCGAGGAAGGCATCGACCTCGTCCTCGTCATAGCCTTCTCGGAGGCGGACGGTCGTGAACTGCTTGTTCCGCACGTCCTCGGGGGTCAACGGCATCTCTTCACCTCAACGTAGTCATCGGCAGTCGGCAAGACCGGGTCGTCCACACGCTCATCTCACGAAGTTCTGCACGATGGCGATAAGAATGTAAACGATGATCATCAGTACGAAGAAGGACAGGTCGAGCGCCACGCCCCCGAGACGCAGCGGCGGAATGAACCGCCGCAGAAGCTTCAGCGGTGGATCGGTGACAGTGTAGGTGGCCTCCAGTACGACCACCATCGCCTTGCCGGGTTGCCACGAGCGGGCGAACTGGAAGACGTAGTCCATGACCAGCCGGAAGATGAGCACGACGAGAAACACCATCAGCGCGATGTAGATCACCTGCGCGAACACGCTCATGGCCTGCGCTTCCCTCTCCCCTGTTCCGAGCTCTTGCGTACTGCGGTCCGGTCTGCGTCTCAGCTCTGGTTGAAGAACCCGCCCTCTGCGATGCGGGCCTTGTCCTCCGCCGTGACATCGACGTTAGCAGGAGACAACAGGAACACCTTCTGCGTCACCCGCTCGATACTGCCGTGAAGACCAAACACCAATCCGGCCGCAAAGTCGACAAGTCGCTTGGCGTCTGTGTCATCCATCTCAGTCAGATTCATGATCACCGGGGTGCCCTCACGGAAGTGTTCCCCGATGGTACGGGCCTCGTTGTAGGTCCGCGGGTGCAACGTGGTGATCCGGTAAGGCTCTCGTTCCGACACGACCTTGGGCATGATCACCGGCGCGTTCTTCTCCAGGGACTGACGTTCTTGTGTGATGGACGCCACGGGCGCGATCCGCGCCGGGCGCCCCGATTCCGCGGGTAGCGAAGCCGCCCGGGAGACCGGTTCACGGGGCGCCGGAGGCTGCACCACTCGCACCGATTCATCCCTTTGGGGCTGGTGTGCGTCATGAGGTTGATGCAACGGCTCATGACGCCGGTGGTCCCGCTCTGGCTCCGGGTCCAACTCGGGCTCGAAATCGTCATCGGGGTCGAATCCGCGGCCGTCGTACCCATCGTCCTCCACGAGGCCGAGGTAGACCGCCATCTTGCGCATCGCGCCGGCCATGCTCTGAGTCCTCCGCTCTGTGGTGGATCGGCTGACGACTGCCAAGTGCCCGCGATCCACGCGGCCGTTGTGTCCGTTTCGCGAACACTGACCATATTTTCTGCTGTGGTCCGACTTCCTGGCGACGTTACCCGAGCCGGGGACGGACACCGAGTACCGCAGTGCCGACGCGCACATGTGTCGCCCCGGCCGCCACGGCCTGCTCGAGGTCCGCACTCATCCCTGCCGACACCATGGTTGCAGCCGGATGGGCCCGGCGCAGGTGAGTCGACAAATCCATGAGGCGCTCGAACGCCGCCTGTTCGCGTCCCGCGTACTCCCCGGTGAGCGGAGCGACGGTCATCAGACCGTCGAGCCGCAGCCCCGGCGAGCCGGCGACGAGATCGGCCAACTCTTCGATTCCCCCGGGGGCCACACCCCCCCGTTCGCCCCGCCCGCTCGCGCCCGCGTCGAGCGCGACCTGAACGAGACACCCCACCTCGCGCCCGGCGCGCACCGCCTCCTTGGACAGCGCGGTGACGAGCCGGTCCCGGTCGATCGACTGCACGACATCGGCGTAACCGACCACGGAACGCACCTTGTTGGTCTGCAACTGACCGACAAAGTGCCATTCCAGGGGCAGATCCGCACAAGCCGCCGCCTTCGGCGCGGCGTCCTGGTCGCGGTTCTCGGCGACATGACGCACCCCGAGTTCCGACAGGATCCGCACGTCGCTCGCCGGGTAGGTCTTGGTGACCACGATCAGGGTCACCTCCTCCCGACCCCGCCCCGCGGCCGCACAGGCGCCGGCGATGCGTTCCTCCACGTTCGCCAGATTCGCGGCGAGTTCGGTCTTACGGTCCGTCATTCCCCATCAGTCCAGCCAGACATAGGACGCGAGCCGCCCGGTGGTGCGGTCGCGGCGGTATGAGAAGTGGTCGCCCGACTCCAGCGTGCACACCGGCGAGTGCGCCCGGTCGCACACCCCGAGCCGGTCGAGCTGCGCGTGCACTCCGGCGCTCACGTCGACCGCCGGCGTACCCCAGCTGGTTTCGGCGTGCGCCGCCGGCTCCACGGCCGCCACCTCGGTCCGCATCGCCTCCGGCACCTCGTAACACCGGCCGCAGACGGCCGGTCCGGTGCGGGCGACGATCCGCTCGGGGGCGGCGCCGAGTTCGACCATGGCCCGTACGGCGGCGGGGACGACCCCCTTGACCATGCCGGGCCGGCCCGCGTGGGCCGCGGCGGCGACGCCGGCGACGGGGTCGGCGAGGAGCACCGGCACACAGTCGGCGGTGAGCACGGCGAGGGCGAGTCCGCGGCGGGCGGTGACGAGGGCGTCGACCTCCGGCACCGGGTCCGTGCCCCAGGGCTCGTCCACCACGGCCACCTCGGCTCCGTGCACCTGGTTCATCCACACCACGCGGGCGGGGTCCAGGCCGAGCGTCTTGGCGGCCAGCTCCCGGTTGGCCCCTACGGCCCCGGGCGTGTCGCCGACCGCGCCGCCGAGGTTCAGCTCCTCATACGGAGCGGCGCTCACCCCGCCCCACCGGTCGGTGAAGGCGAAGTGCGCGCCGCTCACGCTCTCGCGCTGTCCTATCACTTCAGGAAGTCCGGGACGTCCAGTTCCTCGGCCGCGCTGTCCGAGTAGGCGGGCCGCGGCGCCGGGGGGACCGGCGGGGCGACCGGGATGTCGGCCACCGGCTCGGGGGCCGGCTCCGGCTCCTCCTTCGGCTTCACGCTGCCGAGCGAGCCGAAGGACGGGCGGCTCTCGGGCTGCCGTACCGGGGCGGGCTCCTCGCGGCGGGCGGGGGCCGAAGCGGAGGCCGAGCCCAGGGCGTTGTCCCGGCGGGCCGGCGGCTGGCCGCCGTCGAAGCCGGCCGCGATCACGGTGACGCGGACCTCGTCGCCGAGGGCGTCGTCGATGACCGCGCCGAAGATGATGTTGGCCTCGGGGTGGGCTGCCTCGCTGACCAGCTGGGCCGCCTCGTTGATCTCGAAGAGGCCGAGGTCGGAGCCGCCGGAGATGGAGAGCAGCACGCCCCGGGCGCCGTCGATGGACGCCTCCAGGAGCGGCGAGGAGATCGCCATCTCGGCCGCGGCCACCGCGCGGTCGTCGCCGCGGGCCGAGCCGATGCCCATGAGGGCCGAACCGGCCTCGGACATCACCGACTTGACGTCGGCGAAGTCCAGGTTGATCAGGCCCGGGGTGGTGATGAGATCGGTGATGCCCTGCACGCCGGAGAGCAGGACCTGGTCGGCGGACTTGAAGGCGTCCAGGACCGAGACCTGGCGGTCCGAGATGGACAGCAGCCGGTCGTTCGGGATGACGATGAGGGTGTCGACCTCCTCGCGCAGTTCGGCGATCCCGTCCTCGGCCTGGTTCGCGCGGCGCCGTCCCTCGAAGGTGAACGGGCGCGTGACCACGCCAATGGTGAGGGCGCCCAGGGAGCGCGCGATGTTGGCCACGACGGGCGCGCCGCCGGTGCCGGTGCCGCCGCCTTCGCCGGCCGTCACGAAGACCATGTCGGCCCCCTTGAGGACCTCCTCGATCTCCTCACGGTGGTCCTCGGCGGCCTTGCGGCCGACGGCCGGGTTGGCGCCGGCGCCGAGTCCGCGGGTGAGTTCCCGGCCGACGTCCAGCTTGACGTCGGCGTCGCTCATCAACAGCGCCTGCGCGTCGGTGTTGATGGCGATGAACTCGACACCCTTGAGACCGACCTCGATCATCCGGTTGATGGCATTGACACCACCGCCGCCGACACCGATGACCTTGATGACTGCGAGGTAGTTCTGCGGTGCTGCCACGTCGAAGGCCTCTCGCCTCGAATTACGTCGTCGCCACCGCGCGGTGCCCCGCGCCGGGCGACAGATGCCGAATGGGACGGTCCGTAGCGCCGACCCGAACCCTAAGCCTGAAGTTTAGGGTTACCAGTGTGTCTGTTTCCTGGAGTCTTCTGAACAGGACACTAAGTCGACAAGCGGCGCCCGTTCAACGAACACGCCGAACCTCCCGTTTTTCTTTTCACCCTATGTGATCAGCCGTAGCGGTGCCCAACCAGGGTGCTGGCCTGCGCTGATGCGCGTCAACTCGCCGATGACGCAGGGGCGGTGGGGACGCTGACGTCGAAGTGCCGTGCGCCGGAAGCTGCTTTCATGAGTGCCGTGAGGGCCCGCGCCTTGGCGCGGCCGTTCTCGCCGCTGCCCCAGGCGACGGTGCGGCCGTCGGCCAACTCCAGCCGGATGTCGTCGTAGGAGCGGACCTGGACGGTGCGGGTGAGGCGCCCTACGGGGCCCGGCAGTTCACCGGCGACCCGGACCGCCTCGCGCACCAGCCGGCCGGTGCCGAAGCGCCGCAGGCTCGCGGCGGCCGGACCCGACGCGGACACGGACATCCGCAGCAGCGGAACACCCTTGGGCGCCTCGGCGACCGTGGCGAAACGGACGCCCCGGCGGTCGACTTCGACGAAGTTCCCGCCCTTGCGGACCAGCAGCACCGGGGTCCGCTCGGTCACCTTCAGATCGATGCCGTGCGGCCAGGAACGGGACACGTCGACCGTGTCGATCCGGGGCAGCTTTCGGCGCAGCCGGGCCGCGATGACATCGGTGTCGACCGACACCATCGGCGCCCCCACCGGCACGCCGGCGGCGTCGCGCACCTCGGCGGGGGTCAGCATCCGGGTGCCCGACACCGGGACCCGCTCGACGCGCAGCCACGAGGAGCCGTACAACACCCATACGGAACCGGCTCCTACGAGCACGACGGCCACGGCGAGAATGACGATCCTACGAAGTTGTAGTCGTCTGATCCTTTGGACGAGCGGCGGGCCGGGCGACTCCTGCTGGCGTTCCCCGCGTTCGCGGGTCGTCGGTCCGGCCACGCTCACTGCCCTTTCGTCAGACGGTCCTAACGGCGCGAGGCGATGGCCTCGTACACCATGCCGACGAGCAGGTCGTCGGCGTCCCGGCGGCCGAACTCGCTCGCGGAGCGCGACATCTCGTAGAGCCGGTGCGGATCGGCGAGCACGGGCAGCACGTTCTGCTGTACCCACTCGGGCGTCAGTTCCGCGTCGTCCACGAGGAGTCCGCCGCCCGCCTTGACCACCGGCTGGGCGTTCAGCCGCTGTTCGCCGTTGCCGATGGGCAGCGGGACGTAGGCGGCCGGGAGCCCGACGGCGGAGAGTTCGGCGACGGTCATCGCGCCGGCGCGGCAGAGCATCATGTCGGCCGCGGCGTACGCGAGGTCCATCCGGTCCAGGTAACTTACCGGGATGTAGGGCGGCATCCCCGGCATCTGGTGCACCTGCGGCAGTTCGTTCTTCGGGCCGACCGCGTGCAGGATCTGGATGCCGGCCTGCTGGAGCCACGGAGCGACCTGCTGGACGACCTCGTTGAGCCGGCGCGCGCCCTGCGAGCCACCGGAGACCAGCAGCGTGGGCAGGTTGGGGTCGAGGCCGAAGCGGTGCCGGGCCTCGGGGCGGACGGCCGCGCGGTCCAGCGTGGCGATGGAGCGGCGCAGCGGGATGCCGATGTAGCGGGCGCCCCGCAGCTTGCTGTCCGGCGTGGAGACGGCGACCTGCGCCGCGTACCGGGAACCGA
This sequence comes from Streptomyces sp. NPDC048106, assembly GCF_040706415.1. Taxonomy (NCBI): domain Bacteria; kingdom Bacillati; phylum Actinomycetota; class Actinomycetes; order Kitasatosporales; family Streptomycetaceae; genus Streptomyces; species Streptomyces sp. NPDC048106. The sequence continues at coordinate 115,562 of NZ_JBEZND010000004.1, read as the reverse complement.
TCTTGTTGGCCAGGCCCGGACGGGCGTTGGCCTCGTGGATCACGATGGGCACGCCGAGCCGCTTGGCGGCGAGATAGGCGGGCAGCGCGACATAACCGCCGAAGCCGGCCACGGCGTCCGCCTTGGTGCGTTCGAGGATCTGCTCGGCGGCCTTGATGGTGCCGCGCAGCCGGCCCGGAACGGTGATCAGCTCGGGGGTGGGCCGGCGCGGCAGCGGCACCGCCGGGATCAGCGCGAGCTCGTAGCCGCGCTCCGGGACGAGCCGGGTCTCCAGGCCGCGCTCCGTGCCCAGGGCCGTGATCCCCACGCTCGGGTCCTGCCTGCGCAGGGCGTCCGCGAGGGCGAGCGCGGGCTCGATGTGGCCGGCGGTCCCTCCACCGGCGAGTACGACATGCACCGAAATTCACCGCTCTCCGGACGAACGCGCCGCCGAGGCACGCCGTCGCATCGTGTTCCATCTCCGAGGCCCCCGCTCCGCACCGGAGCCTCCCGCCCGCTTTCTACCAAAGCGAGGCTGCCGCAGCGCAAGCGCCGTCCGCGCAGCGGGCTCGTCGCGCGCGAACGCGATCAGCAGCCCGATGGCGAACATGGTCGGCAGCAGGGCGGATCCTCCGTAGGAGAACAGCGGGAGCGGAACACCGGCGATCGGCAGCAGACCGAGCACCGCGCCGATGTTGATCACCGCCTGGACGACGATCCAGGTGGTCACGCCTCCCGCGGCATACCTCACGAAGGGGTCTTTCGTGCGTCCGGCCACGCGGATACCCGCATAGCCTAGAGCCGCGAACAGGGCGAGCACCGACAGTGTCCCCGCCAGGCCCAGTTCCTCACCGGTGACCGCGAAGATGAAGTCGGTGTGCGCTTCTGGTAGTTGGCCCCATTTTTCCACACTCGCGCCGAGGCCGGAGCCGAAGAGTCCGCCGGAGGCGAGCGCGTAGATGCCGTGCACGGCCTGCCAGCAGTCGGCGCCCTGGGCGCGCGGCTCGGTGGCGCCGATGCAGGCGAGGCGGGCCATCCGGTTGGGGCTGGTCTCGATCAGGGTCACCCCGATCACGGCCGCGACCGACAGCACGCCCGCGAACAGGCGGGTCGGGGCGCCCGCGAGCCACAGCAGTCCGAACAGGATCGCTGTGAGAATGATCGCGGTTCCCATGTCGCCGCCGAGCATGATCAGACCGAGCAGCAGGAAGGCGGCCGGCACCAGCGGCACCAGCATGTGCTTCCACTGGGCCAGCAGTTTCTTCTCCTGTTTGCGGGCCATCAGGTCGGCGCCCCACAGCACCAGGGCGAGCTTGCCGAACTCGCTGGGCTGGATCTGGAAGGAGCCGCCAAGCGCGATCCAGTTCTGGTTGCCGTTGACCGCCATCCCTATCCCGGGCACCTGCACCAGGGCCATCAGGAAGACGGCGCCGGCGAGGATCGGGTAGGCCAGCGCCCGGTGCAGCCGCACCGGCATCCGGGAGGCCGCGAACAGCAGTACGCCGCCGATCACGGCGGCCAGCAGCTGCTTGCGGAAGAAGTAGGAGCCCGGCAGCGACATCTGGAGCGCGGTGACCTGGGAGGCCGAGTAGACCATCACCAGGCCGAGCACCGTGATCAGCATGCTGCCGCCGACGATCAGGTAGTAGGCGGTCAGCGGGCGGTCCCAGGCGCGCCGGGCGCGCATGACGAGCCGCCGCAGGGGGTTCTCGCCCGCGGCGCCGGGGCCGGCGGGACGCCGGGACGCCCGCTGTACGGGGGGCTTTCCGGTACGGCTACTGGGCATCGGCGCCTCCACTGGACGTCGGCCGCCCCGCGCGTCCTTCCCAGGATCCGCCCGGCGGGCGGCCGGGGTCAGGCGCGGAGTTCGCGGACCGCCGTCGCGAACGCGTCACCGCGCTGGTTGTAGTTGGTGAACATGTCCATGGAGGCGCAGGCCGGAGCGAGGAGCACCGTGTCGCCGGCGACCGCGAGCCGCCTGGCCTCCGTCACCGCCTGGAGCATCGCCCCAGTGTCGGTCCGGTCGAGGTCGACCACGGGTACTTCCGGCGCGTGTCGTGCCAGGGCCTCGCGGATCAGGGCCCGGTCGGCGCCGATCAGGACGACGGCGCGCAGGTGCTTCGCCGAGGTGGCGACGAGTTCGTCGAAGGTCGCGCCCTTGGCGAGGCCGCCCGCGATCCACACGATCGACTCGTACGCCGCCAACGAGGCCTGCGCGGCATGGGTGTTGGTGGCCTTGGAGTCGTCCACGTAGGCCACGCCGTCGAGGTCGGCGACGTGCTCGATGCGGTGGGCGTCCGGCCGGAAGGCGCGCAGTCCGTCCCGTACGGCCTGGGCGGGCACCCCGAAGGCGCGCGCGAGGGCCGCCGCCGCGAGGGCGTTGGCGATGTTGTGCGGGACCGGCGGGTGGACGTCGGAGACCTCGGCCAGCTCCTGCGCGTTCTTCTGCCGGTTCTCGACGAAGGCACGGTCCACCAGGATGCCGTCCACGACGCCGAGTTGGGAGGGTCCGGGGGTGCCGAGGGTGAACCCGACGGCCCGGCAGCCCTCTTCGACGTCGGCCTCGCGCACCAGGTCCTCGGTGGCCTTGTCGGCCACGTTGTAGACGCAGGCGATCTGGTTGCCCTCGTAGATGCGGCCCTTGTCGGCGGCGTAGGCCTCCATGGAGCCGTGCCAGTCGAGGTGGTCGGGCGCGAGGTTGAGGACGGCGGCGGAGTGGGCGCGCAGCGAGGGCGCCCAGTGCAGCTGGTAGCTGGACAGCTCCACGGCGAGGACGTCGTACGTCTCCTCGCCGAGGACGGCGTCCAGCAGGGAGACGCCGATGTTGCCGACGGCCGCCGTGCGCAGGCCCGCCGCCTCCAGGATGGCGGCGAGCATCCGCACGGTGGTGGTCTTGCCGTTGGTGCCGGTGACGGCCAGCCAGGGGGCCGCGTCGGGCCCCCTGAGCCGCCAGGCCAGCTCCACGTCGCCCCAGACCGGCACGCCCGCCTCGGCGGCCGCCTGGAAGAGCGGCTTGCCGGGCTGCCAGCCGGGGGCGGTGACGATCAGCTCGGTGCCCTCCGGGAGGGTGGCCCCGTCACCCAGGCGCACGGTGATGCCGAGCGCCCGGAGGTCCGCGGCCTGCTCGCGGGCGCGGGCGTCGTCGCCGTCGTTGACGACCGTGACGATCGCGCCGCGCGCGTGCAGCACCTTGGCCGCCGGGACGCCGGAGACGCCGAGTCCCGCGACGGTGACGTGCTTGCCCTGGAAGTCGAAGGGCGCCGAGCCGGTGGTCACTTTTCCGCTGCCCATCCCGCGTAGAAGAGGCCCAGTCCGACGATCACACAGATGCCTTGGATGATCCAGAAGCGGACCACGACCAGGACCTCGGACCAGCCCTTGAGTTCGAAGTGGTGCTGGAGTGGTGCCATCCGGAAGACGCGCTTGCCGGTGAGCCGGAAGGAGCCGACCTGGATGACGACCGACATGGTGATGAGGACGAACAGGCCGCCCATGATGGCCACCAGCAGCTCCGTGCGGGAGAGGATGGCCAGGCCGGTGAGGACACCGCCGAGGGCGAGCGAGCCGGTGTCGCCCATGAAGATCTTCGCCGGCGAGGTGTTCCACCACAGGAAGCCCAGGCAGGCGCCCATCAGCGCGGAGGCGACCACGGCGAGGTCGAGCGGGTCGCGCACCTCGTAACAGGCGGCCGGGTTGGTCAGGGTCTGCGCGTTGGCGCAGGACTCCTGGTACTGCCAGACGCCGATGAAGGTGTAGGCGCCGAAGACGAGGACGGAGGCGCCGGTGGCGAGGCCGTCCAGACCGTCGGTCAGGTTCACGCCGTTCGACATCGCGAGGATCATGAACAGCGCCCAGATCACGAACAGCACCGGGCCGATCGACCAGCCGAAGTCCGTGATGAACGACAGCTTGGTGGAGGCCGGGCTGTTGCCGCGGGCGTCGGGGAACATCAGCGCCAGCACGGCGAAGGCGATGCCGACGATCAGCTGGCCGGCCATCTTCGCCTTGGCCCGCAGACCCAGCGACCGCCGCTTGACGATCTTGATGTAGTCGTCCAGGAAGCCGACCAGGCCCATGCCGACCATCAGGCCGAGCACCAGCAGACCGGAGAACGTCGGCGGCTTGCCGGTGATCACCTTGGACAGGAAGTACGCGGCGACCGTGGCGAAGATGAAGGCGATACCACCCATGGTCGGCGTACCGCGCTTGCTGAGGTGCTCGCGCGGGCCGTCGTCACGGATGAACTGGCCGTAGCCCTTGCGGGCCAGCAGCTTGATCAGCAGCGGGGTGCCCACCAGGGTGAGGAAGAGGCCGATGACACCCGAGAACAGGATCTGGTTCATCATCGGGCGGCAACCTCACCCTCGGCACCGCTCTCCAGCAGCGCCGCGGCGACACCTTCGAGCCCCACCGACCGGGACGCCTTCACGAGGACGACGTCCCCCGGGCGCAACTCGCTGCGCAACAGGTCGATCGCCGCCTGTGCGTCGGACACGTGCACCGACTCCTCACCCCACGAACCCTCGTTATATGCGCCCAGTTGCAGCCAGGAGGCCTCAATCCCCCCGACGGCGACGAGCTTGCTGACGTTGAGCCGGACGGCGAGCCGTCCGACGGCGTCGTGCTCGGCGAGCGCCTCGTCCCCCAGCTCGGCCATCTTGCCGAGCACGGCCCACGTGCGCCGCCCCTTGCCCATCGCCACGAGCGCCCGGAGGGCGGCCCGCATGGACTCGGGGTTGGCGTTGTAGGCGTCGTTGACGATGGTCACGCCGTCCGGGCGCTCGGTGACCTCCATGCGCCAGCGGGAGAGGGAGCCCGCCCCGGAGAGCGCGGTGGCGATCTCTTCCGCGGACATGCCCAGCTCATGGGCGACGGCGGCCGCGGCGAGCGCGTTCGACACGTGATGCTCACCGTACAGGCGCATGGTCACATCAGATGCACCGGAGGGTGTGTGAAGCCTGAAGGAAGGCTGTCCGGTGTCCGTGAGTCGCACGTTCTCGGCACGTACGTCCGCTTCGGCCGACTCTCCGAAAAGGACCACCTTCGCCTTGGTACGCGGTGCCATGGCGCGCACCAGCGGGTCGTCGGCGTTGAGGACGGCCGCGCCGTCCTCGGGCAGCCCCTCGATGATCTCGCCCTTGGCCTGGGCGATCTGCTCACGGCCGCCGAACTCGCCGATGTGGGCGGTGCCGACGTTGAGGACGACGCCGATCCGCGGCGGGGTGAGGCCGGTGAGGTAGCGGATGTGGCCGATGCCTCGGGCGCCCATCTCCAGGACCAGGAAACGGGTTTCCTCGGTCGCGGTCAGGGCGGTCAGCGGCAGCCCGATCTCGTTGTTGAACGAACCCGGCGTGTACACCGTCGGCGCCTTGCTGCTCAGCACCTGGGCGATGAGGTCCTTGGTGCTGGTCTTGCCCGCCGAGCCGGTCAGGGCGACGAGGGTCGCGCCGAGCCGGGCGACGACGTGCCGGGCGAGGGCGCCGAGGGCGCTCTGGACGTCCTCGACCACGATCGCGGGCACGCCGACCGGGCGCGACGCCAGTACGGCGACCGCGCCCGCCTCGACGACCTGCGGTGCGAAGTCGTGACCGTCCACGCGCTCGCCGACGAAGGCGGCGAACAGGCTGCCGGGCACCACCTCCCGGGAGTCCCGGACGACCGGTCCGGTGACCTGCGCGGACGGATCCGGTATGTCGTGCGTCTGCCCGCCGACGACAGCTGCGATCTCGGCGAGGGAGAGGGCGATCACAAGTTCATCCCTGGGTCTTCTGGATAGCTTCGCGAAGCACCTGGCGGTCGTCGAAGGGACGGACCACACCGGCGATGTCCTGGCCCTGCTCGTGGCCCTTGCCCGCGACCAGCACGGTGTCGCCGGCCTGGGCACGGCCCACGGCGGCGGCGATGGCGGCGGCCCGCTCCTCGAAGAGGAGTACGTCGCCGCGCTCGTGCGCGGGCACGGAGGCCGCGCCCTGGAGCATGGTCGCGAGGATCGCGAGCGGGTCCTCGGAGCGGGGGTTGTCCGATGTCAGTACGGCCGTGTCGGCGAGCCGGGCGGCGGCGGCGCCCATCGGGGCGCGCTTGGTCTGGTCGCGGTCGCCGCCGCAGCCCAGGACGATGTGCAGCCGGCCCTTGGTGACCTTGCGCAGCGCCTTGAGCACCGACTCGACCGCGTCGGTCTTGTGGGCGTAGTCCACGACCGCGAGGTAGGGCTGCCCGGCGTCGACGCGCTCCAGGCGGCCCGGCACGCCCGGCACGGCGGCGATGCCGTCGGCGGCGGCCTGGGGGTCGAGGCCGGCCACGGCGAGGGCGACGACGGCGGCGAGGGTGTTCGCCACGTTGAAGGGTCCGGCGAGCGGCGACCTGGCCTGCACCCGCTCGCCGCCCGGGCCGAGCACCGTGAACGTCGAGTCCAGCGGCCCGACCTGGACGTGCTCGGCGCGCCAGTCGGCGTCGGGGTGGCCCTCGGCGGAGAAGGTGACGACGGGCACGGTGGCCTCGGCGGCGAGCCGGCGGCCGTACTCGTCGTCCACGTTGACGACGCCGAGCCTGCTGCGTTTCGGCGTGAAGAGCTGTGCCTTGGCCCGGAAGTAGTCCTCCATGTCGGAGTGGAACTCCATGTGTTCCGGGCTGAGGTTGGTGAAGACAGCGATGTCGAAGACGCAGCCGTCGACCCGGCCGAGGACCAGGGCGTGGCTGGAGACCTCCATGGCGACCGCCTCGACGCCGCGTTCGCGCATGACGGCGAACAGGGCCTGGAGGTCGGTGGCTTCGGGGGTGGTGCGCTCGGACTTGATGCGCTCGTCGCCGATCCGCATCTCGACGGTGCCGATGAGACCGGTGGACTTCGCGGTCCTGAGGCCGCCCTCGACCAGGTAGGCCGTGGTGGTCTTGCCGGAGGTGCCGGTGATGCCGATCTGGAGCAGGCCGCGGCCCGGGTGGCCGTAGATGGTGGCCGCCAGTTCGCCCATCCGGGCCCGCGGGTCGGGCACCACCAGGACCGGCAGTCCGGTCGCGGCGGCGCGCTCGGCACCGGTCGGGTCGGTGAGCACGGCGGTCGCGCCGAGGCCGGCGGCCTGGGTGACGAAGTCGGCGCCGTGCAGGCGGGCGCCCGGCAGGGCGGCGTACAGGTCGCCGGGGCGGACGGCGCGCGAGTCGTGGGTGATCCCGGTGATCTCGGCGGTGGCGTCCGGGGCGGCGGCACCCAGCTGATCGGCCAGCTCCGCGAGGGGTGTGGCGGAGACGTGGACCGGTCGCGGCGGTCCCGGATATGTCACGGAAGCGCCCTTCTGGGTGGTTTGGGACTGATCAGCGTGTGGCACGGCGGTGAGCGTACCGGGCGCACCCGCTTCGGGGCTAAAAAGGGGCCCGTGCGCAGCGCCGTCCGGCGCGGGCGCCGACGCGAGACGGCCCGGCGAGGGCTCGGGGGCCGCGTGGTCCCCGGGTCCCGGGGTGATCGTTGTCACTGGCTGGATCCTGTGCTTTCGGTGCTGGTCAGGGCTTGTAGTCGACCGGCAGATCGGCGGGCGGCGCGCCGGTGGGCGGGACCTGGAGGGTCTTCAGGGCGAACTCCATGACCTTCTTGTAGATGGGCCCGCAGATCTGGCCGCCGAAGTAGCCGCCTGAGGTGGCGTTCTGGATGGCGCAGTAGACCGTGACGCGGGGCTTGTCCGCGGGAGCGAAACCGGCGAAGGACGAGGTGTAGCCGCGGTACCTCCCGGTGGCCGGATCCACTCGGTTGGCGGTGCCGGTCTTGCCGGCGACGTTGTAGCCGGGGATGCGCGCCGAGATGCCGGTGCCGTGTTCGTCGTCCACCACGGACTCCAGCATCTCGGCGACCGACTTGGCGGTCTTCGCGCTGACTACCCTCGTCTCCTCGGGCTTCTGCGCGGGGGTGAACCGTCCGTCGGGTCCCTTGGTGCCGCGGATCAGGGTCGGCTGGATCCGGACGCCGCCGTTGGCGATGGTCGAGTACACGGAGGCGGCCTGGACGGCGTTGAGGGAGAAACCCTGGCCGAAAGGGATCGTGTACTGCTGCGAGGTGGACCACTTCTGCGCAGGGGCGAGGATGCCGGGGGTCTCGCCGGGGAAGTGCAGCCCGGTGTAGCCGCCGATGCCGAACTTGCGCAGATAGGAGTAGAGGACCTTGTTGGCCTCCGGCTGCGTCTTGCCGAGCTGGCCGGTGGCGAGGATGGTGCCGATGTTGCTGGACCTGGCGAGCACGCCGTTGAGCGTGAGGTCCCAGGTCTTGTGGTCGACGTCGTCCTGGAAGAGCCGGTCCCCGCGGTGCAGCCGGTTGGGTACGACGACGTGGGTGAGCGGGGTCGCCGCGTTCTCCTGGAGGACGGCGGCCATGGACATCACCTTGGCGGTGGAGCCGGGTTCGTAGGCGTCCTGGAGGGCCGCGTTGCCCAGGGCGGCCGGGTCCGCCTTGGAGAGGTCGTTGGGATCGAACCCCGGCGCGTTGGCCATGGCCAGGATCTGGCCGGTGCGGGTGTCCTGGACGACGACGTAGCCGCGGTCGGCCTTGGACTTCTTCACCTGCTCGGTGATCGCGTTCTGGGCCGCCCACTGGATGTCGCGGTCGATGGTCAGCTCGACGTCCGAGCCGGGCACGGCGGGCGTCTCGGCGGAGCCCGCGGTGGGCACCTCGCGGCCGCCGGACTGGGCGTAGCGGATCTTGCCGTTCTTCCCGGCGAGCTGCTTCTCCAGCATCTGCTCGATGCCGCCGCCGCCCTGGCCGTCGGCGTTCACCCAGCCCAGTATCCCGGCGGCGAGGTCGCCGTTGGGGTACACGCGCTGGCTGCTGGGGTCGGCGAAGACCCCGGCGAGGACGTTGGCGGTGCCGGACTTCTGGGCGAGGGCCGACTTCAGGTCCTTGATCTGCTTCCAGACCTGGGGGGTCTGCCGGGTGGCGAGCCGGGCGTAGCGGGAGTTCTTGTCGGCGGGCCGCAGCTTCTTCGCCAGGGCGGCCTGGTCCTGGCCGAGGATGGGCGCGAGCAGCGCGGCGGCCCGCTCGGGACCGTCGGCGATCTTCAGCTCCTTGGGGGCGAACATCGTCGGGTCGGCCGTGATGTCGTAGGCGTCCTCGCTGACGGCGAGGGCCACTCCGTTGCGGTCGGTGATGCCGCCGCGTTCGGCGGCCAGCGTGTGGACGACGTACCGGTTGACCTCGGCCTTCGCGGCGTACGCACCGGCGTTCACGACCTGCACCTGGAGCAGCCGCACCACGAAGGTGAGCAGCACCAGGCCGAGGGCGAAGCCGACCAGGCGCAGCCGGGGCCGGGGGCTGCCGAGCCGGAGCGGGCGCTGGGCGGGCACCCGGCCCGCGCTCGGGCGCCGGACCGGGCGGGCGCCGGGGCCGGGCTGCCGGCGCGCGGCGCCCTGCGGCCGCGACGGTTTCGCGGGCCGGGGTACGCGGCGGCGCGGGGGTTCCCTGTCGGACACTTCCGTCACCTGCCGGGGGTCGGGGTGGGAGCGGACTGGGCGGTGGTGGGGCCGGGGACCGGCGGGGCGGTCGTGGCGGGGGCCGGGAGCGCGGGGGCGGTGCCGGGGGGCCCGGCCGGGGCGGGGTCCTGCGACCCGGGCGCCGTGGCGGAGTCGGCCGGGAGGCCGGGCGGCGGGGTGAGGGCCAGGGAGTCGGGGGCGGACGGCTCGTCCAGGGCGGCGGCCTCGGGGGTGGCGGCGCCGGGTACGCCCTTGACGGTGCCGTTCGGGTCGAGGAAGGCGGGGTCGCCGCCGGGGACCATGCCGAGTTCACGGGCCCGGCGCTGGAGGGCGTCGGGGGACGAGTAGGCGTCGATGTCCCGCTGGAGGGCCTGTTGTTCGTCGGTGAGGTTCTTGGTCTGCTTCTGCAGGTCGGCGAGTTTGAAGGAGCCCTCGCTCAGCGCGGAGTTCAGCACCAGGAGCCCGATGAGGCCGCCGCCCAGGAGCAGGACGACGAGGAGGACGAACGGGGTGCGGGCCGCCTTGGCCCGGCCGGCCGGGAAGAGCCGGGCGAGCCGGGCGGCCCTGCCCCTCAGCTCGGGTTTCCTAGGCACCGCTCCCCCCGTGGGGGCCGGAAACCGACGTTCCGGAAACCGACGCTCCAAGAACCGATGTCCCGGCAACCGATGTCCCGGAGACCAGCCCACCCGTCCGGCTCACTCGGCGTCCTCCCTGATGCGCTCGGCCCCCCGCAGCCTGGCGGGCGCGGCCCGGCGGTTCTCGGCCACCTCTTCCTCGGTGGGAAGTTCGGCACCGCGGGTGAGCAGCTTGAGTCGCGGCTGGTACTGCTCGGGCACCACCGGCAGTCCGGGCGGCGCGGTGTTCGCCGCGCCGGCCGCGAACACCTGTTTGACCAGCCGGTCCTCCAGCGAGTGGTACGACAGCACGGCGACCCGCCCGCCGACGGCGAGGGCCTTCACGGCGGCCGGGATCGCCCGCTCCAGGACCGACAGCTCTCCGTTGACCTCGATGCGCAGCGCCTGGAAGGTCCGCTTGGCCGGGTTGCCGCCGGTGCGCTTGGCGGCCTGCGGCAGGGAGTCGCGGATCAGCTCCACCAGGCGGGCGCTGTTGTCGAACGGCTCCTTCTCGCGCTCGCGCACGATCGCCGAGACGATCCGCTTGGCCTGCTTCTCCTCGCCGTACGCGCGCAGGATGCGCACCAGTTCGCCCGCCGGGTAGGTGTTGAGGACCTCGGCGGCGCTGATGCCGGTCGTCTGGTCCATGCGCATGTCGAGCGGCGCGTCCTGGGCGTAGGCGAAGCCGCGGTCGGCCTCGTCCAGTTGCATGGAGGAGACGCCGAGGTCGAACAGGACGCCCTGGACGCGCGGGACGCCCAGCCGCTCCAGGACGCCGGGCAGCTCGTCGTAGACGGCGTGCACCAGGGTGGCCCGCTCGCCGAAGGGTGCCAGCCGCTCCCCGGACAGGCGCAACGCCTCCTTGTCCCGGTCGAGGCCGATCAGGCGGGCCTCGGGGAACCGGGCCAGCAGCGCCTCGCTGTGACCGCCGAGGCCGAGGGTGCAGTCGACGACCACCGCTCCCGGGCGCTCCAGGGCGGGCGCCAGCAGGTCCAGGCACCGCTGGAGCATCACCGGGACGTGTCGACTCTGGCTCAAGGGGGCCTCTCATTCCGGCGAGGCGCCGTGCGCACCGCGGGCCCCCGCCAGCTCGTGAGCAGGGGGGCGGCCGGCGCCGGAAGCGTCAGCCGACCGGGAGCGGGAGGAGGCCGAGCCGTACGTACGCGCCGCGCACGCGGGGAGACGGTCCGGGCGGGTGCCGGGTCTCCGGGGTTTCAGCAGGGAGAGCCGCGCCTCCCGCTTCGCGTCACTTTAGTCCACGGTGTCTCGCCGTCAATCAACCGGCCTGCGCGTCGCGCACCGCCTCCCGGCGGGCGCCCTCTTTCGACGGGATTCACCCTTCCGGCCCACGTTTGCCCTCCGTATGGGGTAGCTCACAACAAGCCACGATGACGTTCTTTGTCCGCTCTCACAGCGGGCCCCGTCCGCGGGTGACCAGTAACGTCTTGAGTATGACGACTTCCGCAGCAGTTCCCACTGGATCCGAAGGCGCCATAAGCGGTCGCGGCGCTGTGACCGACCGCCTGGTGGAGGCCAACCAGCGGTACGCCGCCGAGTTCACCGATCCCGGCATGGACGCCCGCCCCGTCCTGAAGGTCGCCGTCGTGGCGTGCATGGACGCCCGTCTCGACCTGCACGCCGCCCTCGGTCTCGAACTCGGCGACTGTCACACCATCCGCAACGCCGGTGGCGTCGTCACCGACGACGTGATCCGCTCCCTGACCATCAGCCAGCGGGCGCTGGGCACGCGCAGCGTCGTGCTCATCCACCACACCGGCTGCGGCATGGAGACCATCACCGAGGAGTTCCGGCACGACCTGGAGATGGAGGTCGGCCAGCGCCCGGCGTGGGCGGTGGAGTCCTTCCGGGACGTCGACCAGGACGTACGGCAGTCGATGCAGCGGGTGCGCACCTCGCCGTTCCTGCTGAGCACCGACGACGTGCGCGGCTTCGTCTTCGACGTGCGCACCGGCGCGCTGCGCGAGGTCGACCCGGCCTGACCAGCGCCCCGGCCACCCCGGGCACATTCCGTTCCGACGTCCGCCCCGACGCAATCCGCACCGAAACATATCGAAAGCCTGGCCGAAAGGGCCGTACGACCGACATCGTGCGGGCAGTTGTCCACAGGCGGTGACACGAATCGGTAACGGCAGCAAGAATGCGGTGTGCGACATCACGCGGAACCATTTTCGCGTGGTGTCCGTGTTTCGGGGTGGGCCGGCCGCGATCAAGCGCGCCGGCCCTGGAAGAACGGGCCGAGGAGGGCCGGGTGACGACCTATGACGATCGAGGGAACCTCAGCGAGCTGAGCGCCACGGTGGAGCGGGTGCGCGGTTCGGTGGAGGGCGTGATCGAGGGCAAGCCCGAGATCGTACGGCTCGCGCTGACCGTGCTGCTCGCCGAGGGCCATCTGCTGATCGAGGACGTCCCGGGCGTGGGCAAGACGATGCTCGCCAAGGCGCTGGCGCGGTCCATCGACTGCTCGGTGCGGCGCATCCAGTTCACGCCCGACCTGCTGCCCTCGGACATCACCGGCGTCTCCATCTGGGACCAGCAGCGCCGGGACTTCGAGTTCAAGCCGGGCGCGGTCTTCGCGCAGATCGTGATCGGCGACGAGATCAACCGCGCCTCGCCCAAGACCCAGTCGGCGCTGCTGGAGTCCATGGAGGAGCGCCAGGTCACCATCGACGGGCAGACCTATGAACTGCCCAGCCCCTTCATGGTGGTGGCCACCCAGAACCCGGTCGAGATGGAGGGCACCTACCCGCTGCCCGAGGCCCAGCGCGACCGTTTCATGGCCCGCGTCTCCGTCGGCTACCCGAGCGTGGAGGCCGAGCTGCAGATGCTGGACGTGCACGGCGGGGCCAACCCGCTGGACGACCTCCAGCCGGTGGCGCACGCGGACGAGATCGTGAAGCTGATCGACGCGGTGCGCGGGGTGCACGTCGCCGAACCGGTGCGGCGCTACGCGGTGGAACTGGTCGCCGCCACCCGCGCCCATCCCGACCTCAGGCTCGGTGCCTCGCCGCGCGCCACCCTGCATCTGCTGCGCGCGGCCAAGGCGTCCGCGGCGCTGGCCGGCCGGGAGTACGCGCTGCCGGACGACGTCCAGGAACTCGCCGTGGCCGTTCTCGCGCACCGGCTGCTGCCCACCGCCCAGGCCCAACTGAACCGCCGCAGCGCGGAGCAGGTGGTGCAGGAGATCCTCCAGCGCACCCCGGTGCCCGCGGCTCCGGGCCCGCGCGGCGGGCTCGACGGCGTCGGCCGCGGCGTCCCGGCCTATCCCCAGCAGCCCCCGCGGGGTCTGTGATGAGCGCCGGGGGGTCGGAGCGGGCGGAGGCGGAGCAGGGGGAGGGCGGCGGGATCCGCACCGCGCTGGCCGGTCTGACCACCCGTGGCCGCTCCTTCCTGGCGGCCGGGATCGCCGCCGCGATCTGCGCCTACGTGCTGGGCCAGAGCGAACTGCTGCGGGTCGGCCTGCTGCTGGCCGCGCTGCCACTGGTCTGCGCGACCGTGCTCTACCGCACCCGCTACCGGGTGTCCGGCACCCGGGGGCTCTCCCCCGCGCGCGTTCCGGCCGGCGGCGAGGCGCGGGTCCGGCTGCGGATGGACAACGTCTCCCGGCTGCCCACCGGGCTGCTGATGCTCCAGGACCGGGTGCCCTACGTGCTCGGGCCCCGGCCCCGGTTCGTGCTGGACCGGGTGGAGCCGGGCGGCCACCGCGAGGTGTCCTACCGGGTCCGCTCGGACCTGCGCGGCCGCTATCCGCTCGGCCCGCTCCAGTTGCGGCTCACCGACCCCTTCGGGATGTGCGAACTGACCCGCTCCTTCGCGGCGTCCGACACCCTCACCGTCATCCCCCGGGTGACACCGCTCGCCCCGGCCCGGTTCACCGGCGAGGCCGGCGGCTACGGCGACGGACGCCGGCGCGCGCTGGCCCTGGCGGGCGAGGACGACGTGATCCCGCGCGGGTACCGGTACGGCGACGATCTGCGACGCGTGCACTGGCGGTCCACCGCGCGCTACGGCGAGCTGATGGTGCGCCGCGAGGAACAGCCCCGGCGCGCCCGCTGCACCGTGCTGCTGGACACCCGCGGCGGTGCCTACGAGGGCGCGGGTCCCGACTCGGCCTTCGAGTGGGCCGTCTCCGGCGCCGCCTCCGCGCTGGTGCACATGCTCGAACGCGGCTTCTCGGTACGGCTGCTGACGGACACCGGCAGCGCGGTGCCCGGCGAGAGCGCCGACGGCTTCGCGGGTGGCGGCCAGGAGGCGGCGGACGCGGCCGGGCTGATCCTGGACACGCTCGCGGTGATCGACCATTCGAGCGGCGAGGACCTCTCCCGGGCCTACGACGCGCTGCGCGGCGGCGGCGAGGGCCTGCTGATCGCCTTCCTCGGCGACCTGGACGAGGAACAGGCCACCACGGTCGCCGGGATGAGCCGGCGCAGCGGCGGCGCCCTCGCCTTCGTGCTGGACCCGGCCGCCTGGACCCGCGACCCGTCCGAGCCCCCGCGCTCCGACGATCCGCACACGGACCGGCTCCACATGCTGCGCGAGGCGGGCTGGACGGCGCTGAGCGTGCCGCGCGGTGCCGCCCTCGACGAACTGTGGCACCAGGCGGACCGGGAGCGGTCGGGCCTGGCGGCGGTGACGGGGGAGGCACGCGGATGAGCGGGCGGGCACGGCTGGCGTTGTGCGCGGCGGCGGCCACGTTGATGGCGTCGTGTGCGCTGCTGCCGCTGGTGAACGGGCCGTCCTGGCTGCTGGAGCTGCTGCCGCTGGTGGTCGTGCAGAGCGGTGTGGGCGCGGTGGCGCGGCGGGTGCCGCTCGCCCGGCCGCTGACCGTGGCCGCGCAGGCCGTGACCACGCTGCTGCTGCTCACCGTGGTCTTCGCCCGTGGGCACGCGATCGCCGGGCTGATCCCCGGCCCGGAGACCTTCCGGTACTTCGCCGAGCTGCTGCGGCAGGGTTCGCAGGACGTGAGCCAGTACGCGATACCGGCACCGCTCACCGACGGCATCCGGCTGATGCTGATCGGCGGCGCGCTGGTGATCGGGCTGCTGGTGGACACCCTCGCGGTGACCTTCCGCAGCGCCGCCCCGGCGGGACTGCCGCTGCTCGCGCTGTACTCGGTGGCCGCCGGGCTGTCCCAGGGCGGTCCTGACTGGCTGTGGTTCCTGGTGGCGGCGGGCGGCTATCTGATGCTGCTGCTCGCCGAGGGCCGGGACCGGCTCGCCCAGTGGGGCCGCGTCTTCGGTGCCGTGCCCCGCGCCCAGGGCGGCGGGGAGGGCGGCACCGTCACCCCGGTGCGCTCCGGGCGCCGGATCGGCGCGGTCGCCCTCGGGGTGGCCCTGCTGGTGCCGCTCGCGCTGCCCGCGATGCAGGACGGCCTGCTGGCCGAGGGCGGCACCGGGGCGGGCACGGGCTCCGGCCGCGGCGGCACCATCTCCGCGGTCAACCCGCTGGTCTCGCTGCGCGACAGCGTGAACACCACCGACGACCGCACGGTGCTGTCCGTGCGCACCAGCACCACCGACATCTCGGACCTGTACCTGCGCATCGTCTCCCTGGACGACTTCGACGGCACCACCTGGAAGCCGGCTCAGCGGCACGTCGTCGGCGTGCCGGACACCTTCCCGGCGCCGGCCGGGCTGCGCCCGGACGTCCGGCGCGACACCCTGCGGACCACCGTCAAGGCAGCCGACTGGTACGCCCAGGACTGGCTGCCGATGCCCTATCCGCCGAGCAAGGTGGAAATCGGCGGCAGCTGGCGGTACGAACCGGTCGGCATGACGCTGGTGGGCGACCACGGCCAGACCACCCGCGGCCGGACGTACCAGGTGTCCAGCCTCGACGTGCGGCCGACCGCGGAGCAGCTGGCGTCCGCGCCCGAGCCGCCGGACGAACTGCGGCGCGCGTACACCAAGGTGCCGGACCAGTTGCCCGACGTGGTGGCGCGGACCGCCCGGGAGGTCACGGCGGGCGCGAAGAACCACTACGAGGAGGCCGTCCGGCTCCAGGACTGGTTCTCCACCGACGGCGGCTTCGAGTACGACACGCAGGTGGCGGTGGGCAGCGGTCCCGACGCCATCGCGAACTTCCTGCGCAAGAAGCAGGGGTTCTGCGTCCACTTCTCCTTCGCGATGGCGGCGATGGCCCGCACCCTCGGCATCCCGGCCCGGGTCGCGGTGGGCTTCGCGCCCGGCACCCCGCAGCCGGACGGCTCGGTGGCGGTGAGCCTGAAGGACGCGCACGCCTGGCCGGAGCTGTACTTCCAGGGCGTGGGCTGGACGCGTTTCGAGCCGACGCCGACGCGGGGCGTGGTGCCGTCGTACACCCAGTCGGTCACGCCGGGCACCTCGCAGCCGGACCAGTCGCTGCCGTCCCGGCACGGCTCCGCGAACCCGTCGGCCGCCCCTTCGGCGGGTGACCACTGCAAGCCGGAGGTGTGCGACACCCCGTCGGCGGCGGCGGTTCCGGCCGGGGGCGGCGGCCGGGGCCCGTGGTGGTTCGCGCTGATCGCTCTGGCCGCGCTGGTGGTGCTGGCCGTTCCGCTCTCGCCGCTGCTGTGGCGGGCCCGGATGCGGTCGGTACGGCTCGGCGGGCACGCCCGCACCGACGCGGGGGCGGCGGCGCAGGCGCTGGCCGCGTGGCAGGAGCTGACCGACAGCGCGTGGGACCTGGGGATTCCGCCGGACGAGTCGCTGACCCCGCGGGGCGCGGCCGACCGGATCATCCGCCTGGGCCGCCTCGACCGGCCGGCCGGCGCCGCGGTCCACCGCGTCGCCGACGCCCTGGAGCAGGTCCTGTACGCGCCGCACCCCCGCCCTGCCCCGGGAGTGGCCGACGACGTCCGCCGGGCCACGGGCGCGCTGCACGGCACGGCCTCCCGCGCGTCTCGCCTGCGGGCCCGCTTCCTGCCGCGCTCGGCGGTACAGGTCCTGTGGACGGCCTCGGCCCGCTGGTCGGCGCTGCGCGCCCGGGCGACGGCACCACGGCCCCGCCCCTCGGCCCGCTGACCGGGGCGGGCCGCCGGTGGGCGGCCGGCCGGGCACAGGGCCGGACCCGGGACATGGCTGAGGGGTGACCACCGGTACTGGTGGTCACCCCTCAGGAAAGTCCGGCCGAACCCGCGGGGCTACCGGCCCTGTTCGTCCCGGCGTCTTTGCCACCGGTCCTCGATCCGGTCCATCATGGACCGCTTGGCCCGCGGCGGGCGCCGCACGGCGCCCGCGGGTCGTTCCCCCGGCTTGGGCGCCTTGCGCCAGCCGGTGACAGCGAGAACCGCGCACCCGAGCATGACGAGAAAACCGACGACGCTGACCCAGATCAGCTGGGCGACCATTCCGGCCATGAGGAGCGCGATACCCACGAGGAAGCCCGCGACCGCCTGGTAGACCCGCCGCCGGGTGTACGTACGCAGCCCGCTTCCCTCAAGCGCTGACGCGAACTTGGGATCTTCGGCGTACAGCGCTCGCTCCATCTGCTCGAGCATGCGCTGCTCGTGCTCCGAGAGCGGCACGGAGTCCTCCTCATTGTGCGGTCGCCGGGGCGACCTGGGGGGTCCCTTCAGGATAGGCAGGGAATCGCCCCCGTGAAACCCGCCCCTCTACGCCAATTGACCAACCGGGGTCCCGTCATGGCCGTCCCGACCCGCCGATGCTTCCCTTCCCCGGCGGCCGACCCGTCATGCCGGGTGGTGTACCTCGATCATACGGCGCAAACCCCACGATCGGGGGTCTTGTGCTGTACTCCATTCGCCGCCGATGCCCTGATCAGCGCCGGTCGGCCCCGTAACTCAGACCTCGGCGGCGCCCCGCGTCTCGCCGAGCACGTGCAGCTGGGTGGCCACGGAGTGGAACGCGGGCAGCTCGGCCGCGGCCGCCTCCAGCCGCAGCAACGCGTCCAGCGCGGCGGGCTCGGTGTCCACCAGGACGCCGGGCACGAGATCGGCGAAGACCCGCACGCCGTGCACCGCGCCGACCCTGAGGCCCGCGCCCTCGACGAGCGCGGTCAGCTGGTCGGCGGTGAAGCGGCGCGGCATCGGGTCGCCGCTGCCCCAGCGGCCGTCGGGGTCCTGGAGGGCCTGCCGGGCCTCGGTGAAGTGACCGGCGAGAGCGCGGGCGAACACGGCGCCGCCGAGTCCCGCGGCCAGCAGGCTGAGGACGCCTTCGGGGCGCAGGGCCGCGACCGCGTTGCGCAGGCCCTCGGCCGGGTCGTCCACGTACTCCAGGACGCCGTGGCACAGCACCGCGTCGTAGCCGCCGCGCTCGACCACGTCGAACAGGCCGTGGGCGTCGCCCTGGACGCCCTTGACCCGGTCGGCGACGCCTGCCTCGGCGGCCCGGCGCTCCAGCGCGAACAGCGCGTTCGGGCTGGGGTCGACCACGGTGACCCGGTGGCCGAGGCGGGCCAGGGGCACGGCGAAGTTGCCGCTGCCGCCCCCGGTGTCGAGGACGTCCAGCGCGTCCCGGCCCGCCGCCTTGACCCGTCGGTCCAGGGCGTCCTGGAGTACCTCCGAGACGACGGCGGTGCGCAGCGAGGCGCGGGTGCCGGAGCGGTCGGAGCGCAGCGACGCCGTGTGCGGGTGGTGAGGGGAGAGGGGCGGGCGCATCGGGTCCGGCACGGCAGTTGGCTCCTCGGCAGGGCTGGAGTCTTTCAGGCGTCTCCACCCTATTGCCTTCGGTGCTCTGCCTGGTCATCGTGGTGGCCGCGGCCGTGTCCGTCTCGCTCGGCGGACGCCGGGCGCACCAGGCGTGGTCAGCCCGCATCCGGTAGGTCACGGCGGGCTCCCTGGCCGTCGGCGGCGCCGGGGCCTCCGGGGTCCTGGCGCAGCCGGGGCAGGACCGGCTGGAGGACGAGCATCCGCTCCACGAGGCGCAGGAACATCGCCACGTCCCGTATGAGGTCGTCGGCGTCCCGTCGGCTCGCCGCGTCCCGGATGCCGGCCTCGGCGCGGGCCCGGCGGGCGGCGCCGGAGGCGAAGAGCGCGCTC
Source organism: Streptomyces sp. NPDC048106 (assembly GCF_040706415.1). Classification (NCBI taxonomy): domain Bacteria; kingdom Bacillati; phylum Actinomycetota; class Actinomycetes; order Kitasatosporales; family Streptomycetaceae; genus Streptomyces; species Streptomyces sp. NPDC048106. The sequence continues at coordinate 96,530 of NZ_JBEZND010000004.1, read as the reverse complement.
CACTCGGTCAGCTCGGGGGCGATCTCGGGCAGTACCTCCCAGGCGCTGCGGATGCGGGCTCGGCGGCGCGGGGAGGTCTCGGGGCGGCCGCGGGCGGCGAGCACGGCGGCGGCGGTGCGCAGGGCGGCGAGGTGGGCCGTCGCATAGCGCTCGTTCGGCGTTTCCAGGGTGGTGGCCTCCGCCAGTCCGGCGCGGGCCTGGGCGAGCAGGTCGAGGGCGGCGGGCGGGGCCGTGGCCTGCCGGAGCACGGGGTGCACATCGCTCGCGGCGCCGGCCGGGGCGGGGGTGGTGCCGGTCAGTGAGGGGGCAGGGCCGAGGGCGCGGCGCGGGTGTGCGGCGGCCGCGGAGGAGTGGGCCATGACGAACCTCCTGTCGTCTGGTGACGGCACGGGTGCCGAATGTGCCCATCGTGCGGTATGCCACTGACAATCCGTTCCGGCCTGGGCTTTCGCCCCCGCCGCTCAACCGGCCCGCCCCGGCGGCGGGTTCGTCCGGGTGCCGGACCGGCCGTGCCCGGAGCCAGCCGTGAGCCCCGCGGGGACGGGCGGGCGCGCGTACCTGTGAGAATCGGTGCCATGGAAAGCAGCAGCGCCAGGTCCGGCGGCACTCCGCGCCGGGAGGCCACCCGGCAGAAGCTCTACGAGGCGGCCGTCACGCTCATCGCCGAACAGGGCTTCTCCGCGACCACCGTGGACGAGATCGCCGAGCGGGCCGGAGTGGCCAAGGGCACCGTCTACTACAACTTCGCGAGCAAGTCGGTCCTCTTCGAGGAGCTGCTGCGGCACGGCGTCAGCCTGCTCACCGCCTCCCTGAAGGAGGCCGCGGAGCAGACCGCGCGCGAGGGCGGCAGCCGGGTGGCCGCGCTGGACGCGATGATCCGCGCGGGCCTGGTCTTCATCGACCGCTATCCGGCCTTCACCCAGCTCTACGTGGCCGAGCTGTGGCGCACCAACCGGTCCTGGCAGTCCACGCTGACGGTGGTGCGCCAGGAGGCGGTCGCGGTGGTCGAGGGCGTGCTGCGCGAGGGCGTGGCGGCGGCCGAGTTCCACGAGGAGATCGACGTCCAGCTCACCGCGGCCGCCCTGGTCGGCATGGTGCTGGTGGCCGCGCTGGACTGGAAGTCCTTCCAGCCGCAGCGCTCCCTGGACGACGTGCACGCGGCCCTGTCCCGGCTGCTCCAGGGCCGGGTCAGCGGCAGGGTCTGAGCAGCCGGGGCACACGAAAGCCGCCGGGCGGCACACGGAAGGCGGCGGGCGCCGTTCCGCCGCCCCGTGCCGGCGGTGCCGGGCCACGCCCCCTTGCCGTGCCTCCACTCTCCCGTCCCGGCCCCGCCCCGCTCATCCGTGCGCCTACTCATCCGGTGACCTAGGTACGGATACTCAGGCCTACGTGTACATGCTCAGGACGGGCGCCCCCGGGCCTCGCTACGATCGCCTGCGTGTCCGTACTCCCCCTCGTCTTCACCAGTGGCTGGGCCAGCGGCGTCAACGCCTACGCGGTGGTGCTCCTGCTCGGCCTGTTCGGCGTGACCGGGGTGAGCGACGGCGTCCCCGAGGCCCTCCAGCGGCCCGAGGTGCTGGTCGTCGCGGGCGTGCTGTTCCTGTGCGAGGCGGCCGCCGACAAGGTGCCCTACGTCGACTCCGTATGGGACTCCGTGCACACCGTGATCCGGCCCGCCGCGGGCGCCTGGGTGGGCGCGCTGCTCGCCGGGCACAGCGGCTCCTACTCGGAGGTGGCGGCCGCGGTGATCGGCGGTGCGACGGCGCTGGCCAGTCACTCGGTCAAGGCCGGGACGCGGATGGCGGTCAACGCCTCGCCGGAGCCGTTCAGCAACATCGCGCTGAGCATCGGCGAGGACCTGGGCGTCGGCGCGGTGGTCTCCTTCGCCGTCTTCCATCCGGAGGCGGCGGCGGTCGTCGTCGCGGTGCTGCTGGCCACGGGGCTGGCCGCGCTGTTCTTCCTGATCTCCCGCATCCGCCGCTTCCGGCGCCGCCGCGCCCAGCGCAAGCAGGAGCGCCGGCTGGCCGTGCGGGGGTTCTGAGGCGAGGGTTCTGAGCTGCCCGGACCCGCCCGGCGGCCGGATGGCCGGCGGTGGTCGCTAGAGTCGCGGACATGGCACGGATCGCGGTGATGGGCGCCGGAATGGGCGCGATGGCGGCCGCCGCCCGGCTGGCCGTCGCGGGCCACCGGGTGGTGGTGTACGAGCGCACGGACACGTACGGCGGCGGCGTGCGCCGCTTCGAGCGGGACGGGTTCGGCTTCGACACCGGCCCGGGGCTGCTGACGCTGCCCGCCGTCTACCGCGACCTGTTCGTCAAGACCGGCAAGGAGCCGCTGGAGGACCGCGTCGAGCTGGTGCAGGTCGACCCGTCCTCGCGGCACCTCTTCGCGGACGGCACCGAGGTGGCCCTGCCGAACGCCTCGCGCGCCGGGGTCGTCGCGGCTCTGGACGAGGCGCTGGGCGGCGGCGCGGGCGCGCGCTGGGGCGACTTCCTGGTGCGCTCCCGCGAGGCCTGGGACCGCACCCGCCGGCCGCTGCTGGAGGAGCCGCTGTGGTCCGACTGGCGGGTGCTGACGGAGAAGGAGCCGTACCCGGCGGTCCCGCACAAGCGGCTGCTGCGCACCCGGCGGGCGGCCACCCTGGCCGAGATCGGCGCCTGGGAACTGCGCGACCCCCGGCTGGCCGCGCTGCTCGCCGGACATGCGCTGGCCTACGGCGTCGACCCGGCCACCGCCCCGGCGAGCGCGGCCGTGCTGCCGTACATGGAGCACGCCTTCGGCACCTGGTATGTGCGCGGCGGGATACGGGAGTTGGCGCGCGCGGTGTACGAGCGGTGCCTTGCCCGGCGGGTCGAGTTCGTCTTCGGCGCCGAGGTCACCCGGGTCCTGTACGAGGACGGCCGGGCGGCGGGGGTCGAGCTGGGCGGGGGCGCCTCCCCGGCCGCCGGCTCCGGGACGGGGAGCGTGGTCGAGGCGGACTTCGTGGTCGGGGCGCGGCCCTGGCGGCTGGCCGGCCTGACCGAGGAGGCGCCGTACGGGCCGGGGGCGGTCGCTCCGGAGCCCGAGGACCGGTTCCCGGGGCGGATGGTGGTCTGCCTGGCCCTGCGCGGCGCCCGCGAGCCCGGCGCCGCGCACCGCACGGTGGTGCACTCGGCCGACGCCGAGGGCGAGTTGGAGCTGTTCCGGCACGGCAGCCCGCCGGGGCTGCCGACGGTCCGGGTCGACCGGCCCGACGATCCGGCGCTGCGCCCCGACGACGCGCACGAGTCGATGGTCCTGACGGCGACGGTCCCGGCGGCGACGCGGTACGACTGGGGCGCGCCGGGGGTCGCCGACGCGTTCGCCGAGCGCATGGTCACCGCCGCCGAGCGCGCGGTGCCCGGACTGCGGGAGCGGATCCTGTGGCGCGAGGTGCGCACCCCCTTGGACACCGCGCGGGAGACCGGTGCCACGGGGGGCGCGGTCCCGCCGCCCGCGCTGGCCGCCCCGCAAGGCGCGCTGCACCCGGGCAACGCCACGGAGGTACCGGGCCTGTTCGCCGTCGGCGGCTGGGCCCACCCGGGCGGCGGGCTGCCGCACGCGGGCATGTCGGGCGCGCTGGTGTCGGGGCTGATCGTGGAAGGTCCGGGCTTCCGGGGCTCGCAGTGACCCCGGGGGCCTGAGCCGGGCGGGTGCCCGGATCTCAGTAGCGGTACTGCTCGTCGTACCCGGTGCCCGGCTGCTGCTGGCCGTGGCCCTGGTAGGGATACGGCTGCTCCTGCGGGAGTTCGCCGCCGTGGTCCTCGACGGTGCGCTGCTGCGGCACCCACACCCCGCCGGCCGGGGTCTCGCCGTAGCCGCCGGTGGCGTACGGGTCCTGGGGGTAGGGCTGCTGGCCGTACTGCTGGCCGTAGCCGGGGTCGTAGCCGGTGCCGGGGTAGGGCTGGCTGCCGATGTAGGGGTCGGAGTAGTTGGCGTAGCCCTGCTGGGGGGCGGCGTCGTAGCCGTAGCCCTGCTGCTGTCCGTAGCCGGAGTAGTCGTAGGACTGGCCCGGCTGGGGGGCGGCGTGGGCGGCGGTGTCGCCGTAGACGCCGTAGTTGCCGGTGTCGTCGGGCAGGGGCTGCGGCTCGTAGACGGCATCGGCGGCCTGCTGGCGCGCGGGCGAGAAGACGTCGTCGCGGTCGTACTCGTCGTAGGCGTCCGCGGCCGGGAAGGCGCCGCCCTGGCCGTACGCGTCCTGGCCGGGGGCCGGGTCGTCGGCGGTGGGGGCGGGGGCGTCCGCCGGGGCGGGGTGGTCGGAGCGGCCGCGACGGCGCTTGCTGCCGCCGGACTCGACGGCCTCGGCGTCGGGGCGGCGGACCGCCCAGCCGGCCGCGAAGCCGCGGCGGAAGGACAGGGTGACGAGGGTCTGGCCGATCGCGAAGGCGATCGCGCCCGCCCCGATCACGAGGACGGACGGCATCATGACGCCGAGCACCACGCCGAGGAAGCCGGCGAAGGCGAGCAGCCGCCAGCGCAGCCGCGCCTTGTACTGGAGCAGCACCTCGCCGAGCAACCACAGCGCGACGCCGCCGAATGCGATGTAGAGGACCGTCCAGCCCATGTACGCCCCTCTCCCAGTGGCCGTTACGCAGTGTGTCGCAACACGGTGCGGCAGGTCTAGGCCTGCGGGGGGTGGTGCAGGCCCAGGTTCTCGTAGATCTCCAGGGTCGCCGTGGAACTGTTGAGCGTGATGAAGTGCAGTCCGGGCACGCCTTCGGACAGCAGTCGCGCACAGAACTCCGTGGCGAAGTCGATACCGATGGAGCGTACCGCCGCCGGATCGTCCTTCGCTGCGAGGATCCGCTCTTTGAGGACGTCCGGGAACTGTGCGTTGCTGAGCTTGGGCAGCCGTTCCAGCATCCGCACGCTCGTGACCGGCAGGATCTCCGGGATGACCGGGGTGTCACAGCCCGCGTCCACCACCCGGTCGCGCAGCCGCAGATAGGAATCCGGCTGGAAGAACATCTGGGTGATGGCGTAGTCGGCGCCCGCGCGGCACTTGTCCACGAAGTGGGCGACGTCGGTGTCCCAGTCCGAGGAGCGGGGGTGCATCTCCGGGAAGGCGGCGACGCCCACGCAGAAGTCGCCCGACTCCTTGATGAGGCGCACCAGGTCGGCCGCGTAGGTCAGGCCCCGGGGGTGCGGCACCCAGTCGCCCATGGGGTCGCCGGGCGGGTCGCCGCGCACGGCGAGCATGTTGCGGATCCCGGCGTCCGCGTACTGGCCGATGATGTTGCGCAGTTCGGCGACGGAGTGGTCGACCGCGGTGAGGTGGGCGACCGGGGTGAGCGTGGTGTCGGCGACGATCTGCTGGGTCTCCTTGACGGTGCCCGCGCGGGTCGAACCGCCGGCGCCGTAGGTGACGGAGACGAAGTCGGGGGCGACCGCCTCGACCCTGCGCAGCGCGCTCCACAGGTTCCGCTCGCCCTTGGGGGTCTTCGGTGCCGAGAACTCGAAGGAGTACGTGGTCTTGCCGCCGGCGAGCATGTCGCGCACGGTGCGTGCGCGATCAGTCCTGGTGGATGCGGTTCCGAGGGCCATACGGGCAGGTTAGCCAGGGGACGGCGGTCCCCCAACCGAACCCCGGAAATTTGCCCGAATTGTCGACTTACCGTCCACCCCTTGGGACGGACTCCCGAGACGGGCCCCCTGACGGGTCCCCCGACAGGTCCCTGAGGGGTCCCCCGACAGGCCCTCAGGACCGCCGCAGCCGCTCGGCGAACTCCGCCGCGGCGGCGCCCGGGTCGTCGGCCTCGGTGAGCGCGCGGACCACGACCACCCGGCGGGCCCCGGCCTCCAGCACCTCGTCGAGGTTGCCGAGGTCGATGCCGCCGATGGCGAACCAGGGGCGCTCGGTGCCGAGCGCGGCCGTGTACCGGACCAGGCCGAGGCCCGGCGCGGGACGGCCGGGCTTGGTGGGGGTGGGCCAGCAGGGCCCGGTGCAGAAGTAGTCCACGCCCTCCTGGACGGCGGCCGCGGCGGCCTCGTCCTCGGTGTGGGTGGAACGGCCGATCAGCACGTCGTCGCCGAGGATCGCGCGGGCCGCGGGGACCGGCAGGTCGCCCTGGCCGAGGTGGAGCACGTCGGCGCCGGCGGCGTGGGCGACGTCGGCCCGGTCGTTGACCGCGAGGAGTCTGCCGTGGCGGGCGCATGCCTCGGCGAAGACCTCCAGGGCCGCCAGCTCCTCGGCGGCCTCCATGCCCTTGTCACGCAGCTGCACGATGTCGACGCCGCCGGCCAGCACCGCGTCCAGGAACTCGGCGAGGTCGCCCTGGCGCCTGCGCGCGTCCGTGCACAGGTACAGACGGGCGTCGGCGAGTTCGGCGCGGGCGGTGTCGGACATGCGTGGGTCCCCCCGGGGTCGGTGTGTCTGCTGGGTCGGCGGGTGGCGTACGGCGCGCGGGGCGCCGTACGCCGGTTCCTCGGGCGGGCGGGCTCAGACGGCGAGCGCCTGGGCGCGGCGCTTCACCTCCGTGCCGCGATTCTCGCTGAGGGCCTGCGCGGGGGTGCCGGGCAGGGTCGGGTCGGGGGTGAAGAGCCACTCGATCATCTCTTCGTCCGTGAAGCCGTCGTCCCGCAGGAGCGTCAGGGTGCCGGACAGGCCCTTGACGACCTTGTCCCCGTCGATGAAGGCGGCGGGGACGTGCAGCGCGCGGTTCTCACCTCGGCGTACGGCGATGAGCTGGCCGTCCTTGACCAGCTGCCGCACCCGCGTCACCTCGACGCCGAACTGTTCGGCGATGTCGGGGAGGGTGAGCCAGGCGGGGACGAGAGCGTCGGTCTTCGTGTCAATCTCGGTCACGGGTACTAGCGTAGGCGTTCGGCCGGGGGTGGTGCCCTGTGCCACGGTCCGGCCGCGGCCCTTCGGGGCGCCGGTCACGCGATTCCCCGCGCCCCGGCGGCCCTCACCGGCCGGCCGTGGCGTCCTTCAGCGGCCTCGCCGGGTCCGCCAGCGCCTCCGCGTCCATCGCGCGGCCCGCCTCGATCAGCTTCCGGCCCTGGGCCAGGTCGCGCGGCCGGCCCACGGCCAGCAGGGCGACCAGCCGGTCCTCGCGCAGCCAGCACACCGTCCAGGCCGGGCCCGCGGGGTCGCCGCGCCAGACCAGGCGGTCGGCGGCGGCGTGGTGCCCGGCGTACTGGACGAAGCGGCCGAACTGCTCGGACCAGAAGTACGGCACCGGGTCGTAGTCGGCGGCGGCCTCGCCGAGGATGTCGGCGGCGACGGTGCGCGGGCCCTGGAGGGCGTTGTCCCAGTGGTGGACGAGCAGCCGTTCGCCGTAGCGGGCCGAGGGGAAGGAGGCGCAGTCGCCGACGGCGTACACATCGGGCGCGGAGGCGCGCAGCCGGGCGTCGGTGACGACCTCGCCGGACGAGCCCAGTTCGATGCCGGAGCCGGCCAGCCAGCCGGTGGCGGGGCGGGCGCCGATGCCGACCACGACCGCGCCCGCGGGCAGCCGCGTGCCATCGGCGAGCACCACCGCGCCGGGCTCGACGCGCTCCACCCGCGCGCCGGTGCGCAGTTCGGCGCCGCTGTCGGCGTACCAGCCGGCCATGGGCGCGGCGACCTCGGCGGGCAGCACCCCGGCGAGCGGCCGGTCGGCGGCCTCGACGACGGTCACCGCGCAGCCCGCCTCCCGGGCGGCCGTGGCGAACTCGGCGCCGATCCAGCCCGCGCCGACGACCACGATGTCGTGCTGCATGGCGAGCACGGGCCGCAGCCGTTCGGCGTCGTCCAGGGTGCGCAGCAGATGCACCCCGGGGACGCCCTCGGTGCCGGGCAGGGTGACCGGTTCGGCGCCGGTGGCCAGCACCAGGACGTCGTAGGGCACCGGGCCCGTCCCGGTGTCCAGTTCGTGGTCGGCGGGGCGGGCGCCGACGACCTCGCAGCCGAGCCGCAGTTCGACGCCGAGCGCCTCGAAGTCGAGGTCGAAGGCGGACCCCTCGGCCTTGCCGAGCAGGACCGCCTTGGACAGCGGCGGCCGGTCGTACGGCTGGTGCGGTTCGGCGCCGATGACGGTCACCTGGCCCGCGAAGCCCGCTTCCCGCAGGGCGACCGCGGTCTGCACCCCGGCCATGCCCGCGCCGACGACGACCACGCGTCGCGTCCCTGCCGTGCCCTCCCGGGCTGTCTGCTCGCTCACCCGGTCACCATAGACAGACGGCGATCAGTCGGTCATCGGGTGGGCGCGGTGACCTGTTCCACGACGCTCGTGCCGGAGCCGGGGCCGGACTCCCATTCCCAGCTTTCCTCCAGGCGCGCCCGGCCGTCGGGCAGCTCCACGACCGTGGACACGCAGTGGCCCGAGGCCGTGGTGCCGTCCGTGCGCAGCTGCACGTACCGGAAGTCCAGGCGGTCCCCCGCGCGGGTGCCGACCAGATGGCCGCGGACGATGTCGCCGCCCTGGTAGTCGGCCCAGACCGCGCCGTCCTTCTCGTGGTAGGCGAAGCGGGTCCGGGTTCCCACCTGGCCCGCCGACTGGTCGGCGACGGGGGCGAGGACGAGTCCGTCCAGCGACAGGGGCATGACCGAGGGCTCCCTTACGGGTGATGAGGGCGGCGGGCTAGGGTGGCCACCGTACAAGCACTCGCGGGAGCCCGGACGCACCGGGCTGAGAGGGAGGCTGGCGGCCTCCGACCGTACGAACCTGATCCGGGTCATGCCGGCGAAGGGAGGGGCTGGACGCCCATGCCGTCACGTACGTCCGATACGTCACCCAAGGGCCCGCCGAACGCGTCCCGCACATCCGACGTCCTCGTCATCGGGGGCGGGATCATCGGCCTGGTCACGGCCTGGCGCGCGGCGTGCCGCGGGCTCGCCACGGCGGTGGTGGACCCCGCGCCGGGCGGCGGGGCCGCGCAGGTCGCGGCGGGGATGCTGGCCGCGGTCACCGAACTGCACTACGGCGAGGAGACTCTGCTCGCCCTCAACCTGGAGTCGGCGCGCCGCTACCCCGGCTTCGTGGCCGAGCTGACCGAGGCGAGCGGCCGGGACCTCGGCTACCGGCGCTGCGGCACGCTCGCGGTCGCGCTGGACGCCGACGACCGCGCCCACCTGCGCGAACTGCACGCCCTCCAGCGGCGCTGCGGCCTGGACGCGGAGTGGCTGACGGGGCGGGAGTGCCGCCGGCTCGAACCGATGCTGGCGCCCGGCGTGCGCGGGGGGCTGCGGGTCGACGGCGACCACCAGATCGATCCGCGCCGGCTGGCCGCGGCGCTGGTGACCGCGTGCGAGCGGGCCGGAGTGGTGTTCCACCGGGTGTGGGCCGAGCGGCTGGACACCGTGGGGGACCGGGCCACCGGGGTCACCACCGCGGACGGTACGGCGCTGGCCGCCGGGCAGGTGGTGCTCGCGGGCGGCAGTCTCAGCGGGCGGCTCGCGGGGGTGCCCGAGGCGGTGCTGCCGCCGGTGCGGCCGGTGAAGGGGCAGGTGCTGCGGCTGACGGTGCCCGAGCGGTACGCGCCGTTCCTCAGCCGTACCGTGCGCGCCGTGGTCCGGGGCGGGCAGGTGTACCTCGTCCCCCGGGAGAACGGCGAGCTGGTCGTCGGCGCCACCACCGAGGAGACGGGCTGGGACACCACGGTCACCGCGGGCGGGGTGTACGAGCTGCTGCGCGACGCGCACGAGCTGGTGCCGGGCATCACCGAGCTGCCGCTCACCGAGACGCGGGCCGGGCTGCGGCCCGGGTCCCCCGACAACGCGCCGCTGCTCGGGCCGTCCGGGATCGAGGGGCTGCTGCTGGCGACCGGGCACCACCGCAACGGGGTGCTGCTCACGCCGGTCACCGGGGATGTGATGGGGCAGTTGCTGGCCGGTGGCCCGCTGCCCGAGGAAGCCCGTCCGTTCACACCGGAGCGCTTCGGCGCGCTCCGCACGCAGCGAGTGGAGCAGCCCGTATGAGCGCCGTGTCGTCCGCCATCACCATCTCCGTCAACGGGCAGCGCCGCGAGGTCGCGCCGGGGACCGTGCTCGACGCCGTCGTACGGTCCCTCGTGCGGGCACCTTCCGGGGTGGCGGCCGCCGTCAACGAGACGGTCGTGCCGCGGTCGCTGTGGACGGGGACGGCGCTCGCCGAGGGCGACCGCGTCGAGGTGCTCACCGCGGTGCAGGGGGGCTGACCGATGAGCGACGATCGCCTTGTCATCGGGGGTACGGCCTTCGGGTCGCGGTTGATCATGGGGACGGGCGGCGCGCCCAGCCTGGAGACGCTGGAGCGGGCGCTGGTCGCGTCCGGGACGGAGCTGACCACGGTCGCGATGCGGCGGGTGGATCCGTCCGTGCACGGCTCGGTGCTGTCCGTGCTGACGAAGCTCGGCATCCGGGTGCTGCCCAACACGGCGGGGTGTTTCACCGCCGGGGAGGCCGTGCTCACGGCGCGGCTCGCCCGGGAGGCGCTGGGCACCTCGCTGGTGAAGCTGGAGGTCATCGCCGACGAGCGGACGCTGCTGCCGGATCCGGTGGAGCTGCTGGAGGCGGCGGAGACGCTGGTGGACGACGGGTTCACGGTGCTGCCGTACACCAACGACGATCCCGTGCTCGCGCGGAAGCTGGAGGACGTGGGGTGCGCGGCGGTGATGCCGCTGGGGTCGCCGATCGGGTCGGGGCTCGGCATCCGCAACCCGCACAACTTCCAGCTCATCGTGGAGCGGGCGGGGGTGCCGGTGATCCTGGACGCGGGAGCGGGGACGGCGTCGGACGTGGCGCTGGCGATGGAGCTGGGGTGCGCCGGGGTGATGCTGGCGTCGGCGGTGACGCGGGCGCAGGAGCCGGAGGTGATGGCGGCGGCGATGCGGCACGCGGTTCAGGCGGGGCGGCTGGCCCGGGTGGCGGGGCGGATCCCCCGCCGGTACTGGGCGCAGGCGTCGTCTCCCGCGGAGGGGCTGGCCGCGCTCGACCCCGAGCGTCCCGCGTTCTGAGCCGATACCGGTTCCCCGGCCTGCTCTCGGCCGCGGAATTATCCCGTCCCCGCGTGGGAAGCGTCACAGGTCCGCTCCAGTGGGCCGGTGGGGGCTCCCGGCGGGGCCGGGACGCCGGTGCGGGCTCGTAGACTCGGCGTGTGGACATGACCCTTCAGGACGCCCTCGTCGGGCACGTGCTCGACGGCCGGTACCGCGTGGACGCGCGGATCGCGGCCGGTGGGATGGCGACGGTGTACCGGGCACTGGACACGCGTCTGGACCGGGTGCTGGCGCTGAAGGTGATGCACCCGGCGCTGGCGGCCGACGGGGCGTTCGTGGAGCGGTTCATCCGGGAGGCGAAGTCCGCCGCGCGGCTCGACCACCCCAACGTGGTGCAGGTCTTCGACCAGGGCACCGACGCGTCGTATGTGTACATGGCGATGGAGTACGTCGCCGGGTGCACCCTGCGGGACGTGCTGCGCGAGCGCGGGGCGCTGCGGCCGCGCGCCGCGCTGGACATCCTGGAGCCGGTGCTCGCCGCGCTCGGCGCCGCGCACCGGGCCGGTTTCGTGCACCGGGACATGAAGCCCGAGAACGTGCTGATAGGCGACGACGGCCGGGTCAAGGTCGCCGACTTCGGCCTGGTCCGCTCGGTGGACACGGTGACCAGTACGACCGGTGCCGTGCTCGGCACCGTCGCCTACCTCGCCCCGGAGCAGCTCGACCAGGGCACCACCGACCCGCGCGTCGACGTGTACGCCTGCGGGGTCGTCCTCTACGAGATGCTGACCGGCGCGAAGCCGCACTCCGGGGACTCCCCCGCCCAGGTGCTCTACCGGCACATAAACGAGGACGTGCCGCCGCCCTCGGCCCTGGTGCCGGGGCTGGCGCCCCCGCTGGACGAGCTGGTCGCGGCGGCCACCGCCCGCACCCCCGAGGTGCGCCCGTACGACGCGGTCGCGCTGCTCGCCCTGGCCCGCGAGGCCCACGCGGCGCTGACCGCGGAGCAGCTCGACGCCGTACCGCCCCAGGCGCGGACGGTGGAGCACGAGAACGCGGAGAACCGCACGAGCGTGATCCCCCGCGCGCTGACGGTGCCCAGGCCGCTTCCCGTGAACGAGGACGGCGCCGGCGACGGCGACAGCCCCACCGCCCGGTTCCGGACCGCGCCCGTGCCGCCCCCGCGCCGGTCCCGGCGGCTCATGCTCACCCTCGCCATCGCCGTGCTCCTGGTGCTCGGCGCCGGCACCGGGGTCTGGTACATCAACTCGGGACAGTTCACCAAGGTCCCCCCGCTGCTGACGAAGACCGAGGCGCAGGCGAGGGACCGGCTGAAGTCGGCCGGGCTCGACGTCGGCACGGTCAGGCGGACCTACGACGACACCGTCGAGCGCGGCAGCGTGATCAGCACCGACCCGGCGCCCGGGGCCCGGATCCGGGACCACGACGCGGTGACGCTGACCGTCTCGCTCGGCCCGGAGACGGTCAAGGTGCCGGACCTCGTCAACCTGCCGCTCGCGAAGGCCCGGCAGAAGCTCAGGGCGGCCGGGCTGGAGCCGGGCATGGTCACCCGGCGCTTCAGCGACGCCGTCGACCAGGGCGCCGTGGTCTCCACGGTCCCGGTGCCGGGCACCGAGCGGCACGCGGGCTCGGCGATCGCGCTGATCGTCAGCAAGGGCAGCCCCGTCGACGTGCCGGACGTCACCGGCGAGGACCCGGCCGACGCGCGGCAGGAGCTGACGGGCGCCGGGCTCAAGGTGGAGATCGCGAGCGGGCAGGTCAACTCCGAGTACGACAAGGGCAAGGTGGCCCGGCAGAGCCCCGGCGAGGGCGGACAGGCCGCCGTGGGCGACACGGTGACGCTCACCCTGTCCAAGGGCCCGCAGATGATCGAGGTCCCGGACGTGACGGGCGACAGCGTCGACGAGGCCCACCAGGCGCTGGAGGACGCGGGGTTCAAGGTCCAGGAGGACCGCGGGATCCTCGGGCTGTTCGGCGACACCGTGAAGAAGCAGTCCGTCGAGGGCGGCGGGACCGCGCCCAAGGGGTCCACGATCACGATCACCATCCGGTGAGTCCGCCTGAGTCCGGGAGTCCGTGAGTACGGGAGTCCGTGAGTACGGGAGCCCGGGAGTCCGGTGACGGGGTTCACGCCGGGCCCCGGTCCGGGCGCCCCGGCGGACATGACACCCTGAACGGGTGAGTCCCGAACCCTCCTCCCCCCTGCGCAATCCCGTCGGCGGCCATGTCCCGGTGGCCGGCGGCCTGCACTCCGTGGGGCTGTCGTACGCCCGTGCGCTGAAGGCGGAGACCGTGCAGGTCTTCGTGGCCAACCCGCGCGGCTGGGCCACCCCCGCCGGGAACCCGAAGCAGGACGAGGCCTTTCGCGCGGCCTGCGCCGAGGAGTCGGTCCCGGCGTACGTCCACGCCCCCTACCTGATCAACTTCGGCTCGCACACCGAGGCGACCGTGGAGAAGTCGGTGGAATCGCTGCGGCACTCGCTGCGGCGGGGGCGGGAGATCGGCGCGCTCGGTGTGGTGGTGCACACCGGCAGCGCGACCGGCGGGCGGGCCCGGGAGGTGGCGCTGAAGCAGGTGCGGGAGCACATGCTGCCGCTGCTGGACGAGCTGACCCATGACGACGACCCGTTCCTGCTGCTGGAGTCCACCGCGGGGCAGGGCGCCTCGCTGTGCTCGCGGACCTGGGACTTCGGGCCGTACTTCGAGGCACTGGACGCCCATCCGAAGCTGGGCGTGTGCCTGGACACCTGCCACATCTTCGCCGCCGGGCACGACCTGACCGGCCCGGCCGGCATGCGCCAGACCCTCGACCTGCTGGTGGAGACCGTCGGCGAGGGCCGGCTGAAGCTGATCCACGCCAACGACTCCAAGGACGTGGTCGGCGCGCACAAGGACCGGCACGAGAACATCGGCTCCGGCCACATCGGCGAGGAGCCCTTCCGCGCCCTGATGCGCCATCCGGCGACCGCGGGCGTCCCGCTGGTCATCGAGACGCCGGGCGGCCAGGAGGGCCACGCCGCGGACGTGGCCCGGCTCAAGCGCCTCAGGGACGGCTGACCGGGCCTCGGCGACGATCGGCGCGGCCTCGGAGACGGCCGGCCGGAGCCGTCGGGGCGGCGGACCGGCCCGTCGTCACAGCTCCGGCCCCTCCCCCGGCTCCTCCTGGTACGAGTAGCGCTGTTCCTTCCACGGGTCACCCACGTTGTGGTACCCCCGCTCCTCCCAGAACCCGCGCCGGTCGGCCGTCATGTACTCGACCCCCCGCACCCACTTGGGCCCCTTCCAGGCGTACAGATGGGGCACGATCAGGCGGACCGGGAAGCCGTGCTCGGCGGTGAGGAGTTCGCCGTCCTTGTGGGTGGCGAAGAGGGCGCGGTCGGAGAGGAAGTCCGTGAGGCGGAGGTTGGAGCTGAAGCCGTACTCCGCCCAGACCATCACATGGGTGACGTCAGGGGCCGGCGGGGCCAGCTCCACGATCGTGGCCGCCGGGACCCCGCCCCACTCCGCGCCCAGCATGCTGAACTTGGTCACGCAGTGCAGGTCGGCCACCACGGTGGCGTACGGCAGGGCCGTGAACTCCTCGTGGTTCCAGCAGTGCTTCTCGCCGTCGGCGGTGGCGCCGAACACCCGGAAGTCCCAGCGCTCGGGCCGGAACTTGGGGACGGGTCCGTAGTGCGTGACCGGCCAGCCGCGCTGGAGTCGCTGCCCCGGCGGAAGCCCGGACCCTGCCGCTGCTCCAGACTCTCGCTCCACCGGATGACCCATGTCTCCATCCTGACAGACCTCGGGCGGTGCCCCCGACCGCCCCCCGGCAAAACGGGCAGACATCATCAGACATCAACACATTTACTAAGTCCGCACTTACTGGACGATCTTCTCCTCCGATGCAATCATGCGGCCCTCACCTCCCCCGACAGCCGTGTGGGAGACGTCCGCGTGGAAGGAGCCGCCGCGATGGAGGGCGACCCGGAGATCATCGAACTGCTCAACGAACAGCTGACCGCCGAGCTGACGGCGATCAACCAGTACTTCCTGCACGCCAAGCTCCAGGACCACAAGGGCTGGTCCAAGCTCGCCCGGTACACCCGCGCCGAGTCCTTCGACGAGATGCGGCACGCGGAACTCCTGACCGACCGCATCCTGCTGCTCGACGGGCTGCCGAACTACCAGCGGCTCTTCCATGTCCGGGTGGGGCAGACCGTCAGGGAGATGTTCGAGGCGGACCGGCAGGTCGAGGTCGAGGCGATCGACCGGCTGCGCCGGGGCGTGCGGATCATGCGCGAGAAGGACGACATCACGTCCGCGAACGTCTTCGAGACCATCCTCGCCGACGAGGAGCTGCACATCGACTACCTGGACACCCAGCTCGAACTGGTGGACAAGCTGGGCGAGGCGCTCTACATCTCGACGGTGATCGAGCAGACCCAGCCGGACGCGTAGGGGCCGGGCGCCGGGGGCCGGGGGCCGCTAGGCGGCGTCGTCCAGCCGGTCGGCCGTCTCGCCCAGCCGCTCCAGCGGCGCGGGCGCGCGTCGGTCGATCAGCTCGCGGCGGGGGCAGGCGCCCCGGCCGAGCAGGGCCTGGATGCGGCGCACGCAGCCGCCGCAGTCCGTGCCCGCCTTGCACGCCGAGGCGATCTGGCGCGGGGTGCAGGCGCCGTCCTCCGCATGCTGCTTGACCTGGGCCTCGGTGATGCCGAAGCAACTGCACACGTACACGCGGACTCACCTCCCGACGGGATCGCCGTGACTCTGCCATCCCGTTCCCGGTGAGGCAAACCTAACCTTACCCGTCGCTTCGCGGCCGCAAAAGGGCGAGGGCGCGGATCCCATGTGATCCGCGCCCCAGACGCGCGCTCCGGAACGCCCTTCGTCGAAGGGCGCGGTGCTCACTGGTCCCGGTACATCTCCGCGACCAGGAACGCCAGGTCCAGGGACTGGCTGCGGTTGAGCCGGGGGTCGCAAGCCGTCTCGTAGCGCTGGTGCAGGTCGTCGACGAAGATCTCGTCGCCGCCGCCCACGCACTCCGTGACGTCGTCGCCGGTCAGCTCCACGTGGATGCCGCCCGGGTGGGTGCCGAGGCCCTTGTGCACCTCGAAGAAGCCCTTGACCTCGTCGAGCACGTCGTCGAAGCGGCGGGTCTTGTGCCCGGAGGCCGCCTCGAAGGTGTTGCCGTGCATCGGGTCGGTCACCCAGGCCACCGTCGCGCCGGACGCCGTGACCTTCTCGACCAGCTCGGGCAGCCGGTCGCGGATCTTGTCGGCGCCCATGCGGACGATGAAGGTCAGCCGGCCCGGCTCCCGCTCGGGGTCGAGGCGGTCGATGTAGCGCAGCGCCTCCTCGGCCGTGGTGGTGGGGCCGAGCTTGATGCCGATCGGGTTGCGGATCTTCGAGGCGAACTCGATGTGCGCGTGGTCGAGCTGGCGGGTGCGCTCACCGATCCACACCATGTGCGCGGAGACGTCGTACAGCCTGCCGGTGCGGGAGTCGACCCGGGTCAGGGCGGACTCGTAGTCCAGCAGCAGCGCCTCGTGCGAGGAGAAGAACTCGACGGTCTTGAACTCCTCCGGGTCGGTGCCGCAGGCCCGCATGAAGTTCAGCGCGCTGTCGATCTCCCGGGCCAGCTGCTCGTAGCGCTGGCCGGAGGGGGAGGTCTTCACGAAGTCCTGGTTCCAGGCGTGCACCTGGCGCAGGTCGGCGTACCCGCCGGTGGTGAAGGCGCGGACCAGGTTCAGCGTGGACGCCGAGGCGTGGTACATCCGCTTCAGCCGCTCCGGGTCCGGGACGCGGCTGGCCTCGGTGAAGTCGAAGCCGTTGACCGAGTCGCCCCGGTAGGTCGGCAGCGTCACGCCGTCGCGGGTCTCGGTGGGCTTGGAGCGCGGCTTGGAGTACTGCCCGGCGATCCGGCCGACCTTCACGACGGGCACGGAGGCCGCGTAGGTGAGGACGGCGCCCATCTGGAGCAGCGTCTTGAGCTTCTGCCGGATCTGGTCGGCGGACACCGCGTCGAACGCCTCGGCGCAGTCGCCGCCCTGGAGGAGGAACGCCTCTCCCTTGGCGACGGCCGCCATCCGGGCGCGCAGCTGGTCGCACTCGCCCGCGAAGACGAGCGGCGGATACGACTCGAGGTCCGCGATCACTGCGCGCAGAGCCTCGGGGTCGGGGTACTCGGGCTGCTGCGCCGCGGGCAGGTCTCGCCAGGTGTTGCCAGCGCTCGCGCTGGTCTTAGCGTTCACGGTCACCTCGTACACATTACGGGGTCGTGTCCCCTGTTCCACGAGTCGCCCGAAAAGTGAGACGCGGCGACTGCCTCGTGGACAGGGTGTGCGGTAGGGTCTTCGGCATGTTCGCGCTTTCCGACCAGAACTGGTGGTGGACCGCTTCTCCGGCGGCCCACTGATCGCGCGCACCCAGACTTCGCGAAGGCCGCCCGAGGGGCGGCCTTCGGTGTTTCCGGGGCCGTTCCTCTCCCTCACCCGATCGAGTAGGAGCCCGCCCGTGGACCTCATGGACCTGCTGTCCGACCCCCGCCCCTTCGCCCTGCTGCGCCGCCGCGTGCCCGGCCGCGCCGAGCACCCGGTGGAGGTGCTGATCGGCCCGGTCGAGCGCCGGGAGCGGCTCGCCGAGCTGCCGGAGACGGGCCTCGCCCTGGTGCCGTTCCGGCAGATCCGCGAGCGCGGCTTCGACGTCCGCGACGACGGCACCCCGCTCCTGGTGCTGACGCCCGAGGAGTCGTACGAGCTCCCGGTGGCCGAGGCGCTGTCGCGGCTGCCCGGACACGACGTGCGGGTCGAGGACGGCGGCTTCGACGTGGACGACGAGGAGTACGCCGGGATCGTCGGGCGGGTCCTGGAGCAGGAGATCGGCCGGGGCGAGGGCGCGAACTTCGTGATCCGGCGGACGTACCGGGGCACGGTGCCGGGGTTCGGGCGCGCGGACGCCCTGGCGCTGTTCCGGCGGCTGCTGGAGGGCGAGCGCGGGGCGTACTGGACGTTCGTGGTGCACACCGGGACCCGCACGCTGGTCGGCGCGAGCCCGGAGGCGCATGTGCGGATGACCGGCGGCACGGTCGTCATGAACCCGATCAGCGGGACCTACCGCTACCCCGCCGGGGGCCCGACGCCGGAGCACCTCCTCGGCTTCCTCGCCGACCGCAAGGAGATCGAGGAGCTGTCGATGGTCGTCGACGAGGAGCTGAAGATGATGTGCACCGTCGGCGACATGGGCGGGGTCGTCGTCGGGCCGCGTCTGAAGGAGATGGCCCACCTGGCGCACACCGAGTACGAGCTGCGCGGCAGATCCTCCCTGGACGTCCGGGAGGTGCTGCGGGAGACCATGTTCGCGGCGACGGTCACCGGGTCGCCGGTGCAGAACGCGTGCCGGGTGATCGAGCGGCACGAGGTCGGGGGGCGGGGGTACTACGCCGGTGCGCTGGCCCTTCTCGGCAAGGACGCGGGCGGCGCGGCGACCCTCGACTCCCCCATCCTGATCCGCACCGCCGACATCGACGCGGACGGGCGGCTGCGGGTGCCCGTCGGGGCCACGCTGGTGCGCGGCTCGGACCCGGCGGGCGAGGTCGCCGAGACGCACGCGAAGGCGGCCGGCGTGCTCGCGGCGCTCGGGGTGCGGCCGGGGCGGCCGCGCGCGGAGCGGGAGCTGCCCCGGCTGGCCGACGACCCCCGGGTGCGGGCCGCGCTGGACGGACGGCGGGCCGCGCTCGCCCCGTTCTGGCTGCGGATGCGGCAGCCGGCCGCGGCGGTGACCGGTCACGCCCTGGTGGTCGACGGCGAGGACACCTTCACCGCGATGCTGGCCCACCTGCTGCGCTCGACGGGCCTGGAGGTGACGGTACGGCGGTACGACGCGCCGGGGCTGCGGGCCGCGGTGCTCGCGCACGAGGGCCCGGTGGTGCTGGGCCCCGGCCCCGGCGACCCCCGCGACCTGGCCGATCCGAAGATGCGGTTCCTGCGGGCGCTCACCGCCGACGTGCTCCGGGAGCACCGGCACGGGGTGCTGGGCGTCTGCCTCGGCCATGAGCTGATCGCGGCGGAGCTGGGGCTGGACATCGTCCGCAAGCAGGTGCCGTACCAGGGGGCGCAGACGGAGATCGAGCTGTTCGGACGCCCCGAGACGGTCGGCTTCTACAACAGCTTCACCGCCCGCTGCGACGAGGAGGCGGAGCGGGAGCTGGCGGCGCACGGCGTCGAGGTGAGCCGGGCGGCGAACGGCGAGCTGCACGCCGTACGGGGCCCCGGTTTCGCGGGCGTGCAGTTCCACCCGGAGTCGGTGCTGACGATCAACGGGTCGGCGATCGTAGGGGAGTTGACGGAGCGGCTGCGGGCCGGCGGTGCGGCCCACAGCCCGGCTACGGCGTCTCAGCCGAAGAACACCCCGACCTCCTCGTAGAGCTTCGGGTCGACCGTCTTCAGCTTGGCGGTCGCCTCGGTGAGGGGCACACGCACGACGTCGGTGCCGCGCAGGGCGACCATCTTGCCGAAGTCGCCGTCGCGGACGCAGTCCACGGCGTGCAGCCCGAAGCGGGTGGCGAGCCAGCGGTCGAAGGCGCTGGGGGTGCCGCCGCGCTGGATGTGCCCGAGGACGGTGGTGCGGGCCTCCTTGCCGGTGCGCTTCTCGATCTCCTTGGCCAGCCACTCGCCGACCCCGGACAGCCGCACATGCCCGAAGGAGTCCAGCGACTGGTCCTTGAGCACCATGTCGCCGTCCTTGGGCATGGCGCCCTCGGCGACCACCACGATCGGGGCGTACGACGCCTTGAAGCGGGAGGTGATCCAGGCGCACACCTGGTCGAGGTCGAAGCGCTGCTCGGGGATGAGGATGACGTTGGCACCGCCGGCGAGGCCCGAGTGCAGGGCGATCCAGCCGGCGTGCCGGCCCATCACCTCGCAGACCAGGACCCGCATGTGGGACTCGGCGGTGGTGTGCAGCCGGTCGATGGCCTCGGTGGCGATGTTGACGGCGGTGTCGAAGCCGAAGGTGTAGTCGGTGGCGGACAGGTCGTTGTCGATGGTCTTGGGCACGCCGACGCACGGCACGCCGTACTCGTCGGACAGCCGCGCGGCCACCCCGAGGGTGTCCTCGCCGCCGATCGCGATCAGGGCCTCGACCTCCTGCTTGGCGAGGTTGTCCTTGATCCGGCGGATGCCGCCCTCGATCTTGAGGGGGTTGGTCCTGGAGGAGCCGAGGATGGTGCCGCCGCGGGGCAGGATGCCGCGCACGGCGGGGATGTCGAGGCGGACGGCGCGGCCTTCGAGGGGGCCCCGCCAGCCGTCCCGGAAGCCGACGAACTCGTAGTCGTACTCCTGTGCGCCCTTGCGCACGATGCCCCGGATGACGGCGTTGAGCCCGGGGCAGTCGCCGCCTCCGGTCAGTACTCCGACCCGCATGGAAATGTCCCTTCACCCGCAGTGCCTGACGCTTCGTCACGCTAATGGTGATGCGTGTCACATCGGGAGAGGCGGTACGGGTGAATCAGGTGGATTCACACCGGAGTCGGGGGCGCGGTCGCGGGAGCGGCGGGCTACTCCTCGTCGAGACCGCGCTCGATCGCGTACCTCACCAGCTCGACGCGGTTGTGGAGTTGGAGCTTGCCGAGGGTGTTCTGGACGTGGTTCTGCACGGTGCGGTGGGAGATGACGAGGCGTTCGGCGATCTGCTTGTAGCTCAGGCCCTTGGCGACCAGCCTGAGCACCTCCGTCTCCCGCTCGGTCAGCCGGGGCGCGCCCGGCTCGTCGGCGCCGGGGGCGGGCGCCGGTTCGGCGGCCAGGCGGCGGTACTCGCCGAGGACCAGTCCGGCGAGGCCCGGTGTGAACACCGGGTCGCCGGCGGCCGTACGGCGCACCGCGTCCAGCAGTTCCGCGGTGGACGCGGACTTCAGCAGGTAGCCGGTCGCGCCGGACTTCACCGCCTCCAGGACATCGGCGTGCTCACCGCTCGCGGACAGCACCAGGACGCGCAACGCCGGGTTGTGCGCGACCAGTTCGCCGCACACCTGGACGCCGGGCCTGGCGGGCAGGTTGAGGTCCAGGACCAGCACGTCGGGGGCGGCGGCCTTGGCCCGGCGCACGGCCTGGTCGCCGTCGCCGGCGGTGGCGACCACCTCGAACCCGGCCTCGGCCAGGTCCCGGGCGACCGCGTCGCGCCACATGGGGTGGTCGTCCACCACCATGACCCTGATCGGTTCCTGCCGCTGTGTCATCGCCGCTCCGTCTTCTTCCCCCGCGCCGCCACGGCGCCCTTCGGTACCTTCAGTTCGACCTCCGTGCCCTGGCCGGGCACCGAGACCAGCTCGGCGCTGCCGCCGAGGTCGCGCAGCCTGCCCCGGATGGACTGGGCGACGCCGAGCCGGCCCTCGCCCTCGGCCTCGGCGAGCCGTCCCTCGGGGATGCCGGGGCCGTCGTCCCGGACGGTGACGAGGACGTCCGCCGGTTCGTCCTCCACCAGGATCCAGGCCCGCGCCCCCTCGCCGGCGTGCCTGCGCACATTGTCCAGGGCGGCCCCGACGGCCGCTGCCAGCTCCCGGGCGGCGGCCGGCGGCAGCGGCACCGGGGCGCCGGGCTCGGCCAGGCTCACCCGGTCGCGGGCGTACGGGGCGAGGAGGGTGCGCAGATCGACCGGGCCCTGCTCCTCCGGCTCCCCGGTCACGCGTACGGCGGTGTCCCCGGCGCCGCGGGGCACCGGCGGCAGGCCGCGGGAGACCAGGGTGCGCAGGGCCACCTCCTGTTCCCCGGCCAGCCTGCCCAGCTCGGCCGCCTCGCCGCCGAGGGCGGTGCCGCGCCGCTTCACCATCGCCAGGACCTGGAGCACGCTGTCGTGGATGTCCCTCGCCAGCCGCTCCCGCTCCCGGGTCGCGGCCTCGATCTCCAGGGCGCGGGCGAGGGTGCGCTCGGAGGCGCGGGCCACCTCCACCACGTAGCCGATGCCGATGGAGGCCACCCAGACGAGGATCAGGCTGTGCACGGTGTCCCGGGCGGGCTGGCCGCGCTCGACGAGGTTGGCGGCGGCCACCGCCGTGGAGGCGACGGCGGCCCAGCGCCAGCCACCCTTGACCGCGAAGGCGAGGACCGCGCCGCCGGTCCATATCGTCGGCAGGGTGGGGCCGCCCGCGATCCGCTGGTGGCTGTCGGCGAACCCGGTGAGCAGGACGCCCGCGAGGGCGATGGCCAGATCGGTGGCGAGGAACCACCGGGTGCAGCTCGCCGCGCCCCGCACCCGCGGCAGGGTGGCGAGGGTCCACACGGCGAGGACGGCGTCGTAGCCGACCGCGATCCACGGACGGGTGAAGTTCTCGTACGAGGTGACGCACAGGCCGACCGCGTACAGCATGGTCAGCACGCGGTACCCCGCGAGCGCCCGCCACAGCGGCAGCTCCACCGACATCCTCAGCACGCGCTCGCGCCCGGCCATCTCCCCCGTGTCCCCCGTCCCCCCGCAGGCCCCCGGTGGCGCCTACTCGCTCCCGGCGTCCCTGCTCTTCTCGGCCTTCTCGGCCTTCTCGGCCTTCTCGGCTTCCCTGGCGCTCTTCTCGGCCTCCTTGGCCGCCTTGGCCGCCTTCGCCTCCTCCGCCATCTGCCGTTTGGCGGCGGTCGCGTAGACGTCGACGTACTCCTGGCCGGACAGCTTCATGATCTCGTACATGACCTCGTCGGTCAGCGCGCGCAGCACGAAGCGGTCCTGCTCCATGCCCTGGTAGCGGCTGAAGTCGAGGGGCTTGCCGATGCGGATGCCGGGCCGCATCAGCTTCGGCATCACCTTGCCGGGCGGCTGGATCTTCTCGGTGTCGATCATCGCCACCGGGATCACCGGCGCGCCGGTCGCGAGCGCCACGCGCGCGAGGCCCCCGGGCTTGCCCCGGTAGAGCCGGCCGTCGGGCGAGCGGGTGCCCTCCGGATAGATGCCGAAGAGTTCGCCGCGCTCCAGCACCTCGATGCCGCTCTTGATGGCCGCCTCGCCCGCGCCGCGCGCTCCGGAGCGGTCCACCGGGAGCTGGCCGACGCCCTTGAAGAAGGCGGCGGTGAGCCGGCCCTTCACTCCGGGCGTGGTGAAGTACTCGGCCTTCGCGATGAAGGTGACCTTGCGGTCCAGCATCGTGGGCAGGAAGAACGAGTCGGAGAAGGAGAGGTGGTTGCTGGCCAGGATGGCCGGTCCCGTGGCCGGAATGTTCTCCAGCCCCTCCACCCACGGCCGGAAGGCGAGCTTCAGCGGCCCTCCGATGGCGAGCTTCATCGTGCCGTACAACACCCCTGTGCCTCCCGTTTCCGTCGCACAGACCTTAACCCCCTGGACCGCCAAAGCACCCGACGGCCCTGGTCGGTGTCCGTGCGGTCGCGTACGGTGAAGCACATCCGCGCGTTCTCAACGCCCCGGCCGGACGGCGGCGGGGCCCTTCCCCAGGAACAGGAGCGTCGAAGGTGCCGGTTCTCCCCGGAGCCGAGCCGTACCGCCACTCCGGCGGCGAGGTGGGCGTCCTCTTCTGCCACGGCTTCACCGGCTCGCCCCAGTCACTGCGCCCCTGGGCGGAGCACCACGCGGCGCACGGCCTGACCGTGTCGCTGCCCCTGCTGCCCGGCCACGGCACGCGCTGGGAGGACATGCAGCTCACGGGCTGGCAGGACTGGTACGCGGAGGTGGACCGCGAGCTGCGGCTGCTGTCCGACCGCTGCTCCCAGGTGTTCGTCGCGGGCCTGTCGATGGGCGGCGCCCTCGCGCTGCGGCTGGCCGCCCTGCACGGCGAGCGGATCAGCGGCGTGGTCGTCGTCAACCCGGCGAACAGGATCCACGGCCTGTCGGCGTACGCCCTTCCCGTGGCCCGGCACCTGGTGCGCAGCACCAAGGGCATCGCCAGCGACATCGCCAAGGGCGGCTCGGCCGAGACGGGTTACGACCGGGTGCCGCTGCACGCGGCGCACTCGCTGCGCCGGTTCCTGCGCCGGCTGGACGGCGAGCTGCCCCGGGTCGCCCAGCCGTTGCTGCTGCTGCGCAGCGTCCAGGACCATGTCGTACCGGCGGTCGACTCCGCCAGGGTGCTCGACCGGATCTCGTCCGTGGACGTCCGGGAGATCGTGCTGGAACACAGCTACCACGTCGCGACGTTGGACGTGGACGCGGACCGGATCTTCGAGGAGAGCCTCGGATTCATCGGCCGGCTCGCACCGATTCCGGGCAAGGAAGGGACGGCCGCAGTTGGCTGAGCACGACCCGGGTCCCGAGGGCCGCGAGGACCGGGAGGACCGGCAGGACCGGGAGCCGGAGGAGAACGGGCTGCGTTTCGACGAGGACGCCGCCTGGCGGGCCATCGTGGCCGGGTACGGCGAGGAGCCGCCGGACCCGCCGGGCAGCAGGCCCTTCAAGCCGGTGGAGGACCTCGCGCTGCTGGAGAAGGACGCGCCCCCGGAGAAGGACACCCCGCCAAAGGACGAGGGCGGCGAGGGCGGCGAGGGTTCCGGGGAGCGGCGGCCCGCCCGGCCGCTGGGCAGCTCCGTCTCCTTCGCGCCCGGCGTCGGCCCCCGCGACTACCGTGCGCCGGAACCGTCCGAGGACGACTTCGACGAGGACGACGAGGGCCACTTCGTCCCGCCCGAGCCGCCACCGCTGGAGACCGGCGACACCACGTCGAAGTTCGCGTGGCTGGGCGTGGTCGGCGGGCCGATCCTGCTGCTGGTGGCGGTGCTGCTCGGCTGGGACATGACCTGGTGGCTGACGACCCTCGGCATCGGCGGCTTCCTCGGCGGCTTCGCCACGCTGGTGGCGCGGATGCGGACGGACGAGGACGACGACGACGATCCGGGGCGGGGGGCCGTGGTCTGACCGCGACGGCCCCCTTATGGCCTAACGGCCGGCTTATGGCCTAACGCGCGGGATTCTCCCGCTCGGTGGCCGGGACGCGCAGGGCGGCCAGGACCGGGAGGTGGTCGGTGGCGGCGGCCAGGTCGGCGCGGGTGACGCCCGGCTGGTCGACCGGCACCCCGCAGCCGAGGACCTCGATCCCCTTGGTGGCGAACACCGCGTCGATACGACGCCCCGGCGTGCCGCGCGTCCAGGTCTCCTCGCCACCCCACGGGGCCACGTCCCGGCCGTCCTGAAGGGCACCGGCGAGCAGGTGGAAGGTGCGGCCGGCGGGGCCCTCGTTCAGATCGCCGCCCACGAGGGCGTGCTCCACGCCCAGCCCGTCGAGCCGGTCGAGGAGCAGGCCGCCCTGGGCGTAGCGCTCCTGGTCGTCGAGGCTGAGGTGGCAGCTGATCACCCCGAGCCGGGCGCCGCCGAAGCGAACCACCGCGGTGGCCAGGCCGCGCCGGTGCAGGCCGGGAGTGAGGGGGAGCAGGACGTCCTCGGTGCGCTCCACGGTGGCCCGCAGCGAGCACAGGATCGCGGGGCCGGCCGCGGTGGCGCCGCCGGTGAGGACGACGAGACCGGACGCCCTGGCGAGCCGCGCGAGCTTCTTGCGCCAGCGGAAGAAGCGGGGGGCCTCCTGGAGGAGGACCAGGTCGGGGGCACAGGCCGTGATCACCCGGGCGAGGGCGTCGGTGTCGTCGCGCATCGAGCGGATGTTGTAGCTCAGCACGCGGAGTACGGCTGAACCATCGGGCTCTGTGTGGGAGTTGGGGAGCGGCGCCATGTGGATCAATGTACGCCGCACCTTCGCGGGCGGGCGACCGCGCCCGCCCGAGGGGCGCGGGGGTGCGTCGATGCGCGGCTGCCCCGCGTGGCACGACACGCCACGACGGACCGGCAGCCGCGCCCGAAACCCCGCGCCCCGGGCTGTTCCGCGCCCTTACATGATCGGGTCGGGCTCGCGGGCCAGGTCGGCCGCGCCCACCATGCCGGCCTTGTTGCCGAGCTGGGCCGCGATCACGTCGGCCACCGGCCGCCAGTTGCCCCCGACCAGCCACCGCTTGTACGACTTGCGGATCGGGTCGAGGACCAGCTCGCCCTCGTCGGAGAGACCGCCGCCGACGATGAAGGCGGAGGGGTCGAAGAGGGAGGCGAGGTCGGCGAGACCCGCGCCGGCCCAGCGGGCCAGCTCGCGGTAGGAGTCGACGGCGACCGGGTCGCCCTGCCGGGCGGCCATGGAGATGTGCTTGCCCTCGATGCCGTCCGGAGTGCCGTCGCCGAGCGCGAGCAGCAGCTCCGCGTTCTCGGGGGTGGCGTTGGCGCGCTGCTTGGCGTACCGGACCAGGGCGCGCCCGGAGGCGTACTGCTCCCAGCAGCCCTGCGAACCGCAGCCGCACAGCAGGCCGTCCGGCACCATCCGGATGTGACCGAACTCGGCGGCCACGCCGAAGTGGCCGCGGCGCAGCTTGTTGCCGATGATGATGCCGCCGCCGAGGCCGGTGCCGAGCGTGATGCAGATGACGTTGCGATGGCCCTTGCCCGCGCCGAACTTGTACTCGCCCCAGGCTGCGGCGTTGGCGTCGTTCTCGACCACGACCGGGAGACCGGTGCGGGCCTCGACCTCTTCCTTGAGCGGCTCGTTGCGCCAGTCGATGTTGGGGGCGAAGTAGACGGTGGAGCGCTGCCGGTTGACGTAACCGGCCGCACCGATGCCCACGCCGACGATCTCGTGTCCGGCACGCGCGCCCTCCACCGCGGAGGCGATGGCGTCCACGATGGCCTCGGGCGTGGTGGGGGTCGGCACCTTGAAGGTCGAGAGGATGTTGCCTTCCTCGTCGACCACGCCGGCCGCGATCTTTGTGCCGCCGATGTCGACGCCGATGGTGAGTCCCATGAATCCCTCAGTTTCGGTCGAGCCCCGCTACGGCCAACCGTACCCGAGGCCCTTGCCGGTGAGGGCTTCAGTCCAGGTCGATGCGCTCTCCGGAGCCGGTCCCCTCGCCGCGGTCGTCGCCGCCCTTGCCCTCGCCGGGCCGCTTCCCGCGCCACTCGTCCGCCACGTCGGCCGGGCCGGAGGTCCAGCGCTGTTCCTGGGACTGGACGGCGGAGCGGTAGGCGGCGAGCAGCTCGTTGCCCGCGGCGGCGAGGTGGTCGAAGACGCCGGGGTTGCGCTCCATGACGGGCTCCACGGCGGCCTTCGCCTGCTCGACGACCTGCTTGACCATCTGCTGGGCGGCGGGTCCGGCGAGGGCGCCGAGGGGTGACTGGAGGCCGGACAGCTTCTCGGCCACCGTGTCCACGAGTTTCCTCAGTTCCTCCGCGGCCGAGCCGGGGGGCGGGCCGTAGGTGGTGCGACGGCGGGCCTTCTCGGCCTCCAGGTCCTCGGCGCAGGCCGTGGCCCAGGCGTCGGCGTCGCTCACCCGCGGCTCCTCGTGCGGTTCGGCGGGGCGCTCTTCGCTCATGGCGGACTCCTGACTGCGGTACGCCCTTACGACGTTACCCGAACGGGAGCCACCGGTTCACCGGGCCGCGGCGGGCCACAGGCCGGGATCCGGGGCGAAGCGCACGCGCAGCTCGCCCTCGCGCAGGCCGGCGCCGGAGACGGTGCAGCGGCGCAGCGCGGAGGGCAGGGAGACGATCCGCCGGAAGGGGCCCGCGGCGATCACGAGTTCGTCGCCGCGCCGGATCAGGTCGAGTTCCTCCCGTATGGCGCCGGGCAGCGGGATGTGCCAGACCAGCACCCCGTCCTCGGCGATCCGGTCGGCGACGGCCCACTCGACGGGGCGGTCCGGCCCGGTGACGGCGGGTACCGCGAGGGCGGCGAGATCGTCCGGGCCGTGCGGGTCGCGGCCGAGGTGCGCCACGGGGTGCACGTCGTACTCCCCCTCCCACTCCGTGATCGCCTCGCGCTGCTGCGCGGCCAGGCCGGCGAGCCAGGCGTCCGGGGCGGTGCCGGGCAGGACGCGGTTGGCGACGAGGGCCTCGGTGCGCAGGCCGCGCAGGGCGAGGCCGAGGCCGGCGGTGCGCAGGGCGCGGGCGGCGGCGGGGCCGGGTTCGGCGACGAGGCGTACGGCGGTGTCGGGGTCGGTGAGGACGGCCTCCACGGCGGCCAGCTCCAGGTCCCAGCGGCCGGCCGTCTCGTACAGCCAGTCGGCGGGCATGGGGACACCGGCCAGCCGGCCCAGCACGGGGCGCAGCGCGCGGGCCGCCTGGCGCTCGGGGGGCAGGAGGCGGCGCAGGTAACGGCGCAGTTCCTCGGGGAGGGCGAGCAGGGCCAGCGCCTGCGGGAGCGGCGGCAGGTCCACGACGAGCAGGTCGTACTTCTCGCAGAGCGCGGCGTCCCGCAGCGCGCGCAGGAACGTCAGCTCCTCGGCGCCGGGCAGCGGGGTGACCTCCTCCGCGTCGAGGCGGGCGGCACCGAGCAGGTCGAGTACGCCGGCGGCACGGCGCTGGAAGTCGGCGAGGTCCTGGCGGAAGCCTTCGGCGGCGTCGGGCCGCCAGACGGTCAGCAGCGGCGCGGCCTCCACGGGCCGCGGTCCCGTCGCCGTGCCCAGCAGCGTCCCCGGGGTGTCCGCCCGCTCGGCGCTCAGCAGCAAGGTCCGACAGCCCCCACGGGCGGCACGCAGCGCGGTGGCGGCGGCGACGGTCGTACGCCCGCTGCCGCCCGGGCCCGTGATCAAAATGGTCCGCATGGGTCGAACGGTAACGGAAGGCGGGACGGCGGTGCCGTGGCCCGGAGCGGACCGGGCGCCGGGTGCGCGGCCGGCCGGACGGGGGGGCGGACTACGCGGATTCGACGCGCTTCTTCAGGCCCGCCAGCGCGCGGTCGATGATGACCTTCTCCGCCTTGCGCTTGATCATGCCCAGCATGGGGATCTTGACGTCGACGGTGAGCTGGTAGGTGACCTCGGTGCCGCCCGTGCCGGTCGGCTTCAGGAGGTAGGAGCCGTCGAGGGAGCGCAGCATCTGGGACTTGACCAGCGTCCAGGAGACCTCGTCCTCGCCGGCCCAGGTGTACGCCAGCGTCTGGTCGTCCTTGATCGCGCCGGCGTCCATGACGAGCCGTACCTGCTCGGCACGCCCCCGCTCGTCGGTCCTGAGGACCTCCGCCTCCTTCACCTCACCGGTCCAGTCCGGGTAGCGCGCGAAGTCGGCGATCACCGCCATGACGTCGGCCGGAGCCGCCTCGATCGTGATGCTCGAACTGGTGTGTTCCGCCATCGTCGTGGCTCCTCCAGATGCGGACCGAAGAGACTGCTGCCGTGCGCGGCCTGCGCACGTGTGTGCAGCGTGAAGGCTACCGTGCGCCCGTCCCGCCCCCGCCTTCGGCCCGTCACCACTCCAGGGCCCACGGCCTCCCGGTTCCCGCGAAGTGCCCCACGTTCACGCACTCCGTCGCCCCGATCCGCATCCTGCGCGCCAGCGGCTGGTGGACGTGGCCGAAGAGCGAGTAGCGCGGGCGGGTGCGCCGGATGGCGTCCAGCAGGGCCCGGCTCCCCCGCTCGAAGCGGCGCGCGACGGTGTCGTAGACCAGCTCCGGCACCTCCGGCGGGATGTGCGTGCACAGCACGTCGACCTCGCCCACCGCCTCGATCTTCGCGGCGTACTCCTCGTCGGAGACCTCGTACGGCGTCCGCATGGGCGTGCGCAGGCCCCCGCCGACGAAGCCGAAGGTCCAGCCGCCGATCTCCACCCGCCGGCCGTCGAGGACGGTGGTGCCGGGGCGGGCGTACTCCGGCCACAGCTGCGGCATGTCGACGTTGCCGTAGGTGGCGTACGTCGGGGTGGGGAAGGCGGCGAAGAGTTCGGCGTACTGCTTGCGCACCGCTTTCTCGATGGCCGTGAAGCGGTCGCCGTCGATCCCGCTCCACAGCCGGGCGCCGAAGGCGCGGGCCTCCTCGAAGCGCCGGGCGGTGCGCAGTTCCACGATGCGGTCGGCGTTCTCCTTGCCGAACAGGTCGGGGAAGATGCCGCGCGCGTGGTCGGCGTAGTCGAGGAAGAGCACGAGGTCGCCCAGGCAGATCAGGGCATCGGCACCCTCGCCGGCCCGCGCCAGGTCCCGGGCGTTGCCGTGCACGTCGCTGACCACATGGACGCGGTGACGGCTGCTTCGAGGGGGTGTGGATGCCATGGCGATCAAGCGTAGGCGTGTGCGCGGCAGGTGAACAGTCCCGGTCGTGGCCTGCGGTTACTCGCCGGTCGGAGCGGCCGTGGACTACTGTGCGCGAAGGAACGCCAACGTGTGTGACGCAGCGAACATCTGGCCGGAACCCCCTGTCGGGAACCACATACCGACGGGTAACGTCCGGGCAGTCCAGTCGTGCTCTGGGTTTCGACCACCGGTAGGCCCGAGCACCAGCCCGAGCCTTGGACCGGACCGTCGCATCACACAACGTCGTGGCGCCGGCGCCCTATGAGGAGCAGCAGTCTTGCGCGAGTTCAGCCTTCCGGCTTTGTACGAGGTCCCTGCCGACGGCAACCTGACCGACATCGTCCGCAGAAACGCCGCGCAGCACCCCGACGTAGCCGTCATCGCCCGCAAGTCGGGCGGTGCCTGGCAGGACGTGACGGCCCGGAAGTTCCTCGCCGAGGTGCACGCCGCCGCCAAGGGACTCATCGCCGCCGGGGTGCAGCCGGGCGACCGCGTGGCCCTGATGTCCCGGACGCGCTACGAGTGGACGCTCCTCGACTTCGCCATCTGGAGCGCGGGCGCGGTGACCGTGCCGGTGTACGAGACCAGCTCGCCGGAGCAGGTGCAGTGGATCCTCTCCGACTCGGGCGCGACGGCCTGCATCGTGGAGCTGGACGCCCACGCGGCCGCCGTGGACGCCGTGCGCGACTCGCTGCCCGCGCTGAAGAGCGTCTGGCAGATCGAGGCCGGCGCGGTGGAGGAGCTGGAACGGCTCGGCCAGGACGTCTCGGAGGCGACGGTGGACGAGCGCTCCTCGCTCGCCCGCGCCGACGACCCGGCCACCATCGTCTACACCAGCGGCACCACCGGGCGCCCCAAGGGCTGTGTCCTCACCCACCGCAGCTTCTTCGCGGAGTGCGGCAACGCCGTGGAGCGGCTGCGTCCGCTGTTCCGCACCGGCGAGTGCTCGGTGCTGCTCTTCCTCCCGCTCGCGCACGTCTTCGGACGGCTGGTGCAGATCGCGCCGATGATGGCGCCCATCAGGCTGGGCTGCGTCCCGGACATCAAGAACCTCACCGACGAACTCGCCTCGTTCCGGCCGACGTTGATCCTCGGTGTGCCGCGCGTCTTCGAGAAGGTCTACAACTCCGCGCGGGCCAAGGCCCAGGCGGACGGCAAGGGCGCCATCTTCGACAAGGCGTCCGACACCGCGATCGCCTACAGCAGGGCCCAGGACACCCCGGCCGGGCCGTCGTTGGGGCTGAAGCTCAAGCACAAGGTCTTCGACAAGCTGGTCTACGGCAAGCTGCGCGCGGTCCTCGGCGGCCGGGGCGAGTACGCCATCTCCGGCGGCGCCCCGCTGGGCGAGCGGCTCGGCCACTTCTTCCGGGGCATCGGCTTCACGGTGCTGGAGGGCTACGGCCTGACGGAGTCCTGCGCGGCCACCGCGTTCAACCCGTGGGACCGGCAGAAGATCGGCACGGTGGGACAGCCGCTGCCGGGCTCGGTGGTGCGGATAGCGGACGACGGCGAGGTGCTGCTGCACGGCGAGCACCTGTTCAAGGAGTACTGGAACAACCCGGGCGCGACGGCGGAGGCGCTGGCCGACGGGTGGTTCCACACCGGCGACATCGGCACCCTGGACGAGGACGGGTACCTGCGGATCACCGGCCGCAAGAAGGAGATCATCGTCACGGCCGGCGGCAAGAACGTGGCCCCCGCGGTGATCGAGGACCGGATCCGCGCGCACGCGCTGGTCGCGGAGTGCATGGTGGTCGGCGACGGGCGGCCGTTCGTCGGCGCGCTCATCACGCTGGACGAGGAGTTCCTGGCGCGCTGGGCCACGGAGCACGGCAAGCCGGCGGGTTCCACCGCGGCGTCCCTGCGCGACGACCCGGAGCTGAACGCCGTGATCCAGGAGGCCGTGGACGACGGCAACGCGGCGGTGTCCAAGGCCGAGTCGGTGCGCAAGTTCCGCATCCTCTCGTCCCAGTTCACGGAGGACTCCGGCCACCTCACCCCGTCGCTGAAGCTCAAGCGGAACGTGGTGGCGAAGGACTACGCGGACGACATCGAGGCGATCTACGCCAAGTAGGCCGTCGCATCGAACGGCCGCCCCGGCGTGGACGGTTGACGGTCCGTCAGGAGTTGACTCATCGACGGACCGTCAGGAGTCGGGTCGTCGACGGACCGCCAGGAACTGACGACTCGTCAGAGCAGGTCCCTCAACCGCTCCGCCAGCAGGTCCCAGCGCCACTTCTCCTCCACCCACTGGCGGCCCCGCTCCCCCATCCGGCGGCGCAGCGCGGGGTCGCCGAGCAGCGTGACGACGCGGTCGGCGACGTCGCGGGGTTCGCCGCCGCGGACCACCCAGCCCGTCTCTCCGTCGAGGACGGCGTCCGGTGCGCCGCCGGAGTCGCCCGCGATGACCGGCAGGCCGGTCGCGGAGGCCTCCAGGTAGACGATGCCGAGGCCCTCGACGTCGAGGCCGCCGCGGCGGGTGCGGCAGGGCATGGCGAAGACGTCGCCCGCGCCGTAGTGGGCGGGCAGCTCCGACCAGGGGACGGCGCCGGTGAAGCGGACCGAGGCGTCCACGCCGGTGTCCCGGGCGAGGCGGCGCAGGTCCTGCTCGTAGGGGCCGCCGCCGACGATCAGCAGGACGGCGTCCGGCTCGGCGGCGAGGATCCGGGGCATGGCCTGGATCAGCGTGTCCTGGCCCTTGCGCGGCACCAGCCGGGAGACGCAGACGACGACCGGGCGGTCGGTGAGGCCGAGCCGGGCGCGCACCTCGTCGCCGCCGGAGGCCGGGTGGAAGGTCTTCTCGTCGACGCCGGGCGGCAGCTGCACCATGCGCCCGGCCGCCTCGGGGGTGAGCGCGCCGGCGATCCGCGAGCGGGTGTACTCGCCCAGGTAGGTGAGCGTGTCCGTGGACTCGCCGATCCGGCGCAGCAGCTGCCGGGCCGCGGGGAGCTGGGCCCAGCCGGCCTCGTGCCCGTGGGTGGTGGCCACCAGGCGCTCGGCCCCGGCCCGGCGCAGCGCGGGCGCCATCAGCCCGAGCGGGGCCGCGGCCCCGAACCACACCGAGGTGCAGCCGTGCTCGCGCAGCAGCCCGGCCGCGCGCCGGGTCGCCCCGGGGGTCGGCAGCAGCATGGTCGTACGGTCGCGTACGACGGTGAAGGGCTGCTCGGCGTCGAAGGCGGCCGTCGCCTCGACGCCCTCCCGGCTCCGCTTCCAGGTGGAGGCGTAGACGACCAGCCGGCTGGGGTCCAGGCGGAGGGCCATGTTGTGCAGGAAGGCCTGGATGCCGCCCGGCCGGGGCGGGAAGTCGTTGGTCACGATCAGGGTCTTGTGCATCGCCGCCGACCCTACCGAATCGGCTCGCCGGGACCGGGCGGGGCCGGGTGCGCTGGCACGGTCCCCGGCGCACGGGACATCATGGTCGCGCGGCGCGGGACGCGAAGCGGAGTCGAACGGCAGGGGAACACGTGGAGACCAAGGACGCCCGGCGATCGCCGGCGTACCTGCTCGCGATCTGGTGCGGCACCCGGGTGGTGCTGCTGCTCTTCGTCCTCGGGGTGTACGTCTTCCCGGGCCCGGACGTCACCACGGACGTCTCGGTGATCTACCACAACTGGTACGAGGTGCTGCGCCACGGCACGTTCCCGCGGGACGACGTCACCTGGCAGTACCCGCCGGCCGCCGCGCTGGCGATCCTCTCCCCCGCCCTGCTGCCCTTCCTGTCGTACGCGCACGCCTTCTTCGCCCTGGCGTTCCTCGCCGACCTGACGGTCCTGGTCCTGCTGCTGTGGCAGGCCCGGCGGCCCGGCCGGTCGCGGCGCGGGGCCTGGGTGTGGGTGGCGGGCGTGCCGCTGCTCGGGCCGACGGTGTACGCGCGCTACGACGTGATGGTGACCGCGGTCGCGGTCGCGGCGCTGCTGGCCGGGGCACGGCACCCCCGGGTGATGGGCGCGCTGGCCGCCTTCGGGGCGCTGCTGAAGGTGTGGCCGGCGCTGCTGCTGGCCGGTGCGGTGCGGCGCCGGGCCTGGGTGTCGGCGGTGGTGACCGGGGCCGTGCTCGCGGCGGCGTTCGCGGTGTCGATGCCGGGCGCGTTCGCCTTCCTGACCTTCCAGCGGGAGCGCGGCACCGAGGTGGAGTCGCTGGGCGCCCTGGTCTTCCATGTGGCCCGGCACTTCGGCTGGCGCGGGCAGGTGCTGCTGAACTACGGGTCGCTGGAGTTCCTGGGCCCGTACGTGCCCGAGGTGAGCGCGGCGGCGCTGGCGCTGACGGCGGGCGCGTTCGGCTGGCTGCTGCTGTGGCGGCTGCGGGCCCGGCGCTTCGCCCCGCACACCCTGGCGGACGCGGCGCTGACGGCCGTCCTGCTCTTCACGCTGACCAGCCGGGTGCTCAGCCCCCAGTACCTGGTGTGGCTGATCGGCCTGGCCGCCGTCTGCCTCACCCACCGCGCCTCCCGGATGACCGCGCCCGCGCTCCTCGTCCTGGCGGCGTCCTTCCTGACGGTCCTGGAGTTCCCCGTGGGCTTCGTCCACGTGGTGTCGAGCGACTGGTACGGCGTCACGCTCATGCTGCTCCGCAACGGCCTGCTGGCCACCGCGACCCTGCTGGCGGCCCACCGCCTGTGGCAGACGACCACCTCCCACCCCCCGGCCACCCCCACCCCACCGACCCCGGCCCGGGAGACCTCGGTCTCGCCCTGAAGGCCATGGTGGCCAGGTACGGCACCTGCTCAGCGCAGTTCGGTCGTGAGGTACTTGCGCCAGCGGGCCGTGAAGGTGTCCGGGCTGACGCCGAGGATCTGGCGCAGGGCGGCCTCGACGGCGCCGGGGCGCTGGGTGTGGGTGCCGACGGCGCGGTAGAAGGCGGCGAGCCGGGCCGGGCCCCACTGGGCGGCGATCATGCGGCAGGCCAGCCAGCCGCTCTCGTAGGCCCGGGCCAGCTCGGTCGGGTCGCTGGTGAAGCCGAAGTCCTTGTCGGCGGGCAGCGCGGCGGGCACGTGGCCGTCGCCGACGGCGCGGGCCAGTTCCGGGGCGGCCTCCGTCGGGGTGCGGTCGGTGCCCAGGTAGCCGATCCAGTCCGCGTAGCCCTCGGACAGCCACAGCGGGGTGGCCGCCGTGGTGTGGGCGCGGGTGGCCACGTGGGTGGTCTCGTGGGTGAGGACGACCTGCTTGCCCATCGTGCCCAGGGCGGCGTACGCCTCCGGGTTGATCACCACCCGGTCGGCCGGCGTCTGTCCCGCGCCGCCCGCCTCCCCGGTCGTCACGGCGGCGATCCCCCGGTAGTCGGCGGCGGGCGAGCCGAGCAGGCCCGCCATGCCCTGGAGGGACTTCGGGACCAGGACCACCACCCGGCGCGTCCAGTCCGTGCCCCACGCCCCGGACACCGCAGGGACCGCCCGGTCGGCCATCCGGGCGTACGCGCGCAGGTCGGCCGGTGCCTGCCCGGTGCCGAGCACGAGGCTGTGGGCGCCGGGTACGGCGGTCACGGTGCCCTGGTCCCACAGCTGCTGCCCGGACTTCCCGGCGGGCCGGTCGGCGGTGACGTACCAGGTGCCGGAGGCGGTGCGGGCCAGGGTGAGGGTGCGCCGGGTGTCGACGGGGGCCCGGTCGTACCCGGCGACCCGGTAGGTCAGGTCGGCGTCGGCGGTGGCCCCCGCGGCGGTGCGGCGCAGGCCGGTGATCCGGTAGGCCCAGGAGGCCAGCGGCAGGGCGCGCAGCCTGGTGTACTCGGTGCGCGCGCCCGTCGCGCCGTACGCCCCCGCGTCGTGCCGCAGCAGTGCCGCCGAGCGCAGGTCCAGCAGGTGCTGCACCTCGCCCTTCGCGGAGTCGGCCGCCGTCGGCCCGCCGCACGCGGTCAGGGGTAGCAGCAGGCACAGGGCCATCGCCCCGACGCTCCTCACCCGCCTGCCACCGGCCATCACCCGATCGTACGGCGCGCCGCTCGGGCGTCAGGGCCGGGTCACCGAGGAGACCGGCATCATCCCCACGGGGTCGTAGCGCACCGCCGCCCCGGGATAGGGCGCGTGGATGACCTGGCCGTGGCCGACGTACATCGCCACATGGCTGGCGTCGGAGCGGTAGACCACCAGGTCACCGGGGCGGGCCTCGGAGAGCGGGACCTGCCGTCCGGCGAACCGCTGCTCCTGGGAGGTGCGCGGCAACTGGATGCCGGCGTGCGCGTACGCCCACTGCATCAGGCCCGAACAGTCGAAACCGGTCGGCCCGTTGGCGCCCCACACATAGGGGCGGCCGAGCGCGGAGCGGACGGCGGCCAGGGCCATGGCGGCGCGCACGCCGGGGGCGCCGGTCAGGGCGGGCAGGTCGAGACGGCCGGGGCCGGCCGAGCGGGAGGACCGCCCGTAGGCGACGCGGTCGGCCGCGGGCAGCGAGTTCAGCAGCTGCCGGGCCCGCGCGAGCTTGCCCTCCACCGTCCGCTTGTGCGCGGCGACCGCCCGGCGGCCGCGCTCCAGCGCGGCGAGCTTCGTGGCCGCCTCCGCCCGCTCCTGGTCCAGCTCGCGCAGCGCGGAGCGCAACCGCCGCAGCCGCCCCGCCTCCTGGGCGTCGATGCGGTCGAGGGTGGAGGCCCGGTCGAGGTACTCGTCGGGGTCGTCGGAGAAGAGCAGCTCGACGGCCGGGTCGACGCCGCCCGAGCGGTACTGCGCCCCGGCGAGCGAACCCAGCTCCTCGCGCAGCGCGTTGACGTCCTGCTGGCGGCGGGCGACGCGGTCCTGGGCGTAGCGGACCTCGCGGCGCAGCGCGTCGGTGCGCTCCTCGGCCCTGTCGTAGGCCTGGGTCGCCCGCTCGGCCTCCGTGTAGAGCCGGTCCACCTCGGCGCGGGCGTCGGTGCGCGGCGCGGCGTGCGCCGGAGCGCCGCCGAGGGCCGCGGCGGCGGCCGACAGTGCGCACAGGGCGGCCGCGCCCCGGTCGAATCCGGCCGGTGCGCGGCGCCGACCGGACGGTGCAAGGCTGCGATGGGACCCCACGGGTTGCCGAACCCCTTCCACTGGCTGACACGGACGACGTTCCCCGGCGCCTGGGGACGGGGAGGCCCCGGCGCCGGGGAAACGCGGCAGACAGTAGCCGTGCGGAAGGGCCGCGACCAAAGGCCGCGACGGCGACGAAGAGTGACGCCCCGCCGCTGACGCAGGTCACCGGCGGGGCGTGGAGTCAGTTTCCGTCCCGCGGATTCGCCCGATCGGGCGTCCTCCGCGGGGAGCGGCGGGGTTTAGACCCGGACGCCGAACTGGAAGGGCATGTCGGCCATGGCCTCGTAGCGCACGGACGCGCCGGTGTGCGGGGCGTG
Organism: Streptomyces sp. NPDC048106; assembly: GCF_040706415.1. NCBI lineage: Bacteria > Bacillati > Actinomycetota > Actinomycetes > Kitasatosporales > Streptomycetaceae > Streptomyces > Streptomyces sp. NPDC048106. The sequence continues at coordinate 59,299 of NZ_JBEZND010000004.1, read as the reverse complement.
CAGCACCTGGCCGTTGCCCGCGTACAGGCCGACGTGGTGGATGTCGCTGTAGAAGAACACCAGGTCGCCGACCTTGAGCTGGCTCTGGCTGTAGATCCGGGTGCCTATGTTGGCCTGCTCCTGGGAGGTGCGCGGGATGGAGACGCCGGCCTGCGCGTAGGCGTAGGAGGTCAGACCCGAGCAGTCGAAGGAGGAGGGGCCGGTGGCGCCGTAGACGTACGGCTTGCCTATCTGGGCCTGCGCGGCGGCGAAGGCCGACGCGGCGCGGCCGGAACCGGCCGGGACGTTGCCGAGGTTCACGCGCTCGCTGGAGGAGCGGTCGGCACGCTGCTGCTGGGCGGCGAGGTCGGCCTTCTCCTTGGCGGTGAGGCTGTTGAGGATCTTCTGGGCCGCGGCGAGCTTGGCCTGGACTTCCTTCTTCTTGTTGCCCAGTTCGGTGCGGGTGTCCGCGAGGTCCTTGAGCTTCTCGGTGGCCTCGGAGCGCTCCTGGGCGAGTTCGCGCTGCTTGCCCTGGATCTTGCGCAGCGCGTCGACCTGCTGGCCGCTCAGCTGGTCGAGGGTGGACGCCTTGTCGAGGAAGGTGTCCGGGTCCGAGGAGAGGAAGAGCTGGACCGAGGGGTCGATACCGCCGGAGCGGTACTGGGCCGTGGCCAGCGAACCCAGGCCGTCGCGCAGCTTGTTGAGGTCTTCCTGACCCCGCGCGACGTTGTCCTGGATGGTGGAGATCTCCTTCTGGAGCTTCTGCTGCTTCTCCTTGGCGCCGTTGTACTTCTCGGTGGCCTGCTCGGCCTGCTCGTACAGCTTGTCGACCTTGGACTTGACCTGGTCCTTGCTGAGCTTCTCGCTCGGCGCGGCATTCGCGGCGTTCGCGCTGAGCACGACGGCTGCGGCGGCTGCGGTGGTCAGCACGGTCACGCGTGCACGGCTCTGCTGCTTGGGTCGACGGTGGGACGCCACGGAGGACGAACTCCTTCTTGTGAGTGTTCACCCGTTCGGAGGTTCGAGCCCCGACCCTAGTGACCATGTTGTGATCATTCAAATCCCCACGGCAAAAAATCTCGTCACGCAATGCATTTTTTGCGCACAATCCACGAGCAGTGATGGGCGATTGACCCTACGTTGCGTAACGGGGCGCCCAATTCGGGCATTAACGCTGCCCGTTGGACCTTCAGGACAGTCGCTTCAGAAGCACCGCAGAGGCCACGGGACGGGCACCGGCCCGCGCGACGCCGTCGGCCACCTCGCGGTCGGTGGAGGCGACGATGACCGGACGGCCCGGCGGCTCCGCGCGCACCAGCTGCCGGATCAGCTCGTCGGCCGTGACGCCTGGCTTGGAGAACAGCACCCGCACCCCGCGCGGCGGCGCGAGCAGCACCGGCGCGGCCAGTTCGGCGCCGTCGAAGACGCAGGTCACCTCGGCGCCGGTCTGCGCGGCGAGCGCGGAGAGCTGGCCCAGCAGACGCAGCCGCTGCTTCTCCAGCGGCATCTGCGGATAGCCGGTCTTGGTCACGTTGTAGCCGTCGACGACCAGATGCGCCTGCGGCAGCGCGAGCAACTGGTCCAGGATCGCCGGGTCGTGCTCGGACAGGGCGCGCGCCGCGATGTCCTTCGGCGTCATCCGGCCCGGCTCGACCGCGTCGACGGTCTCGGCCGGGCGCACGGACACCGGCGGCAGCGCCAGCTCGCGCCGCAGACCCTGGGTGGCGTCCAGGAGGGTGTCCAGGAGCAGCCGTACCCGCATGTCCTCCACGCTGCGGCCCTCGCGGGCGGCCTTGCGGGTGGCCTCCAGGGCCGCCTCCGCCTCGCCGAGCCGCGCCTTGAGCCGCCGCGACTCGCTCTCCGCGGCCGACACCCGGGTGTGCGCCTCGGCGCGTACGGCGTCCATCTCGCCCTGCGCCTTGCGCAGCGCGGCCTCGCCCCGGCGCACGTCGCTCTGCGCGGAGCGCAGCTTGCGGTGCAGCGACTCCACGTCCCGCCGCGCCGACTCCAGCTCCATGCGCAGCCGTTCGGTCTCGGACCTGGTGTGCTCGCGGGCGCGGTCCAAGTCGGCGCGCAGCCGCTCCAGTTCGGCGCGGCTCTCCTCGTCGGCCCGCTCGGCGTCGGCGCGCTGGGCCTCCTCGCCGGCCGCGGTGACCAGCTTCACCCAGCCCGCCGGGCGCAGCACATAGGCCGCCGCCGCCACGTCGAGCGGGTCGACGGCCGCGGGCGCCGAGCCGGAGTCGAGGGCGCCGGCCAGCTCCGGCTGCCCGGCCCGGAACTTCTCCCCGATCCGCTGCCGGAAGAGCGTGTCGGTCTCCAGCGCCGCGGCCATCGCGTTCCCCGCGAACTTCGCGCGACGATTCGGGGCGAACCGGGCGTACTGCCGCAACTGCGCGGGCAGTTCGGCCACGGTCAGCCTGCCGAAGCAGTCCGAGACGATCCCCACGACCCTGCGGCGCACCCCCTCGGGCAGCGGACGGTCAAGCACCTCAGCGGTGCCGTCGCCCGGCCCCCCGCCCGCGCTCTCCACCATCCGTCACACCCCACTACCTTGCCGAAGAAATGCCGTGCGGGCCCGCCCCGTCAGGAGTCGGCACCCGGCCTGTCCACCAGTTCCACCTGGTCCACCGCGTTGCACCAGCGGCAGCGCACCGATTCGATCGTCTCACTGACCACTTTGCGCTCCTCCACCGTCGGCTCCCCCGCGAGGTCGAGGTGGACATACTCCACGACCTTCGAGGAACGTGTGACGTCGAAGCGGGTGAGGTTGCCGCACAGGGTGCAGCGCCATCGCGTCGTGGCAGTCGGCTGGGGAACCGTCATCGTGCCCTTCCCAGGTCGGTCGGTCCGCGCCGGCGGGCCGACGCGTGTGGCTCGTAACCCTACGGCCTGGCGGCCGTTCGCCGCCCGCCCGTCCACGGCGGCGAGGCGGTCTGTCAGCTTGCGTCCGGTTACGTCATGCTCTGTGTTCATGATCAGCGAGTGGAGCGCGGCGGCCGGCAGGACCTTCAGGACCCTCAGGGACGCGCCGATGACGTACGGCCTCATCGCCCTGTGCTGCCTGATCTTCGTACTGGGCCCCGCCTCCGGGATCGTCCCCGGGTACGGCACCGGATATGTGCTGCTGGACGCGCAGCGGGTGTACTTCCGGCACTGGGGGGTGGTCCCGGCCGAGCTGCTCGCCGGGCCCTGGGCGCACGCGCTGACCCCGGTCACGGCGCTGTTCGTGCACGGCAACTGGGTGCATCTGCTCGGCAACATGCTCTTCCTCCTCGTCTTCGGCGTGCTGACCGAGGAGCGGATGGGCCGTGTGGAGTTCACCCTCTTCTACGTCGGCTGCGGATATCTGGCCCTGCTGGGGTACGCGGTCGCCAACGACACGTCCGAGCAGTCGCTGGTCGGGGCCTCCGGGGCGATCTCGGCGGTGCTCGGCGCGTTTCTCTTCCTGTTCCCGCGGGCCCGTGTCACCAGTCTCCTGCCGTTCCTCTTCTTCCTGCCGCTGCGCTTCCCGGCGTGGGTGGTCCTGCCGTTCTGGGTGACGCTGCAATGGCTCGCGGCGGGGCGCTCGGCGCAGGGTCCGGGGGTGGCGTACCTGGCGCACCTGGTGGGGTTCGGGGCCGGGTTCGTCTACGCGTGGGTGCGCTACGGGCGGCGGGGGAGCCCGCAGGGCGGCCTCGGCGCGGCGGCGGCAGCGGGAGACGGGCGGGCTAGAGTGAAATGCGCACCTGAACCGGTACCCGAGGGAGAGAACCAGCCGTGATCACCGCGATCGTCCTCATCAAGACCAGCGTGGACCGGATCCCCGAGATCGCCGAGCAGATCGCTTCGCTGGAGTCGGTGAGCGAGGTCTTCTCCGTGACCGGCACGTACGACCTGATCGCCATGGTGCGGGTGCGCGAGCACGAGGACCTGGCCGACGTGATCCCGGGGCGGATCAGCAAGATCCCCGGCGTCGAGGCGACCGACACGCACGTGGCGTTCCGCACCTACTCCCAGCACGACCTGGAGGCGGCCTTCGCGATCGGTCTGGACTCCTGACCGCCTGAAAGCCGCCCCACCGGCCGGTCACCCGCTCACGCCACCGGGACGCAGCGCCCGCCCTCCGTCCGGTACGTCCACTGCGCGCCCTCGGTCACCAGCCGTCGTACCGCGGTGACGAAGCGGTCCACGTGCTCGTCCGGGGTGCCCGCGCCGAAGCTCGCGCGGATGGCGTTCAGGGACGGGGCGCCGCACTCGGCCGGGGCCTCGGGGGCAGTACCGAGCAGGGTGCGCAGCAGGGGGTGGGCGCAGAAGAGGCCGTCGCGGACGCCGATGCCGTACTCGGCGGAGAGGGCGGCGGCGAAGTGGGAGCTGTTCCAGCCGTCCACCACGAAGGAGATCACGCCGACCCGCGGGGCGTCGTCGCCGAACAGCGACAGGACCCTGACCTGGGGGATCCCGGCGAGACCCGTGCGCACCCGGTCGATCAGGTACCGCTCACGGGCGACCAGCGACTCCCAGCCGGCCTCGGTGAGGGCGGCGCAGGCGGAGGCGACGGCGTAGGCGCCGATGACGTTCGGGGAGCCCGCCTCGTGCCGGGCGGCGTCCTCGTGCCACTCCACCTCCACTCCCCCGTCCGCGCGCCGGGCGACCCGGCGGCTGGCGCCGCCGCCCGCGAGGTAGGGCTCGGCGTCCCGCAGCCAGTCGGCGCGGCCGGCCAGCACACCCGCGCCGAACGGGGCGTACAGCTTGTGCCCGGAGAAGGCGACCCAGTCGACGTCCAGGTCCACCAGGGACACCGGGTGGTGCGGGACCAGCTGGGCGGCGTCCAGGACGATCCGGGCGCCGTGGGCGTGCGCGGCGGCGGCCAGCTCGCGCACCGGCCACAGCTCCCCGGTGACGTTGGAGGCGCCGGTGACGCAGACCAGGGCCGGGCCGTACGGGTCCCGGTCGGCGAGGGCCCGCTCCAGCGTCTCGACGGCCTGCCGCGGGCTGCGCGGCGCGTCCAGGTAGGTGACCTGGGCGTCCTGCCAGGGCAGCAGCGAGGCGTGGTGCTCGGTCTCGAAGACGAAGACCCGGCAGCCGGCCGGGACCGCCCGGGCCAGCAGGTTCAGCGAGTCCGTGGTCGAGCGGGTGAAGACCACCTGGTCGTCGGCGCGGCAGCCGAGGAACTCCGCGACCGTGCGGCGGGCCTTCTCGAACAGGTCGGTGGAGAACTGGGAGAGGTACCCGGCGCCCCGGTGGACGCTGCCGTAGTACGGCGCGTAGGCGGCCACGTCGTCCCAGACGCGCTGGAGGGCGGGGGCGCTGGCCGCGTAGTCGAGGGCCGCGTAGGTGATGCTGCCACCGGTGACGAGCGGGACGGTGACATCCCGCCCCAGAACGGGCAGCGGCGGACAGATCGACTGGTCGGCGGCAACGGCGGAGACAGGCGTGGCGACAGACATGGGGTGACTCCCGTGAAGGACGTACGCCGAAGGGACGGCGCACGGAAAAGGTGAAAAGGGTGCGCGGAAGCGGGGCTCGGCGGCCCTAGCGCATTCGCTTGCTCACGGGGGGCTCCCTCGTACGACCAGGATCCCTGGCCCGACGCCGCTGGAAGCGTCCGAGGGATCCGCGCTTGCCGTAGACCTCGCTGCCTACGGCCTGGTCCTCACCCGGGGCACCCCGCCACGGACGGAGGGTTGCCGGACAGTCGGCCGGGGCCTCATGACTGTCACTCATGACCTGGTACGGAACGTACGCGAGAAGATCGACGTCCCGCAACCCGTGTCCGGATCGCGGGACGATCGACCGTCGAGCGGGGGCCGTCACGCGTGGCTGGCGGCCACCCAGCGCTCCAGGGACCGCTTCGCCGCGCCCGAGTCGATGGACTCCGCGGCCTTCGCCATCCCCGCGCGCAACTGCTCGGTGAGCGGGGCGTCGGCCGGCTCCAGGGCAGTCAGGGCCGCCGCCGAGTTCAGCAGCACCGCGTCCCGTACGGCGCCCCGCTCGCCGTCCAGCAGCCGGCGGGCCACCTCCGCGTTGTACGCGGCGTCCGCGCCGCGCAGGGCCTCCACGGGGGCCAGCTCGATGCCGACGTCCCGCGGGTCGAAGACCTCCTCCGAGACCTTGCCGTCCCGCACCACCCACACCCGGGAGGTGGCGGTGACGGTCAGCTCGTCCAGACCGTCGTCGCCCCGGAAGACCAGCGCGGAGTTGCCGCGCTCGGCGAAGACGCCGGCCACCACGGGCGCCATGCGCGGGTCGGCGACGCCCACCGCCTGGGCGCGCACCTTGGCCGGGTTGGTCAGCGGACCGAGCACGTTGAAGGTCGTACGGATGCCCAACTGACCGCGGGCGGCGGCGACATGGCGCAGCGAGGGGTGGAACTTCACCGCGAAGCAGATGGTGATGCCGGCCTCCTCGGCGACCTCGGCGACGCGCTTCGGGGTCAGCTGGAGGTTGATGCCGAGCTTCTCCAGGACGTCGGAGGAGCCGGAGGCGGAGGACGCGGCGCGGTTGCCGTGCTTGACCACCTTGGCGCCGGTGCCCGCGACCACGATCGCGGACATGGTGGAGATGTTCACCGTCTTGGCGCCGTCGCCGCCGGTGCCGACGATGTCGACGGCCGGACCCGGCACCTCGATCACGTTCGCGTGCTCGTACATGGTGCGCACGAGCCCGGAGATCTCCTCGACGGTCTCGCCCTTGGCGCGCAGCGCCACCATGAACCCGGCGATCTGGGCGTCCGTCGCCTCGCCGCGCATGATCAGGTCCATCGCCCACGCGGTGTCGTCGGCGGACAGGTTCTCGCCGGTCAGCAGGCCGTTCAGCAGGGCGGGCCAGGAGCGGCCCGCCGCGGTGTCGCCGCCAGCGGGGGTCACAGCGCTCATCAGCCGCTCCTTGGTGTACACGATGGTGGAAACTCGTTCACCACCTTATCGAGCCCCGGACACGGGGAAGGGCCCCGTCCGGGGTGCGGACGGGGCCCTTCTGTGGCGTGGCGACGCGGGGATCAGTGGTGGCCGTGGCCGCTCGTGATCTCCCTGTACTCCTCCGTGGTCGGCTTCGGGATCTGGTTGTCCTCGCCGTAGTAGGCGTTGGACATCTTCGCCCGGAGCTTCTCCGAGGCCTTCACCTTGCGCTCGACACCGTTCTCGTCGACCAGCGGGCCGATCTCGGCGGGCGCGTACTGCGTGTGCGCGGTGAGCGTGTGCAGCTGCTCCTGGCTCAGCGGCTCGTGCACCTCGATGAACTCACCGTGCGGCAGCCGCTTGATGATGCCGGTCTCGCGACCGTGCAGCACCTTGTCGCGGTCGCGGCGCTGGAGGCCGAGGCAGATCCGCTTGGTGACGAGGAACATGATGACCGGGCCGACGAAGAAGAAGATCCGGACGAACCAGGTCACGGCGTTGATCGACAGGTGGAAGTGGGTGGCCCACAGGTCGTTGCCACCGCCGACCAGCAGCGTCAGGTACACCGTCATCCAGGCGACACCGAGCGCGGTACGCGTCGGGGCGTTGCGCGGGCGGTCCAGGATGTGGTGCTCGCGCTTGTCGCCGGTGACCCACGCCTCGATGAAGGGGTAGACCGCGATGGCCGCGAGGACCAGCGGGAAGATCACCAGCGGGATGAACACGCCCAGGACGAGCGTGTGGCCCGCGGCGTTGATCTCCCAGCCCGGCATGAAGCGGATCAGGCCCTCGGAGAAGCCCATGTACCAGTCGGGCTGGGCGCCGGTGGACACCTGGTCCGGACGGTAGGGGCCCATGGCCCAGATCGGGTTGATCTGCGCGACCGCGGCGATGGCCGCGATGACACCGAAGACCAGGAAGAAGAAGCCTCCGGCCTTGGCCATGTAGACCGGCAGCAGCGGCATGCCGACGACGTTGTTGTTGGTCTTGCCCGGACCCGCGAACTGCGTGTGCTTGTGGTAGAAGACCAGGATCAGGTGGCCCACCATCAGGCCGAGCATGATGCCCGGCAGCAGCAGGATGTGGATCGAGTAGAACCGGGCGACGAAGTCGTGGCCGGGGAACTGACCGCCGAAGAGGAAGTACGACAGGTACGTGCCGACGATCGGCACGGACAGGATCGCGCCCTCCATGAAGCGGACACCGGTGCCGGAGAGCAGGTCGTCCGGGAGCGAGTAACCGGTGAAGCCGGTGAACATGCCGAGGACGAACAGCAGGAAGCCGAACAGCCAGTTGATCTCACGCGGCTTGCGGAACGCGCCGGTGAAGAAGACGCGCATCATGTGCACGAACATGCCCGCGAGGAAGATCAGGGCGGCCCAGTGGTGGATCTGCCGCATGAGCAGACCACCGCGCACGTCGAAGGAGATGTGCAGGGTCGAGCTGAACGCCTCCGACATCATCTGCCCCTGGAGCGGGACATAGCTGCCGTGGTACTGCACCTCGTTCATCGACGGGTGGAAGAACAGTGTCAGATAGACACCCGTCAGGATGATGATGATGAAGCTGTACATGCACACTTCGCCCAACATGAACGACCAGTGGTCGGGGAAGATCTTGCGCATGTTGGACTTGGCCAGGGAGTAGATCCCGAGCCGTCCGTCGGCCCAGTCGGCGATGCGCTCGCCGGCCGGTGCCTTCCCGCGCGCGCGGGTGTTCTCGTTCGCTGCAGTACTCATCCGCGCTCCCAGAATGCAGGACCGACGGGCTCCTCGAAGTCGCCGAGCGCCTGGAGGTAACCCTCACTGTCCACACCGATGCGCAGCTGCGGCAGGGCGTGGCCGGCGGGGCCGAAGATCACTCGGGCACCGTCGGAGAGGTCGAAGGTGGACTGGTGGCACGGGCACAGCACGTGGTGCGTCTGCTGCTCGTACAGCGAGATCGGGCAGCCGACGTGGGTGCAGATCTTGGAGAACGCGACGACGCCCTCGTGGGACCAGTCGAGCTCGCGCTTGTCCTTGATGTTGTCGGGCTGGAGCCGGACGATCATCAGCGCGGCCTTGGCCAGCTCCGTCTGGAACTCCTCGTCCGTCTCCTCCAGGCCGTCCGGCTTGGCGAAGGTGAGGGAGCCGACGGCGACGTCCTCGGGACGCAGCGGCAGGTTGGTGTTCATGTTGACCAGGCGCTTGCCCTTGGCCCACAGGGTGTGCCGCAGGGAGTTGCCGGGCAGCGGACCGAGGTCGCGCAGCAGCATGACGCCGGACAGCGGCACCAGGGCCAGCGCGCCGAACATCGTGTTGCGGATCAGCTTGCGGCGGCCGAGCACCGACTCCTTGGCGCCCTGGCGGAAGTCCGCGTGGACCTTGGCCCGGACCTCGGGGGAGGCCTCGATCGGGTGACGCTCGTCGGCGACCTCGACGTCGGACATCAGGGTGCGGGCCCAGTGGACCGCGCCCGCGCCGATGCAGAACAGCGCCACGCCCAGGGTCAGGCCGAGCGCGAAGTTCAGGGCGCTGACGTGCCCGATCGGGAACACGAAGATGTTCCGGTCGTGCGGGATCGTCACGTACGAGACGATGAAGCCGACGGTGGCCAGCATCGACACCGTGAACAGCAGGGCGACCATCCGCTCGGACCGCTTGGCGGCCCGCTCGTCGATGTCCTGGATCCGGTGCTCGTGGGGCGGCAGCCCCGGGTCGGCGAACGGGTTCTCCTCGTCCGCGATCCCTACCGCGCCGTGCGCGTGGTCCTGCTCAGCGGGCAGGTTCTCTTCTGGCATGTCTTGGCTACTCATGACTTCTTGGCCTTTGCGGTCCGAGCGGCGACCCAGACGGCGACGGCGATCAGCGCGCCGAGACCGAAGATCCAGGCGAACAGGCCCTCACTGACCGGCCCGAGGCCGCCCAGCTCCAGACCGCCCGGGTTCGTCGTCTCGCTGCTGTCGACCGCGTGCAGGTACGCGATGATGTCCTTCTTGTTCTGGGACGGCATCGTGGTGTCCGGGAAGGACGGCATGTTCTGCGGGCCGGTCTGCATGGCCTCGTAGATGTGCTTCGGGTCGACGCCCTCCAGCGTGGGGGCGAACTTGCCCTTGGTGAGGGCACCACCCTTGCCGGTGAAGTTGTGGCACTGCGCGCAGTTGGTGCGGAACAGCTCGCCACCCTTGGCGATGTCCCCGCCTGCCGGACCGTACTGCTGCTTGGTCGGCACGACCGGACCGGCGCCCAGCGACGCGATGTACGCGGCGAGCTGGTCGATCTGGGCCTGCGTGTACACGACCTTCTTGCGCGGGACCTGGGCGCCCTGCGAGGTCGCGGCCGGCATACGGCCGGTGCCGACCTGGAAGTCGACGGCCGCGGCGCCCACGCCGACCAGGCTCGGCCCGTCGGAGGATCCCTGTCCACCGGTGCCGTGGCAGCTTGCGCAGCCGACCTCGAAGAGCTTCCTACCCTCCTTGATGGTCAGGGACTGGGAGCTTGCATCGGCCTGCGCCTTGCCCGCGGGCGCGAACGCGGCGTACAGCCCCCCAGTGGCCGCCAGCGCGAGGAGTAGGACGACGACCGCCGCCAGCGGATGGCGTCGTCGTGCGGAGAGCTTTTTCACGGATTACCCCGGTGTCAGGATCTTCTGCGTCGGTGCTTCTGGACTTAGCGGGAGCGGTCCCGGCTACTTGATCAAATAGATCGTGGCGAAGAGGCCGATCCAGACGACATCGACGAAGTGCCAGTAGTAGGACACGACGATGGCGGCCGTCGCCTGCTCGTGGGTGAACCTCTTGGCCATATAGGTGCGGCCGAGGACCAGCAGGAAGGCGATGAGACCGCCCGTCACATGCAGGCCGTGGAAGCCGGTGGTCAGGTAGAACACCGAGCCGTACGGGTCGGAGGAGAGCGAGAGGCCGTCCTCCTTCACCAGGCTCGTGTACTCGTAGATCTGACCGCCGATGAAGATCGCACCCATGATGAAGGTGAGGATGAACCAGCCACGGAGCTTCTTCACGTCGCCGCGCTCGGCCGCGAACACGCCGAGCTGACAGGTGAGGGACGAGAGCACCAGGATCGTGGTGTTCGTCGCGGAGAAAGGCACATTGAGGCTCGAGGCCATGTGCTTCCAGTGAGCCGGTCCGGTCACCGACCGGAGGGTGAAGTACATCGCGAAGAGGGCCGCGAAGAACATCAGCTCGGAACTCAGCCAGATGATGGTTCCGACGCTGGTGAGGTTCGGCCGGTTGACCGACGGGTGCGCGTGCCCGGTTTCTACTGTCGTTGCTGTCGCCACGACCGACATTATGTCGGTCGCTTATCTCGCCCTCACTCCGGGGGGTGCCGTTCGGAGTGTTGCTCCCCTCCGAAGCGGTGCTGACGTGGTGTTCATGGGAGTAACATCCGCCCGAACGGCCCTGTCCGTCCTGTCCGTACGACGTCGACGTCGACCCGGAGGAACAATGCAGCCGACCGCCACCGTGCTGGTCTACAGCGACGACTCCAACACCCGCGAGCAAGTACGGCTGGCCACCGGGCGGCGTCCCGCACCGGACGTGCCCCAGGTGGAGTTCGTGGAATGCGCCACCCCCGCGGCGGTACTGCGCGAGCTGGACCGTGGGGGCATCGATGTGTGTGTGCTCGACGGCGAGGCCGTGCCCATGGGGGGCATGGGGATGTGCCGGCAGATCAAGGACGAGGTGTTCCGGTGCCCGCCCGTGCTGCTGCTCATCGGCCGGCCGCAGGACGCCTGGCTGGCCACGTGGAGCCGTGCGGACGCCGCGGTGACGTCGCCGGTGGACCCGGTGGAGTTCGCCGCCTCCCTGGCCTCCCTGCTGCGTCAGAAGCGGCTCGTGAGCGCCTAGGGGGTGTCCGGCGGATCTTGGCGCAGACGCGGGGTCCGGCACGCCGATCTGCGGCGTTGTCGTCGGTCGCCGACTCCCCCACGCTCGGCTTCGCTCGCGCGGGGGCACCCCCATGCGTCGACTCCCTCCTCCGCCTCGCATCTCGACGCACCAGACCCCGCTCACCTGGGTCAAAACCGTGCCGTGACTTCCCTCCACCAAGACCCGCCGGACACCCCCTAGCAGGCCGGGGCGCGGGGCGCGGACCGGCACGGTCCCGCGCCCCCGCCGGGCGCTGTTCACACGGCCGTTGGCTGGAGGCGGACCGCGTCCGAGGCGGACTGGCCGTTGGCCGGGGTGCCCGTCAGGGCGGAGCCCGTGCGCCACTTCTTCCAGCTGAGGTTCCAGTCCCCGAAGCCGTTGCCGAAGGGTTCCATCTGCTGGCCGTTGGAGTGGACGACCCGGACGATGTCACCCTCGTGGACGGTGTCGAAGAACCACCGCGCGTTGGACGTGCTCATACCGGTGCAGCCGTGGCTGACGTTGGCGTAGCCCTGTGAGCCGACCGACCAGGGCGCCGCGTGGACGTACTCGCCGGACCACGTGACCCGGGTGGCGTAGTACACCGGCAGGTCGTACGAGTCCCGGCTGCCCTCGGCGATGCCGACGGTGATCCCGCGCATGCGTACGAAGTACTGCTTCTCCAGGACCACCTTGACGCCGTTGCGGGTCTCGTAGCCGGGCTTGCCCGTGGTGACCGGGATGGTGTTGATCACGGCGCCGTCCTTGAACACCGTCAACTCGTGCGCGGCGGCGTCCGTCACGGCCTCGACGCGGTCGCCGGTGGTGAGCTTCACCGGTTTGGCCCTGCCGCCCCACAGCCGGTCGCCGATCTTCACGCCCTCCAGGTTGCTGTGCACCTGGATGGTGGCGTGGGCGGGCCAGTAGTCCTTGGGCCGGTAGTGGAGTTCCTTGTCGCTCACCCAGTACCAGGAGCCGGGCACGGCGGGTACGGAGTCCACGCGCAGGGCGCGCTCCACGACGGCCCGCTGCGTCTTGTCCTTGACGTCCTCGCTGAGTTGGGCGGTGATGATCTGCCCGACGCCGTACTCGCCCGCGTCCGGCCCGAAGGTGACGCCCAGCTGCTTCTTGGCGGCCGGCTGGGTGGTGTCGAAGCTGAGGACCTTGCGGCCGGGCGCCCCGTCGTCGTCCTCGGTGCTCACCGTGACCGTGTAGTGGGCGCTCGCGGCCAGTGGGGTGGTGCTGTGCCAGCGACTGCCGTCGGCGGAGAGTTCGCCCGCCACATGGCGTCCTGTGGAGTCCTGGGCGGTCACGTCGGTGATGCGCCCCTCGTCCTTGACGGTGACCTCCAGGGGCTTGTCCGGATCGGCCCGCTTCCCCACCCCGGTGGGGCCGCTGAAGGAGATCAGGCCCGCTGCGTCATACGGCGTAGCGGACAGGAGGTCGCCGTCCGGACCGCAGGCGGTGGTGCCCGCGCCCAGGGCGGTCACCAGCAGCACACAGCTGACGACGGTACGGGTCCGCGGAGTGTGATTCATACGATCACGCTATGAGATGGAGACCCTACTAGCGCGGTGCGTAACCCATACGAGGGAACGGCGTTACGGCATCCGAAGGACGCCCGTACGGCCGCGGAAAAGCCGGGAGCCCGGACTCTCCTGACGGAGGGTCCGGGCTCCCGGTGCGGTGCTCGGTGTCTTACTGGGTGCGGTTCTCACCGTGGTAGTACTCGAACACCCAGCCGAACAGGCCGATCACGATGAACGGCGCGGAGAAGTAGATCAGCCACCAGCCGACCGCGATGCTGAGGAAGGCGATCGCACCGCCGAAGCCCAGCATGAGCGGCTGCCAGCTGTGCGGGCTGAAGAAGCCCAGCTCGCCCGCGTCGTCCGCGACGTCCGCTTCCTTGTCGTCCTGCGCACCGGCGTCCACCCGGCGGGCGGTGAAGCCCAGGTAGAAGCCGATCATGATCGACAGGCCGAAGGCCAGGAAGAGCGCCGTGGTGCCGGCCGGCTCCTTCGACCACACGCCGTACACGACGGCCATGATCAGGATGAAGAAGCTCAGCCAGATGAACATCCGGCCCTGGATCTTCACTTGCCGGCCTCCTTGCTGCCCGCGACGGCGGGCGCGTGACCGGCGTGCTCAAGCTGCTCGAGCGCGGCGATCTCGGGGTGGTGCAGGTCGAACGCCGGGGATTCGCTGCGGATCCGCGGCAGGGTGGTGAAGTTGTGCCGCGGCGGCGGGCAGGAGGTCGCCCACTCCAGCGAGCGGCCGTAGCCCCACGGGTCGTCCACGTCGACCGGCTTGCCGTACTTGGCCGTCTTCCAGATGTTGTACAGGAAGGGCAGCATCGAGGCGCCGAGCAGGAACGAACCGATGGTGGACACCGTGTTCAGCGCGGTGAAGCCCTCGTTGGCCAGGTAGTCGGCGTAGCGACGCGGCATGCCCTCGGCGCCCAGCCAGTGCTGGACGAGGAAGGTGGTGTGGAAGCCGATGAACAGCGTCCAGAAGGTGATCTTGCCGAGGCGCTCGTCCAGCATCTTGCCGGTGAACTTCGGCCACCAGAAGTGGAAGCCGGCGAACATGGCGAACACGACCGTACCGAAGACCACGTAGTGGAAGTGGGCCACCACGAAGTACGAGTCGGAGACGTGGAAGTCCATCGGCGGCGCGGCCAGGATGACACCGGTCAGACCACCGAACGTGAAGGTGATCAGGAAGCCGGTCGCCCAGAGCATCGGCGTCTCGAAGGACAGTGAGCCCTTCCACATGGTGCCGATCCAGTTGAAGAACTTCACACCGGTCGGTACCGCGATCAGGAAGGTCATGAAGGAGAAGAACGGCAGCAGCACACCGCCGGTGACGTACATGTGGTGCGCCCACACCGTCACGGACAGGCCGGCGATCGAGATCGTCGCGGCGATCAGGCCCATGTAGCCGAACATCGGCTTACGGGAGAAGACCGGAATGATCTCGGAGATGATGCCGAAGAACGGCAGGGCGATGATGTACACCTCTGGATGGCCGAAGAACCAGAAGAGGTGTTGCCACAGCAACGCGCCACCGTTTGCCGCGTCGAACACATGCGCACCGAATTTGCGGTCCACCTCCAGGGCGAACAGCGCGGCGGCCAGCACCGGGAAGGCGAGCAGGACCAGCACACCGGTCAGCAGCACGTTCCACACGAAGATCGGCATGCGGAACATGGTCATGCCCGGAGCACGCATGCAGATGATCGTGGTGATGAAGTTGACCGAGCCGAGGATCGTGCCGAAGCCGGACATGCACAGACCCATGATCCACATGTCGGCACCGGCGCCCGGCGAGCGGACCGCGTCCGACAGCGGGGAGTAGGCGAACCAGCCGAAGTCGGCCGCGCCCTCGGGGGTGAGGAAGCCACCCACCGCGATCATCGAGCCGAACAGGTACAGCCAGTAGGCGAACATGTTCAGCCGGGGGAACGCCACGTCGGGCGCGCCGATCTGCAGCGGCATGATCCAGTTCGCGAAGCCCGCGAACAGCGGCGTCGCGAACATCAGCAGCATGATCGTGCCGTGCATCGTGAACGCCTGGTTGAACTGCTCGTTCGTCATGATCTGCAGGCCCGGACGGGCCAGCTCGGCGCGCATGAGCAGCGCCATGACGCCGCCGATCAGGAAGAACGCGAACGACGTGACGAGGTACATCGTCCCGATCGTCTTGTGGTCGGTGGTCGTCAGCCACTTCACCACGGCATTGCCGGGCTGCTTGCGCCGAACCGGCAGCTCGTCCACGTACGAGCCTTCAGCGGCCGCGGCACCCTGGGGTTCGTTGAGGATGCTCACAGGTTGTTCGTCTCCCGGTTCTTCTCGTGGCTCGTCTGCGCGATGCCGGCGGGAATGTAACCGGTCTGCCCCTTCTTGGCGAGGTCCTTGAGGTGCTGCTCGTACGCCGCCGGGGAGACGACCTTCACGTTGAACAGCATCCGCGAGTGGTCGACGCCGCAGAGCTCGGCGCACTTGCCGAGGAAGGTGCCCTCCTTGTTGGGGGTCACCTGGAAGGCATTGGTGTGGCCCGGGATGACGTCCTGCTTCATGAGGAACGGCACCACCCAGAAGGAGTGGATGACGTCACGCGAGGTCAGGACGAAACGGACCGTCTTGCCCTTGGGGAGCCAGAGCGTCGGACCAGGGTTGCCGGTCTGCGGGTTGCGCGTGCCCGGGGTGCCGACGTCGTAGACGCCGCCGGCGTTCGCCGGGAAGGCGGCCTTGAACCGGTCGGGAATCGCGGACAGGTTGGTGTCCGTCTTGGCGTCGCCCGAGACACCGGGGACGCTCTCGATGTAGTTGAAGCCCCAGCTCCACTGGAAGCCGACCACGTTGACCGTGACGTCGGGCTTCTTGTCGAGGCTCATGAGCTTCGTCTCGTCCCGGGCCGTGAAGTAGAACAGCACCGAGATGATGATGATCGGGACCACCGTGTACAGGGCCTCGATCGGCATGTTGTACCGGGTCTGCGGAGGTACCTCGACCTTGGTGCGGCTGCGCCGGTGGAACATGGCGCTCCACAGGATCAGGCCCCACACCAGCACGCCGACGGCGAGCGCGGCAGCCCAGGAACCCTGCCACAGGGAGAGGATCCGCGGAGCCTCTTCCGTGGTCGGGGTGGGCATGCCAAGGCGGGGGAAGTCCTTGTATGTGCAACCGGTAGCGGTCGCCAGGACCAGGCCCGCGGTCAGTGCCTGCAGCAGCTTCCGCCGCATCGGGCGCCGCGGCGAGCGGTCGGAGCCGTTGGGACTCACGTAGCGCCTTCCCGAGAGTCTCGCCCGCGCGGTCGGCTGCGGCCTTCTCGCTGGTCGGTCGCCGCCCTGCGTCGGGCAGGGGTTTGGATGTTTATGCGGACCAAACCCTAGCCGACGCCCTCCGGGGGTTCGCGGGGAGGGGGGCATACGCGTGGCGCCTCACTCAGTTGCACTGTGGACGGGCCCCCAATAGCTCGGGTTGTGGGGATTTGGGGAGCGGGTACGGGTGGTGGGAGGCCCCCGCGCGCTTCCCCGTGCCCCTCTTCTCCCACCTGCGTCTTACCGTTGTTGTGTGGCCTACTTCGACGCTGCTTCCGCCGCTCCCCTCCATCCCGTCGCCCGTCAGGCGCTGTTGGCCGCCCTGGACGACGGCTGGGCCGACCCCGCCCGGCTGTACCGGGAGGGGCGCAAGGCGCGGATGCTGCTGGACGCGGCGCGGGAGGCGGCGGCCGAGGCGGTCGGGTGCCGGGCCGACGAACTGGTCTTCACGCCCTCGGGGACCCGGGCCGTACACGCGGGTGTCGCGGGCGCGTTGGCGGGAAGGCGGCGGACAGGACGCCACCTGATCGTGTCAGCCGTCGAACACTCCTCCGTCCTCCATTCGGCGGAGGTGTTCGAGGCGGAGGGCGGCTCGGTGACCCGGGTGCCGGTGAGCCGGACGGGTGCCGTGGACCCCGACGGCTACGCGTCCGCGCTCCGCCCCGACACCGCGCTGGCCGTGCTCCAGTCGGCCAACCACGAGGTGGGGACCGTACAGCCGGTGGCCGAGGTGGCCGAGGTCTGCGGGGCGGCCGGGGTGCCGCTGCTGGTGGACGCGGCGCAGTCGCTGGGGTGGGGGCCCGTCGGGGGCGGCTGGTCGCTGCTCGCGGCCAGTGCGCACAAGTGGGGCGGCCCGTCGGGGGTCGGGCTGCTCGTCGTGCGCAAGGGCGCCCGGTTCGCCGCCCAAGGCCCGGCGGACGAACGGGAGTCGGGGCGCGCCCCCGGGTTCGAGAACATCCCGGCCGTCGTGGCGGCGGTCGCGTCCCTGCGCGCGGTGCGGGCCGAGGCGGCCCAGGAGTCGGTACGGCTGCGGGAGCTGACGGAGCGGATCCGGGCGCGGGTGCCACGGCTGGTGCCGGACGTGGAGGTGGTGGGCGACCCGGAGCGGCGGCTGCCGGGGACCGTCACCTTCTCGTGTCTCTATGTCGACGGGGAGACCCTGCTGCACGAGCTGGACCGCGAGGGCTTCGCCGTCTCCTCCGGCTCCTCCTGCACCAGCGGGACCCTGACCCCCAGCCACGTCCTGAAGGCCATGGGCGTCCTCAGCGAGGGCAACGTCCGCGTGTCGCTGCCGCCGGGCACGGCGGAGGAGGACGTGGAGCGGTTCCTGGCGGTGCTGCCGGGTGTCGTCCGCGAGGTGCGGGACAAGCTGGGCGCGCCCGCGCCCGTCACGGTGGCCGAGGCGGACGCCCTCGTCGTCGACGCCCTCGGCAAGCGCTGCCCCCTCCCGGTCATCGAACTGGCCAAGGTGTTCCCCGGCGTCCCGGTGGGCGGGACCGTCCGCGTCCTGTCGGACGACGAGGCGGCCCGCCTGGACATCCCCGCGTGGTGCGAGATGCGGGGGCAGGAGTACGCGGGGGAGGAACCGGCGGAGAGGGGAACGGCCTACCTGGTCCGCCGGCTCAGCTGACCGGCGGCCTCAGCGCAGGTGCGCCCGCACTTCCTCGCCCGCCTCGTCGCCGTACGCCTTCACGAACCGCTCCATGAAGTGCGCGCGCCGAAGCTGGTACTCCTGGGTGCCCACGGTCTCGATGACGAGCGTCGCCATCATGCAGCCCACCTGGGCGGCCCGCTCCAGCGAGACGCCCCACGCCAGGCCGGACAGGAAGCCCGCGCGGAAGGCGTCGCCGACACCGGTCGGGTCGGCCTTGCGCTCCTCCTCGGCGCACCCGACCTCGATCGGGTCCGCTCCGGCCCGCTCGATCCGCACGCCGCGCGAGCCGAGGGTGGTCACCCGGTGCCCGACCTTCGCGAGGATCTCCTCGTCGGTGAGCCCGGTCTTGGTCTGGATGAGGCCCTTCTCGTACTCGTTCGAGAAGAGGTACGTCGCGCCCTCCAGCAGGATCCGGATCTCCTCGCCCTCCATCCGGGCGATCTGCTGCGAGAAGTCGGCGGCGAACGGGATCGAACGGGAGCGGCACTCCTCCGTGTGGCGGAGCATCGCCTCGGGGTCGTCGGCGCCGATCAGCACCAGGTCGAGGCCGCCCACGCGGTCGGCGACCGTCTTGAGCTCGATCAGCCGGGCCTCGCTCATCGCGCCGGTGTAGAAGGAGCCGATCTGGTTGTGGTCGGCGTCGGTGGTGCACACGAAGCGCGCGGTGTGCAGGGTGTCGGAGATGCGGACCGACTCGGTGTCGACGCCGTGCCGGTCGAGCCAGGCGCGGTAGTCGTCGAAGTCGAAGCCGGCCGCGCCGGCCAGGATCGGCCGGGTGCCGAGCTGGCCCATGCCGAAGGCGATGTTCGCGGCGACACCGCCGCGGCGCACGTCGAGGTTGTCGACGAGGAAGGAGAGCGAAACCGTGTGCAGCTGGTCCGCGACGAGCTGGTCGGCGAACCGACCGGGGAAGGTCATGAGGTGGTCGGTGGCGATGGAGCCGGTGACTGCGATGCGCACGACGGGGATTCTCCTGCGGGAGGCTGCAATGACAGTTCACGCTACCGGGTCGGAGACCCGCGCTGTAGTTGACGAAACTACCCGATAGTAGATCTTTCTTCGCGGGCTCGACCGTGTCTACGGTTCCGTCATGACGAACCTCAAGGGCTCCTCGTCCGCCGAATCCGGCACTCCGGTCTGCCCCGCCCCCGGCGATCTCGAAGGCGGCCTCGACACCCTGCGCGGCGACTGCGCCCGGATGGCCCAGCGCTGGCCCGCGCCCGAGCACTCCGCCGCCCGCCCGGTGCCGCCGTCCCGCATCCGCAAGGTGTCCGTGTCGCAGCGTTCCGTCCGGCTGCTCGACGGCATGTCCGACTACGGCGACTGATCCCGCTCACCCGGATGGCGTAGGCGCGGGAACCTCCCGCCGCCGCCCCTCGTCCCACCGTCGTCCCCCGGAACGGGACACGCGGGACACGGACCGGCGAGGAGCGATGCGGTGAACACAAAGCGGCCTGAGAACCCAGGGGAAGTCCCCGAGGCGCCGGACGGGCGGGAGGCACCCGCGGTCCGCTCCCGCCGGCGTTCGCGCGCCGCCGTCCTGTGCGTCGCGGCCGCCGTCCTGCTGGTCGGCGGCGGCGGCGCGTACGTAGCGGCGTCCGACGCACAGGGCGGTCACGCGACCCCCGCCGCGTCGGACACCACCCCTCCCCCGCCGCTCGCCCTCGACGACCGGTCGGATCCCTACGGCGCCCACTACGCGGCGCGGGGCGCGCTGCCGGAGGGGCCCGGCTCGGCGCCGGTGTACGGGGGTGCCGAGGTCGGCAGGGACCAGGTGGTCCGGCTGGCGAAGGCGCTCGGGGTGACCGGGACACCGGTGACCGAGGGCCACGGCTGGCGGATCGGCGGCAAGGACGGCTCCGGGCCGACCCTCCAGGTGGACCGGGACGCGCCGGGCGAGTGGACCTTCAGCCGGTACGCGCCGGGTACGGACGACTGCGGCAAGGGTCCCTCGTGCGTGCCCGATCCGGTGGGCCCCACCGGGGCGCCGGTGAGCATGGCGGCGGCCGAGAAGGCGGCGGCGCCCGTGCTGCGGGCGGTGGGCCTGGACGGCGCGAAGACCGATGCCCGCCAGGTCATGGGCCGGCAGCGGGTGGTGACCGCCGACCCGGTGGTGGGCGGGCTGCCCACCACCGGCTGGACGACCGGGCTGACGATCGGCGGCCAGGGCGAGCTGGTCGGCGGCCACGGGTCGCTGTCGACGCCGGTGAAGGGGGCGGCGTACCCCGTCCTGGGCGCGGAGAAGACCCTCGCGCTGATGAACGCGGCGCCGAAGGGCGACCACCGGATGGGGGCCGGGGGCTGCGCGAGTCCGGCGCGGTTCGCGACGCGGCTGGAGCAGCCGTGCGGACCGGCCGCGTCCGGGGCGTCCGGGACGGTCGTGGTGGACAAGGCGGTGTTCGGGCTGGCCGCGCACTCGGTCGGCGGGCGGGCGGCCCTGGTGCCGTCCTGGCTGTTCGAGACGCAGGGGTCGGGGACGGTGTCGTACCCGGCGATCGACCCCCGCTATCTGGCGCCGTCGGCGTCCTCGGCCCCCTCGTCGCCGCCGAGCGCCGGGAACCCGGTCAAGGTCACCGGCTACACGGCCGACGACCGGAACATCACCGTGAGCTTCTACGGCGGCCTGTGCGCCGACTACACGGCGGCGGCACGGGAGACCGCCACCCGGGTGACGGTCACGGTCACCGAGCACCGGCACGAGGGCGAGGTCTGCCCGATGATCGCCAAGGAGTTGGTGCGGACCGTCCGGCTGAAGGCCCCGGTGGACGGCCGGACGGTGGTCGGCGCGGACGGCGCGCGCATCCCGCGGGCGAAGCCGGGGGCACTGCGGCCCGGGGCGTCGGCGCGGTAGCGCGGACACGCCAGAGGCGGCGAGCCCCGTTCGGGGTCGCCGCCTCTGGCTTCGGCGTCTTGGCGACGGCTTAGCTGAAGGAGTCGCCGCAGGCGCAGGAGCCGGTGGCGTTCGGGTTGTCGATCGTGAAGCCCTGCTTCTCGATCGTGTCCACGAAGTCGACGGTGGCGCCGCCCAGGTACGGGGCGCTCATGCGGTCGGTGACGACCTTGACCCCGCCGAAGTCCTTCTCCACGTCGCCGTCGAGCGTGCGCTCGTCGAAGAACAGCTGGTACCGCAGGCCGGAGCAGCCGCCGGGCTGGACGGCGACGCGCAGCGCGAGGTCGTCGCGGCCTTCCTGGTCGAGCAGGGCCTTGACCTTGGCCGCGGCGGCGTCGGTCAGGATGATGCCGTCGCTGACGGTTTTGGTCTCGTCCGATACGGACATCTACATCTCTCCCGGGTTTGTACGGAGACTGCTTGCCGACGAGTGCAACCGGCGCTTCCGCGGATTCATTCCGGGCCGGGCGTCACGCGGTCGCGATTTCGCTTTGTGCCCCTTCATGCTCGCACACGCGCGCGGAGGCGCACAGCGGCCCGCGGAGGGATCCGGGACACCCGCGCGATGCCAGCCACCGGGATTCCCGTCACATAGACGCTATGGCCATCGTCAAACTGACGTGAAGCGTTTATGATAGATAGCGTCAGATAGACGAGAAATAGAAAGGGTGCGTGCCGTGACCACCGCCCAGACCCCGGAGCTCGACGTACAGCCGACTCCGCTCGCCCTGTTGCTGCTCGGCCGCGAGGCCGACCCGAAGAGCGAGCGGGGTGTCGAGTGCCCCGGTGATCTGCCCTCGGCGTCGGACCCCGCCCTGGTGGAGCGCGCCCGCGCCGCCAAGGAGAAGCTCGGCGACAAGGTCTTCGTGCTCGGTCACCACTACCAGCGCGACGAGGTGATCCAGTTCGCCGACGTCACGGGCGACTCCTTCAAGCTGGCCCGGGACGCGGCCGCGCGCCCGGGGGCGGAGTACATCGTCTTCTGCGGTGTGCACTTCATGGCCGAGTCGGCGGACATCCTCACCACCGCCGACCAGAAGGTGGTCCTGCCCGACCTCGCGGCCGGCTGCTCCATGGCCGACATGGCCACGGCGGAGCAGGTCGCGGAGTGCTGGGACGTGCTGACCGAGGCCGGGGTGGCCGACCAGGTCGTCCCCGTCTCCTACATGAACTCCTCGGCCGACATCAAGGCGTTCACCGGCAAGCACGGCGGCACCATCTGCACCTCCTCCAACGCCAAGCGCGCGCTGGACTGGGCGTTCGAACAGGGCGAGAAGGTGCTCTTCCTGCCCGACCAGCACCTGGGCCGCAACACCGCCGTGCGCGACATGGGGATGTCCCTGGACGACTGCGTCGTCTACAACCCGCACAAGCCGAACGGCGGCCTGACGGCGGACGAGCTGCGCGCCGCGAAGATGATCCTGTGGCGCGGCCACTGCTCGGTCCACGGCCGCTTCAGCCTGGAGTCGGTCAACGACGTGCGCGCCCGCATCCCCGGCGTGAACGTCCTGGTCCACCCGGAGTGCAAGCACGAGGTCGTGGCCGCGGCGGACTACGTCGGCTCGACGGAGTACATCATCAAGGCCCTGGAGGCGGCCCCGGCCGGCTCCAAGTGGGCCATCGGCACGGAGCTGAACCTGGTCCGCCGCCTGGCGAACCGTTTCGCGCCCGAGGGCAAGGAGATCGTCTTCCTCGACCGCACGGTCTGCTTCTGCTCCACCATGAACCGCATCGACCTGCCCCACCTGGTCTGGACCCTGGAATCCCTCGCCGAGGGCAACCTGGTCAACCGCATCCAGGTCGACGAGGAGACCGAGGCGTTCGCGAAGCTGGCGCTGGAGCGGATGCTGGCGCTGCCGTAACCGCCGGCGGTCCGCGCACGACGACGCCCCGCACCCGGTACGAACCGGATGCGGGGCGTCGTCGTGTGCCGTCGTCAGACCTGGGCCAGGTCCGGCTGGGCGGGGGTCGTCGGCTGGTGCTTCGCCGCCTTCTTCCTCGCCCGGCGCTCCTTGCGGAGTTCGAGCATGGCGTAGAGGGTCGGGACCAGCAGCAGCGTGAGCAGGGTCGAGGTGATCAGGCCGCCGATCACGACCACGGCCAGCGGCTGGGCGATGAATCCGCCCTCGCCCGTGACGCCGAGGGCCATCGGCAGCAGGGCGAAGATCGTGGCCAGGGCCGTCATCAGGATGGGGCGCAGCCGGTGCCGGCCGCCCTCCACCACGGCTTCCACGACGCCGTAGCCCTGGGCCCGGTACTGGTTGATCAGGTCGATCAGCACGATCGCGTTCGTCACCACGATGCCGATCAGCATCAGCATGCCGATCATGGCGGGGACGCCCATCGGGGTGCCCGTGACGACCAGGAGGCCGAGGGCGCCCGTCGCCGCGAAGGGGATGGAGACCAGGAGGATCAGCGGCTGGGCCAGGGAGCGGAAGGTGGCGACCAGGAGCATGAAGACGATCGCGATCGCGGCCAGCATGGCGAGGCCGAGGTTCTTGAAGGCGTCGCTCTGGTCGGAGGTGACACCGCCGATCTGGGCCTGGGCGCCCGCGGGGAGCTTCAGGGCCTTGATCTTCGACTGGAGCCGGGAGCTGACCGCGCCCGTGTTGTCGCCGGTCGGCTTGGCGGTGATGGTGGCGGCGCGCTGGCCGTCGATCCGGGTCAGCGAGACCGGGCCGTCCACCAGCTTCACCGTGGCGATGTCGCCGAGCTTCACCGGGCCGAGGCGCAGGTTCTGCAACTGGGCCACCGTGGTCGCGGGCTTGGCCGACTTGACGACGACGTCGCGCTCGGTGTCGTCGAGGGTCGCCTTCGCCGCCGTCGTACCGCGCACCGCCTGGGCCACCGCCGCGCCGAGCTTCTGGTTGTCGAACCCGGCCGCGGCCGCCTTGGCGTTGGCCGTCACCGAGATCCGCGGCACGCTGGTGGCGAGGTCGCTGCTCACGTCGGTGACGCCGTCGAGCCCGGCCACGGTGGCGCGGACCTGCTCGGCCGCCGTGCGCAGCGCCTGCGGGTCGGAGGCCTTCACCACGACGCTGAGGTTCTGGCTGCCGAAGCCGCCACCGGTGGACACCGTGGTCGTACCGATGCCCTTGAGGTCCTTGAGGCCGCTCTCCAGGCGCTTCTGCACGGCGTCGGACGACTTCGAGTCCTTCAGCATCACCTGGTAGGACGCCTGGTTGGTGTTCGTGCCGCCGCCGAAGGCCGCCATGAAGCCGGAGGAGCCGACGGTGACCTGGTAGTCCTTGACGCCGTCGGTGGCCGCGAGGAGCTTCTCGACCTTCCTGGCCTGCGCGTCGGTGCCGGCCAGGCTGGTGCCGGGCTTCAGCTCCTGCTTGATCGTGATGACCTCCTGCTCGCCCTGGTCGAAGAGGTTGGTCTTGAGCAGTC
The DNA here is from genome assembly GCF_040706415.1 of Streptomyces sp. NPDC048106. NCBI lineage: Bacteria > Bacillati > Actinomycetota > Actinomycetes > Kitasatosporales > Streptomycetaceae > Streptomyces > Streptomyces sp. NPDC048106. The sequence goes on along the minus strand of NZ_JBEZND010000004.1, from coordinate 34,840 downwards.
CGGACATGCCGAACGTGACGACCAGGACGACGACCGCGATCAGCACGCTGCCGAGGCGGCGGCGCGTCGCGAAGCGCAGCACGGGGACGTACGCGCGCTGGAGGCGGCTGTTCGCCTCCTTCTCCTCGGCCCTGCGGCGGGCCTCCGCCGCGTCCTCGGGGGTGCCCTTGGGGGCGCGCAGGAACCAGTACGACAGCACGGGCACGACCGTCAGCGAGACCAGCAGCGAGGCCAGCAGGGACGCCGTGACCGTGATGCTGAAGGAGCCGAACAGCGCGCCCACCATGCCGCCGACCAGGCCGATCGGCAGGAACACCGCGACCGTGGTGAGGGTGGAGGAGGTGACCGCGCCGGCCACCTCGCGCACCGCGTCGATGATCGCCGACCGGCGCTCCTCGCCGTAGCCGAGGTGCCGCTTGATGTTCTCCAGGACCACGATCGAGTCGTCCACGACGCGGCCGATGGCGATGGTCAGGGCGCCCAGCGTGAGCATGTTCAGGGACAGGCCGCCGGTCCACAGCACGATCAGCGCGAGGACGACGGACAGCGGGATGGAGACCGCGGTGACCAGCGTCGAGCGCAGCGAGCCGAGGAAGAGCAGGATGACCAGGACCGCGAAGAGCAGGCCGAGCGCGCCCTCGGTGGTCAGGCCCTTGATGGACTTGGAGACGGCCGGCCCCTGGTCGCTGACGACGGTGAGCTTCGCGCCGGTGCCGAGCTGTTCGCGCAGGCCGGGCAGCTTGTCCTTGACCGCGTCGGAGATGGTGACGGCGCTGCCGTCGTGGTCCATCGTCACGTTGACGGCGAGGCTGGGCCGTCCGTCGGTGCGGGTGAGGGAGTCGGCCGGGGCCGGCTGCTCCTTGACGGTGGCCACGTCACCGAGGCGTACGGCCTTGTGGACGCTCCCGCCGGCGACCCTGAGGTCCTTGATCTGCTCCAGCGTGGTGAACCCGCCGCCGACCTGGACGGTGCGGTTGGCGCCGTTCTCGTCGAAGGAGCCGGCCGGGACGCTCGCGCCGCCCGCCTGGAGGGCCTGGGCGAGGGCGGCGGGGGTGAGGCCGTCCCGCGCCAGCTCGGCGGTGTCCGGGGTGACCGCGACCTGGAGGTCGCGCACGCCGGTGACCTGGACGCGGCCGACGCCGTCGATGTCCTTCAGCGCCGGGACGACCGTCTTGTCGAGCTGGTCGGCCAGCGCCTGCTGGTCCTTGTCGGAGGTGACGGCGAGCACGACGGTCGGCATGTCGTCGGTGGAACCGGAGACCACCTGCGGGTCGACCTCGGCCGGGAGCTGGTTGCGGGCCCGGTTCACGGCCTGCTGCACGTCCGCGACGATCTGCTGGGAGCCGTTGCCGTAGTCGAAGGACGCCATGATCACGGCGTTGCCCTCGCCCGCGGTGGAGGTGACCGAGGTGACGCCGTCGACGCCCTGGAGGCTGTTCTCGATCGGCTCCACCACCTGCTTCTCGACCGCGTCGGGCGCGGCGCCCTGGTACGGCGCGATCACCGACACCATGGGCAGGTCGATGGTGGGCAGCAGCTGCTGCTTGATCTGGGGTATCGCGATCGCCCCGAAGACCAGGGCGACGATCGAGACGAGCCCGATGAGGGCCCGTTGCGCGAGGCTGAATCTGGACAGCCAGGACATGGGTGAGGGTCTCTCTTCTGTGAGCGGCAGAAGCGCTTCCGGTCACGGAGGGTTCGCCGAGGTTCCACGGAGGGTCGCCGAGGGCCCGCCGGGAGTACGCCGGGGAAGCGACGACGGACGCCCAGGAGCGTCCACCCCACCACCCTCGGCCATCCGGGACGCCCGGACCGTAGGCCCCAGGTCCCGTTTCCCCACCCGTCTCCTACTCCGCGCGCAGTACACGCGGGTGGAGATCAGTCCATCCGCGGACGGACCAGCCCGGACTCGTACGCGATCACCACGAGCTGGGCGCGGTCGCGCGCGCCGAGCTTGGCCATGGCCCGGTTGACGTGGGTCTTCACGGTCAGCGGGCTGACCGCGAGGCGCTCGGCGATCTCGTCGTTGGAGTGGCCGCCGGCGACCTGGACGAGCACCTCGCGCTCGCGGCCGGTGAGCGCGTCGAGCCGCTCGGAGCCGACGGGGGCGCGGCCGTCGTCGTCGCCCTGGGCGAGGAAGCGGGCGATCAGGCCCTTGGTGGCGGCCGGGGACAGCAGGGCGTCGCCGGCCGCGGCGATCCGGATGGCGCTGAGCAGTTCCTCCGGTTCGCTGCCCTTGCCGAGGAAGCCGGAGGCGCCGGCGCGCAGCGACCGCACGACGTAGTCGTCCACCTCGAAGGTGGTCAGGATGACCACGCGGACGTGCGCGAGTTCGGGGTCCTCGCTGATCAGGCGGGTGGCGGCGAGGCCGTCGGTGCCGGGCATGCGGATGTCCATGAGGACGACGTCGGCGCGCCGCTCCTTGGCCAGCCGGGCCGCCTGGGCACCGTCGGAGGCCTCCCCCACCACCTCCATGTCGGGCTCGGAGTCGACCAGCACCCGGAACGCGCTGCGCAGCAGTGCCTGGTCGTCGGCGAGCAGGACACGGATCGTCATACGAGCTCCCCCGGTGCCGTCGTACGGCCCTCGATACGGGTGTCGGTGGTGGTGACCGGCAGGATCGCATGGACGCGGAAGCCGCCGCCGTAGCGGGGGCCGGTGGTGAGGGTGCCGCCGAGGGCGCTGACGCGTTCGCGCATGCCGAGCAGGCCATGGCCGCCGCCGGTCCCGGGGTCGGCCTCCGGGACGGCGTCGGGGGCGGTGCCGGGGACGGTTTCGGGGGCTGGCGGCCCGGCGGAGCCGTTGTCCACGACCGTGATCTCGATGTCCGCTCCGACGCGTACCACGCTGACCTCGGCGCGGGCGCCCTCGCCCGCGTGTTTGCGCACGTTGGTCAGGGCCTCCTGGACGATCCGGTAGGCGGCGAGGTCCACCGACGCGGGCAGATGGGTGCCCTGGTCGGCGCGGGCGACCTCCACGGGGAGCCCGGCGCTGCGGAAGGTGCCGGCCAGCTCTTCGAGGAGGCTGAGTCCGGGGGCCGGTTCAGTGGGGGCCTCGGGGTCGCCGGACTGGCGGAGCAGGCCGACGGTCGCGCGCAGTTCGTTCAGCGCGCTGCGGCTGGCCTCGCGGACGTGGGCGAGGGCCTCCTTGGCCTGGTCGGGGCGCTTGTCCATGACGTGGGCCGCGACCCCGGCCTGCACGTTGACCAGGGCGATGTGGTGGGCGACGACGTCGTGCAGGTCGCGGGCGATGCGCAGGCGTTCCTCGGCGACCCTTCTGCGGGCCTCCTCCTCGCGGGTGCGCTCCGCGCGCTCGGCGCGTTCCCGGATGGCCTGGACGACGGCCCTGCGGCTGCGGACCGCGTCACCCGCGGTGGCGCCGATGCCGGTCCAGGCGAGGACGCCCAGGTTCTCCTGCGCGTACCAGGGCAGCGGGCCGGCGAGCATCGCGGCGGCGGTCAGCACCGTCATGGTGAGCAGGCCGACGCGGAAGGTGGTGGTGCGGTCGGTGGTGGCGGCGACGGTGTACAGGGCGATGACGGCGGACATCGCGACGGGGGCACGGGGGTCGCCGGTGACGCACTCCACGACGGAGAGGGTGCCGGTGAGGGTGAGGACGGTGCGGGGGGCGCGGCGGCGGAAGACGAGGACGGCCGCGGCGAGGAACATCAGCAGGAGGCTGAGGGGGGCGGGGGTGCGAAGGCCCCAGGTGATGCCGTTGACGTCGCGGGGGACGGCGAAGGAGCCGGCGACCATGCAGACGAGGACGGCCGCGGCGAGGGTCGCGTCAAGGGCGAGGGGATGGGCCCTGAGCTCGCAGCGGGCACGTTCGAGAGTGGTCACGGTAGGAACAGTACGGCGCGCCACGGCGGGCCCGCGCCGCCGCGTGGCCACCCTGGACCGGCCCTGACGCGTCCCCGGCCCGGCCCTGATCTTCCCCGGGTCCGATGACGGTCCGCTCCCGGACGGCCGGTCCGGGGCGGTGCGGGGTCAGTGCGGGGTCAATCCGGGATCAGGCCGTCTTCGCTGAGCATCGTCCGGACCTCGTCCAGCGACGCGTCCGGCGCCGGCAGGATCAGGTCCGAGGGCTCCAGCACGTCGTCCGCGAGGGGTGCGCCCAGCCGGCGGACGGCGTCGAGCAGGGCGCCGAGGGTGCGCCGGAAGCCCTCCTCGTCACCGCTCTCCGTCTCGGCCAGCAGCTCGTCGTCCAGCTTGTTCAGCTCGGCGAAGTGGGAGTCGTCCAGCCTGACCTGGCCCTCCCCCATGATCCGTACGATCACGTCGGCCTCCTCGGCTCGCTCGTCTCCCGGCGGCGCCCCGCTGCCGCTACTGCTTGTCGAAGCGCGGGGTGTCCTGCGGCTGCTGCTGGGCCTGGGGCTGCCCCTGTCCGGCGCCGCCCTCGATGGCCTGCTGCTGGGTGCCTCCGGCCAGCTCGGCCTTCATGCGCTGAAGCTCCAGCTCTACATCACTACCACCGGAGAGCCGGTCCAGCTCGGCCGCGATGTCGTCCTTGGCCATGCCGGTCGGGTCGTCCAGGGCGCCGGAGGCGAGCAGTTCGTCGATGGCGCCGGCGCGGGCCTGGAGCTGCTGCGTCTTGTCCTCGGCGCGCTGGATCGCGAGGCCGACGTCGCCCATCTCCTCGGAGATGCCGGAGAAGGCCTCGCCGATGCGGGTCTGGGCCTGGGCGGCGGTGTAGGTGGCCTTGATGGTCTCCTTCTTGGTGCGGAAGGCGTCCACCTTGGCCTGGAGGCGCTGGGCCGCCAGGGTGAGCTTCTCCTCCTCGCCCTGGAGGGTGGCGTGCTGCGTCTCCAGGTCGGTCACCTGCTGCTGGAGGGCGGCGCGCCGGGACAGCGCCTCGCGGGCCAGGTCCTCGCGGCCGAGCGCGAGCGCCTTGCGGCCCTGGTCCTCCAGCTTCCCGGACTGCTGCTGCAACTGGTTGAGCTGGAGTTCCAGGCGCTTGCGGCTGGTCGCCACGTCGGCGACGCCGCGGCGCACCTTCTGGAGCAGCTCAAGCTGCTTCTGGTACGAGTAATCGAGGGTCTCGCGCGGGTCCTCGGCCCGGTCAAGGGCTTTGTTCGCCTTCGCGCGGAAGATCATCCCCATACGCTTCATGACACCGCTCATGGGCTTCGCGCGCCCCCTTCTGACGGACTCCAGCTCACCGATCCTGCGACAAGACCCACAGTACGGGCCCTGCCTCCATTACCGCACTGTCCGGGGCGTGATGCGCTCATCCCCGAGGACGACTGCGGAGAGTACCGATCCGGCGCAGGGAGGAGACGGCCCCTCACCCGGCCCCCCGCACGTCGTATCCGTGTCGTAGAGACGCCGGGTGTTGCCGGATCGTTCCCGGCCGGGCTGGGGTCCGTGCCCCGGATGCCCTTACCCTTGGTCTTTGTGTTCCGTAGCCGTGCCAAGGAAGAGAAGTCCCAGGCCGACAAGCCGGTGAACTTCGCCAAGCAGCCCCGTGACCCGCAGGCCCCGAAGGGCAGGCCCACTCCCAAGCGGAGTGAGGCCCAGTCCCAGCGCCGCAGCGTCGCCAGCACCCCGACGACGCGCAAGGACGCCGCCAAGCGGCAGCGCGAGGAGCGCCGCCAGGCGCTCCAGAGGCAGCGCCAGGCGCTGGCCGGGGGCGACGAGCGCTATCTGCCGGCCAGGGACCGGGGCCCGGTCCGCAAGTTCGCCCGTGACTGGGTGGACTCGCGGTTCAACGTGGCGGAGTTCTTCCTGCCGCTCGCCATCGTGATCCTCGTGCTCAGCGTGGTGCGGGTGTCGTCGATCCAGAGCATCGCGCTGCTGCTGTGGGCCGCGGTGATCGTCCTGATCGTGGTGGACGCCGCCATCAGCGGTTTCCGGCTGAAGAAGCGCCTCAAGGAGCGCTTCCCGGACGGCAACACGCGCGGCGCGGTGGCCTACGCCCTGATGCGCTCGCTCCAGATGCGCCGGCTCCGGCTGCCGAAGCCGCAGGTCAAGCGCGGAGAGCGGCCCTGAGCGCAGACGCTTTCACCGGGGGTGCGGCGCACTCCTGGCTGGACAAGGTGGGCAGGCTCCGGGACGTCGTACGCCAGGAACTGGTGGCGCGGCAGCTGGACGAGCAGATAGCCGGGCGGTTCCCGGTCGGGCAGCGGCTGCGGGTGCTCGACGTGGGGATAGGCCAGGGCACCCAGGCGCTGCGGCTCGCCCGCCTCGGGCATCAGGTGACCGGGGTGGAGCAGGACCCGGTGATGGTCGCGGCGGCGCGCGCGGCGCTGGCCCGGGAGCCGCAGGGCGTCCGGGAGCGGGTGCGGCTGGTGCAGGGCGACGGCCGGGACACCGGGGTGCACTTCCTGCCGGGCGGCTTCGACCTGGTGCTGTGCCACGGCGTGCTGATGTACGTCCCCGATCCCGACCCGATGGTGGCGGGCCTCGCGCGGATGCTCGCGCCGGGCGGGCTGCTCTCGCTGCTGGTGCGCAACGGCGACGCGCTCGCCATGCGGCCCGGCCTCGCCGGGGACGCGGCGGGCGCGCTGGCCGCCTTCGACACCACCGCGTACACCAACCGCCTCGGCCTGCACGTGCGGGCCGACCGGCTGTCCAAGCTCACCGCCACCCTCGCCGGCATCGCGGCCCCGCTGCACGCCTGGTACGGGGTGCGGGTCTTCACGGACCTGGCGTCGGACGACGCGCCGCTGCCGGACGACCTGGAGACGCTGCTCGCGGCCGAGGAGCGGGCGGGCCGCACGGACCCGTACCGCGGGGTCGCGGCGCTGCTGCATCTGTGCGGGGTACGGGGCTGAGCCCGATCGGGGCAACCCGGCGGGCCCGCTGATCACCGGGCGGACAGACTCGGTCCATGGACGCTTCCGCTCGCGCTTCCCGTACCCCCCTCCTGCGCCACGTCGTCCTGACCGTCCTCCTGGTGTGCTGCACGGCGCTCACCGCGGGCTGCGAGGGCGCCGGCGCCCCGAGCGCCCGGCGGCACGACACGGCGACGGCGGCGGCGAGCCCGGCGACCGTGCCGATGGCGGCGGGCGATCTCCAGAGCGCCTACCAGCGGGTCATCAAGCAGGCGCTGCCCTCCGTCGTACAGATCGAGGCGAGCCGTGACCTGGGCTCCGGGATCGTGTACGACGACCGGGGGCACATCGTCACCAACGCGCACGTGGTCGGCGACGAGAAGACCTTCCGGGTGACCACGGCGGGCAACGAGGAGCCGCTCACCGCGAGCCTGGTCTACTCCTACCCCCAGCAGGACCTCGCCGTGATCAAGCTGGACCGGGTGCCGGACGGGCTGCGGCCGGCGGTGTTCGGGGACTCCGAGAAGGTGGAGGTCGGGCAGATCGTGCTGGCCATGGGCTCGCCGCTCGGGCTGTCGTCCAGCGTGACCCAGGGGATCGTCTCGGCGACCGGGCGGACCGTCAGCGAGGGCAGCGCCGACGGGGGTACCGGTGCCACCATCGCCAACATGGTGCAGACCTCGGCGGCCATCAACCCGGGCAACAGCGGCGGCGCCCTGGTCAACCTCGACGGGCAGGTCATCGGCATCCCGACGCTCGCCGCGGCCGACCCCAGCCTCGGCAACGCGGCGGCCGGGATCGGCTTCGCCATCCCGGCGTCGATGGCGCGGACCATCGCCGGTCAGATCGTGCGCGAGGGCCGGGTGGTGGACTCGGGGCGGGCCGCGCTCGGCATCACCGGGCGGACCGTGGTGGACGACCGCCTCCAGCCGGCCGGGGTCGCCATCGCGACCATCCAGAGCGGGGGTCCCGCGGCGCGGGCCGGGCTGCGCACCGGCGACATCATCACCAGGGTCGACCGGCAGTCCATCACCACCATCACCTCGTTGCAGGAGGCCCTGGCGTCGAGCCAGCCGGGCCGGCGCACCACGGTGACGTACCAGCGGGACGGGACGGAGCGGACGGCGGAGGTGACGCTGGGCGAGCAGTGAGGGGAGGCACGTGGAGGGGCGCGGGGCGCGCCCCTCCTCGCCGGGGGGCCTCGCCGGGGGTCAGGAGGCGTCGGCGTGCAGGCTCATCGGGCCGTAGATCTCGGTGGCCTCCTCGAACAGCCGCACCTGGTCCGCGCCGCCCTCCAGCAGCGCCTTCCAGTGCTCCCCCACCCAGGACTCGGCGTCCCCCTGGGTGCCGAACTCCTCGGGCTGGACCGCGGGCTGGACCTCGGTCCCGTCGGCCTTCTCGAACCGCCACGTCCATGCCGTCATGTGGGCCTCCTTGTGATCCGACACCTGCTGGAAGAGTAGACGGAAGCGCAATACCCGATCGGACAGGCGAAAATCGTTCCGTGGAAGTGACTCTGCTCGGTACCGGTGCCCCCGCCGGACTGCCCCGCCCCGACTGTTCCTGTGCCGCCTGCGCGACGGCGCTGGGCCCGGACGCGCGGGCGGCCACCGCGCTCCTGGTGGACGGCGCGCTGCTGCTCGACCTCACCCCGGGCGCGGCCTTCGCGGCGGCGCGGGCCGGGCACTCGCTGGGCGGGGTGCGTCAGGTGCTCCTGTCCCACCCGCACGACGGGCCGCCGGTGGAGGTACCGGCCGGGCTGCCGCATCCGGTGCGGGTGCCGGACGGGCGGGAGCTGGCGCTGCTGACGGGGCATCGGGTGCGGGCGGTGGCAGTGGACGCGGGCGGCACGGGGTACGCGGTGACCGGTCCGGACGGCCAGCGGCTGCTGTACCTGCCGCCGGGCGGGGCGCCGGCGGGTCTGGAGACGGCGACGGCGGAGTCGTACCACATGGTCCTCGCGGACGTCGTCGGCCGCCCCGACGCGCTGGCCCGGCTGCGGGCGGTCGGCTCCGCCGGGCCGACGACGGACGTGCTCGCGGTCCATCTCGACCACGATGTGGCGCCCGGCGCCGAGTTGCGGCGGCGCCTGGCCGCGGCGGGCGCGCGGGCCGTGCCCGACGGTACGACGCTGGTGGTCGGCGCGTACGAGGACGTGCCGGACGTGCCGCGGCGCACGCTGGTGCTCGGCGGGGCGCGTTCCGGGAAGTCCGTGGAGGCCGAACGGCGGCTGGAGTCCTTCCCCGACGTGCTGTACGTCGCGACGGGCGGGACGCGGAGCGGGGACACCGAGTGGGCGGCCCGGGTGGCGGCGCACCGCGACCGGCGACCCGGGTCGTGGCGCACGTCCGAGACGACCGACCTGGTGCCGGTGCTGGCGCAGGACGGGCCGCCGGTGCTGATCGACTGTCTGTCGCTGTGGCTGACGGACGCGATGGACGAAGTGGGGGCGTGGGACGACGCCGAGTGGGCGGGCGGCGGCGAGAAGGCCCTGCGCGAGCGGGTACGGGAGCTGACGGAAGCGGTCCGCCGCACCCGGCGGACCGTGGTCGCCGTGTCCAACGAGGTGGGCTCGGGCATCGTCCCCGCCACCGCCTCCGGACGACGCTACCGCGACGAACTGGGCCGCCTGAACGCGGCGTTCGCGACGGAGTGCGAACAGGTGCTGCTGATCGTGGCGGGACAGGCGATGGTGCTGCGGGGCTGAGCCCCGATGCGGACGGCGGTCGCGCCGCGGTCAGGCCGCGTCCTTGCGGGCCAGGAGTCTTCGGGTGCCGGGGAAGGGGAAGGCGCGGCGGGCGGTGAGGAGGACGCAGGGCAGGGTGGCCAGTTCGGCGCGGAGGTGGGGGGCGGGCGCGTGGAGTTCGAGGACGAGGTGGCCGCCGGGGCGCAGGACCGTGAGGGCGCCGCGGAGTTCGGCGGCGGGGTCCGGGACGTGCTCCAGGTGGCCGAGCATGCTCACCACGTCGTAGCGGGCGCGCAGCCGGTCCGCCAGGCCCGGCGTCGCGAGGTGGCCGCGGTACGCCTCCTCGATCCGGCCCGCCAGCAACGCCTGCGCCACCCGCGCCGTCGGCTCCAGCCCGTCGAAGCTGGTGTAGGGGAAGTACCTCTTCGCCGCCTCGGGGAAGCGGCCGTCCCCCGTGCCCACGTCCAGCCAGCTCTCCGGTTCGGGCAGGGCCGACAGGGCGCGGGCGGTGGTCCGGTACCGGATCGTCTCCACGTGCGGCTCCCTGTGCGACATTCTACTGCAAACCGGAACGTATGGGATGCCGATCCTGGGTGCAACGACATCGCCGGGGCGTGGTGGCGATGTGGCGCGGAACCCTCCGCCCGCTGGCGGTACTGTTCGGCGAATGAGCAGGCTTAATCTGGACGACTTCACCGACCTGATCGAGCGCCCGGACGGGGGCGTGCGCCGTGACGCCGAGGCCCGCCGGGAGCGCCAGATGGTGCCGCCCGGGGCGCTGGGGCGCCTGGACGAGCTGGGCGAGTGGCTCGCCGCCGCGCAGAACGCCGTACCGGTACGGACCGTCGAACGGCCGCGGCTGGTCCTCTTCGCCGGTGACCACGGCGTCGCCGCGCTGGACGTCTCGGCGCGGCCCGCCGGCGGTGCCCGGCAACTGGTCGCGGACGTGCTGGAGGGCGCGAGTCCCGCCGCGGTACTGGCGCGCAGGCTCCAGGTGCCGGTACGGGTCGTGGACATGTCCCTGGACTGCGACCCGGACACCTTCCCCGAGGAGGTGGGGCGCCACCGGGTGCGGCGCGGCAGCGGCCGTATCGACATCGAGGACGCGCTCACCCTGGAGGAGGCGGAGACCGCGCTGCGGGCCGGGATCGCGGTGGCCGACGAGGAGGCCGACTCCGGCACGGACCTCGTGGTGCTCGGCGACGTCAGCGTGGGCGGGACCACCGCGGCGGCCGTGCTGGTCGCGGCGCTGTGCGGGACCGACGCGTCGGTGGTGACCGGGCGGGGCGGGGCCGCGATCGACGACCTGGCGTGGATGCGCAAGTGCGCGGCGATCCGGGACGCGCTGCGCCGGGCGCGGCCGGTGCTCGGGGACCAGGCGCAACTGCTGGCGACGGTCGGCGGGGCGGACCTCGCGGCGATGACCGGGTTCCTGTTGCAGTGCGCGGTGCGGAAGTTGCCGGTGATCCTGGACGGCGTGGTGAGCGCGGCCTGTGCGCTGGTCGCGCAGCGGGTCGCGTTCCGGGCGCCGGACTGGTGGCTGGCGGCGCACGACAGCGGGGAGCCGGGGCAGGCGAAGGCGCTGGACCGGATGGCCCTGGAACCGCTGCTGAAGCAGGGCGTGAAGGTCGGCGAGGGCATGGGCGCGCTCCTGGCGCTGCCCCTGGTGCAGGCCGCGGCCGCGCTCGCCGCGGAGCTGCCGGAGGAGCCGGAGCGGCCGGAGCCCGAAAAGGAGCCGGACGCCGGGGCGGAGCCGGACGCCGGGGCGGAGCCGGACGCCGGGGCGGAGTAGCCGGTGGGGAAACGGGCGGCCAGGGAAGCGATAAGCGCAGTTCGTCAAGATGGCACCCATATGATCCGTCATCATGGGAGATGCCCGGATTGCCGTCCCGCCGCGCGTCGAGGCGGAGCGGTCGAGTGAGGTCGGGCGGCGGGCCGGCGGGGTGTCCCGGAAGGCCGCCGCCTTCGCCGTCTGGTATCTGCGGGTCGTCGCGTTCATCAACTTCCTCACCGCGGTGTGGGTCTCGCTGTACAGGGACGTGCGCCGGCACAACCAGGACGACTTCTTCACGCCGTACCTGCTGACCGCCGGCTTCGCCTCCGGTGTGTTCACCGCGTTCCTGGCGATCACCATGCGGCGCCGCAAGCGCGCGGCGTGGATCCTCAACCTCGTACTCAGCGGCGTCTTCCTCGCGCTGTTCGCGTTCGCCATGGCGTTCCCGGAGATCCACCGGTACGCGCAGAACTGGGTGTCGCTGGTGCTGACGGCCGCGTTCACCGGGGCGTTGCTGGTGGGGCGGCGGGAGTTCTACGCGAAGGGCGACCGGTCCAACCCCCGGCTCGCGGCCACGGTGGCCGTCGGCGGCGGGCTGGTCGCCAGCCTGCTGGCCGCCCTGCTGGTGACGGTCACCAACCAGGCGCCGGACGCGGCCCGTTCGACGTTCCCGGAGCGCTGGCACTACGGCACCCTGCGCCTGGTGTCGGTCTCCGCCGACGAGCGCCACTTCCCCGGCATCACCCCGCCCACCTGGGCCAACGTCGCCATCAACGTGCTCAGCACGGCCCTGGTCCTCGCCGTGTTCTACGCCGCCTTCCGCTCCCGGCGCGCCGTGGACCCGCTCACCGCGGACGACGAGAAGCGGCTGCGGGCGCTGCTGGAACGGCACGGCGAGCGCGACTCGCTGGGCTACTTCGCGCTGCGCCGGGAGAAGAGCGTGGTGTGGTCGCCGACCGGCAAGGCGGCCGTCGCCTATCGCGTGGTCGGCGGCGTGAGCCTCGCCTCCGGGGATCCGCTCGGCGACCCGGAGGCCTGGCCGGGGGCGATCGTGCCGTGGCTCGCCCAGGCGCGGGCGCACGGGTGGATCCCGGCGGTGATGGGGGCGAGCGAGGAGGCGGGCACCGTCTACCGGCGGCACGGCCTGGACGCGCTGGAACTCGGCGACGAGGCCATCGTGGAGGTCGCCGACTTCACCCTGGAGGGACGGGCGATGCGCACCGTGCGGCAGGCGTACAACCGGGTGCGGCGGGCCGGGTACGCGGTGCGCGTGCGGCGCCACGAGGACATCCCGGCAGCCGAGATGGCGCTCCTGGTGGAGCGCGCGGACGACTGGCGGGACGGGGCGACCGAGCGCGGGTTCAGCATGGCGCTCGGGCGGCTCGGGGACCCGGAGGACGGCCGCTGCGTGATGCTGGAGTGCACGGACGCCGCGGGCCGGCCGCGCGCGCTGCTGTCCTTCGTGCCGTGGGGGCCCCACGGGCTGTCGCTGGACCTGATGCGGCGTGACCGCGACGCGGAGAACGGGCTGATGGAGTTCATGGTCCTCGAACTGCTGCGGCGCGCCGGGGAGATCGGGGTCACGCAGGTCTCGCTGAACTTCGCGATGTTCCGCTCGGTCTTCGAACGGGGCGCCCGGCTCGGCGCCGGACCGGTGCTGCGGCTGTGGCGCTCGCTGCTCAGCTTCTTCTCCCGCTGGTGGCAGATCGAGTCGCTGTACCGCGCCAACGCCAAGTACCGGCCCATCTGGGAGCCGAGGTTCCTGCTCTTCGAGAAGAGCGCCGACCTGCCGCGCATCGGGCTCGCCTCGGCCCGCGCGGAGGGCTTCCTGGAGGCGCCGGGACTGCCCAGGTGGCTGTACCGGGGGCGGCTCGGGGCACACCGGTGACCGTACCGGGGTAGGGAACGCCGCATGGGATCGCTCGCCCGCTGGGCCCGCGCCGAGTGGGGACCGCTGTACGGCACCGTGCGCGGGCCCCTGCTCAGGCCGCGTCCGCGGGCGATGCCGATGACCGCCGTGGCGGTGACGCTGACCGCGCTGCTCCAGTTCGCGCAGAACCGCCCGTGGGGCTTCGAACTGGTGCAGAACCTCGGCGCGGTGCGGGCTCAGGACCCCCTCTGGCTGGGCCTGCTGCGCACCCCCCTGTCCCTGTTCGTGCCCGCCCTCGACCTGCCGGTGTGGGGGGCGCTGGCGCAGATCCTGTTCGTGTTCGGGATCGCCGAGCTGTGCCTGGGCTGGTGGCGGACGCTCGTCATCGCGTATCTCGCCACCCTCGCCGGGACCCTGTACGCGCGCCTCGGCATCACGCTCGGCGCGCACGCCCCCTTCGGGCTGCCGTGGACGGACGCGCAGGTGGTGGACACCGGCCCGTCGGCGGCCGTGGTGGGCCTCGCGGTGTTCGTGGCCTGGCGGTACGGCGCGTACGCCACGACGGGCGCGGTGACCGTGGCGATGGTCGCGGAGGTGCTGCTCAAGGGGAACCTGGCGGGCAAGGAGCATCTGGCCGCGCTGATGGCGGTGGGTGCGCTGTGCCTGGCGGTGGCGGGGCGCCACCGGCCGTACCGCCCGCTTCAGCGGCGGTCGTTGCCGTAGGCGCCGGGAGGGGCCGGTAACCTGCGCCGATGCGCACATCCCCGCCGTCCTCCCCGCCGCCCGGGCCGTCCCCGCTCGACGGCCTCCGGTTCGCCTTCGGCACGCTCACCGTGCTGCCCGTACGGGTGCGCCGCTGGGACCGCGGGGCCGCGCGCGGCGGCATGCTCGCCGCCGCCCTCGTGGGCCTGGTCGCCGGCGCCCTCGCGGCCGGCCTCGCGCTGGTCCTGCTCTTCCTGGGCGCGGGCCCGCTGCTCGCCGCCGTCGGCTCGGTCGCCGTACCCGCCGTCCTCACCCGCGGGCTGCACCTGGACGGGCTCGCCGACACCGCCGACGGGCTGGGCAGCGGCAAGCCGGCCGAGGAGGCGCTGCGCATCATGAAGCGGTCGGACATCGGCCCGTTCGGGGTGCTCACCCTCGTGCTGGCCCTGCTGGCCCAGGTGGCCGCGCTGGCACAGATATACGACGACTCGTGGGCGCGCGGCACCGCGGCGGCGGTGACGGCCGCGGTGACCGCCCGGCTCGCGCTCACCCTGGCCGCCCGCGGCGGGGTGCCGGCCGCGCGGCCCGAGGGGCTCGGGGCGGCCGTCGCGGGAGTGGTGCCGGTGCCGGGCGCGCTCGCGCTGACCGTCCTGTGCGCCGCGGGCGCGGCCGCCTGGGGCGCCGAGTCCGGCCCGCCCGGCGCCCTGCGCGCCGCGGCCGCCGTGCTGTGCGCCCTCGCCGCCGCCGAACTCCTGCTGCGCCGCTGCGTGCGCCGGTTCGGCGGGGTGACCGGGGACGTGTTCGGCGCGCTCGCGGAGACGGCCGCGACGGCGGCACTCGTGGTGCTGGCCTTCGGCGGCTGACCGAACGGGACGCAATCTCCTTGCCTAAAGGGGTACTTGACACAAAAGGGAAGGTCACAGGCCCGGCCCCGGCGGGTCGGGGCGACCGCCGCGCCACGCACGGGTGAAGACCCGCAGGCACGAGCGAAGGGGGGCACGCGCGTACTCTTCGTCCCGGGTGACCGCCTACAAGGCGGGGCCCCCGGTTGCCACCTGCCCCCAGACCTGGACCTAGGGTCGGCTGTCGGGCGCGGTCGACCCACCTCACAGCAACTTCACATCGGAAGCGAGAATTCACCACCGTGACTGCTCTGACTCTCAGCACCGCCGCGGCGCCCGGCCTGCGGGCCGACGCGATCGTGATCGGTGTCGCCAAGGGCGCCAAGGGACCGGTCGTCGCGCCGGGCGCCGAGGCCGTGGACAAGGCGTACGACGGCAGGCTGGCCGGCGTCCTGGAGACCCTCGGCGCCTCGGGTGCCGAGGGCGAGCTGACGAAGCTGGCCTCCCCGGCGGGCTTCAAGGCCCCGCTCGTGGTGGCGGTGGGCCTGGGCGCGGAGCCCGAGGCCGAGGCCGGTTTCGACGCCGAGGCGCTGCGCAGGGCCGCGGGCGTGGCCGCGCGGGCGCTCGCCGGCGCCAAGAAGGCCGCGGTCGCGCTGCCCGTGGACGGCCCCGGCGCCCTTGAGGCGATCGGCGAGGGCATCCTCCTCGGCGCGTACTCCTTCGACGTGTACAAGGAGAACGGCGGCCAGGCGAAGGGCGCCCGCGCGAAGAACGGCAAGGCGCCGCTGGGCGAGGCCGCGCTGCTCGGCGGCAAGCCGCGCGACGCCGCCCACAAGGGCGCGCTCGCCCGCGCCGTCGCGGTGGGCGAGGAGCTGAACCGCGCCCGCGACCTGGTCAACACCCCGCCGAACGACCTCACCCCCGCGAGCTTCGCGCAGATCGCGCAGGCCGCGGCCAAGGAGCACGGCCTGAAGGTGCAGGTGCTCGACGAGAAGGCGCTGACCAAGGGCGGCTACGGCGGCATCCTCGGCGTCGGCGGCGGCTCGGCGTCGGCCCCGCGCCTGGTCAAGGTGGCGTACACGCACCCGAAGGCCGAGCGGAGCCTCGCCTTCGTCGGCAAGGGCATCACCTACGACTCGGGCGGCATCTCGCTGAAGCCGGCCGGTCACAACGAGACGATGAAGTGCGACATGGCGGGCGCCGCCGCGGTCTTCGCGGCCGTCGTCGCCGCGTCCCGGCTCGGCCTGGAGGCGAACGTCACCGGCTGGCTGGCGCTGGCCGAGAACATGCCGTCCGGCTCGGCGGTGCGCCCGGGCGACGTGCTGCGCATGTACAGCGGCAAGACGGTGGAGGTGCTCAACACCGACGCCGAGGGCCGGCTGGTGCTGGCCGACGCGCTGTGGGCGGCGTCGCTGGAGGAGCCGGACGCGATCGTGGACGTCGCGACGCTCACCGGCGCGATGATGGTGGCGCTGGGCAGCCGGACGCTGGGTGTCATCGCCAACGACGACGCGTTCCGCACCGCGGTGTACGAGGCCGCCGAGGAGACCGGCGAGCCGGCGTGGCCGATGCCGATGCCGGAGCACCTGGCCAAGGGCCTGGAGTCCCAGGTCGCCGACATGACCAACGTCGGCGAGCGGTGGGGCGGCGGCCTGCTCGCCGGCCTCTTCCTGCGCGAGTTCGTGGGCGAGGGCATCACCTGGGCGCACCTCGACATCGCCGGCCCGGCCTTCAACGAGGGCGCGCCCTTCGGGTACACGCCCAAGGGCGGCACCGGGACGGCCGTGCGCACGCTGGTCCGCCTCGTGGAGCTGACCGCCGAGGGCGAGCTGGGCTGACGCCCGCCCGCTGAGCCTGGTCGCACGTTCGTGGTACGCCCTGGGGGCGTGGGGGCTCGTCGCACGGTCCCCCGCGCCCCTCGCGCCCCTCGCGAGGGGCGTCAGTGGGACGTCTCACACACCGGCCCGGCGTCTCGTCCGCCTCCAACAAGTGCAAAGATGGAGCCCGGCAGGACAGGGCCCCCACCGAAGGGCCGAAGCATCAAGCGGCCGGACACCAGCCGCCCGCCGGTCATCGGAGATCGGCGTAAGGCGCACATGCATGGAGGACGTGACGTGGCGAACGACGCCAGCACCGTTTTCGACCTAGTGATCCTCGGCGGTGGTAGCGGTGGTTACGCCGCGGCCCTGCGCGGGGCGCAGCTGGGCCTGGACGTCGCCCTGATCGAGAAGGACAAGGTCGGCGGCACCTGCCTGCACCGGGGTTGCATCCCCACCAAGGCCCTGCTGCACGCGGGCGAGATCGCCGACCAGGCGCGCGAGAGCGAGCAGTTCGGCGTCAAGGCCACCTTCGAGGGCATCGACGTGCCGGCCGTCCACAAGTACAAGGACGGCGTGATCGCCGGCCTGTACAAGGGCCTGCAGGGTCTGATCGCGTCCCGCAAGGTGACGTACATCGAGGGTGAGGGCCGGCTGTCCTCCCCCACCTCCGTCGATGTGAACGGTCAGCGCGTCCAGGGCCGCCACGTCCTGCTGGCGACCGGCTCCGTGCCGAAGTCGCTGCCGGGCCTGGAGATCGACGGCAACCGGATCATCTCCTCCGACCACGCCCTCGTCCTGGACCGCGTGCCCAAGTCCGCGATCATCCTCGGCGGCGGTGTCATCGGCGTGGAGTTCGCCTCCGCGTGGAAGTCCTTCGGTTCCGACGTGACCGTGATCGAGGGCCTCAAGCACCTCGTCCCGGTCGAGGACGAGAACTCCTCGAAGCTGCTGGAGCGCGCGTTCCGCAAGCGCGGGATCAAGTTCAACCTCGGCACCTTCTTCCAGAAGGCCGAGTACACCCAGGACGGCGTCAAGGTCACCCTCGCCGACGGCAAGGAGTTCGAGGCCGAGGTCCTCCTCGTCGCCGTCGGCCGCGGCCCGGTCTCCCAGGGCCTCGGCTACGAGGAGCAGGGTGTCGCCATGGACCGTGGCTACGTCCTGGTCGACGAGTACATGCGGACCAACGTCCCGACCATCTCCGCCGTCGGCGACCTGGTCCCGACCCTCCAGCTCGCGCACGTCGGCTTCGCCGAGGGCATCCTGGTGGCGGAGCGCCTGGCCGGTCTGAAGGCTGTTCCGATCGACTACGACGGTGTCCCGCGGGTGACGTACTGCCACCCCGAGGTCGCCTCCGTCGGCATCACCGAGGCCAAGGCCAAGGAGATCTACGGCGCGGACAAGGTCGTCGCTCTGAAGTACAACCTGGCGGGCAACGGCAAGAGCAAGATCCTGAACACCTCGGGCGAGATCAAGCTCGTCCAGGTGAAGGACGGTGCCGTGGTCGGCGTCCACATGGTCGGCGACCGCATGGGCGAGCAGGTCGGCGAGGCCCAGCTGATCTACAACTGGGAGGCGCTGCCGGCCGAGGTGGCCCAGCTCATCCACGCCCACCCGACGCAGAACGAGGCGATGGGCGAGGCCCACCTGGCCCTGGCCGGCAAGCCCCTGCACTCCCACGACTGATCCCTCGGTCACGGACGCGACGACACAGACTTCCGCAATTCGTAAGGAGCAACCGAAACCATGGCGGTTTCCGTAACCCTTCCGGCGCTCGGTGAGAGCGTCACCGAGGGCACCGTCACCCGCTGGCTGAAGGCCGAGGGTGAGCGCGTCGAGGCCGACGAGCCGCTGCTCGAGGTCTCGACCGACAAGGTCGACACCGAGATCCCCTCGCCGGCCGCCGGCGTCCTCGCCTCCATCAAGGTCGCCGAGGACGAGACCGTCGAGGTCGGCGCCGAGCTGGCCGTGATCGACGACGGCACCGGCGCCCCCGCCGCCGCCCCGGCCCCCGCCGCCGAGGCCGCTCCGGCCCCGGTGGCCGAGCCCGCCCCGGCGCCGGTCGCCGAGGCCCCCGCCGCCCCGGCCGCCCCCGCCGCCCCGGCCGCCGCCCCCGCCGGTGGCGCCCAGGGCACCGACGTGGTCCTGCCCGCACTCGGCGAGTCCGTCACCGAGGGCACCGTCACCCGCTGGCTGAAGTCGGTCGGCGACTCCGTCGAGGCCGACGAGCCGCTGCTCGAGGTCTCCACGGACAAGGTCGACACCGAGATCCCGGCGCCCGCCTCCGGCGTGCTGCTGGAGATCGTGGTCGCCGAGGACGAGACCGCCGAGGTCGGCGCCAAGCTCGCCGTCATCGGTGCTCCGGGTGCGGCCCCGGCCGCCGCTCCGGCTCCGGCCGCCCCGGCCCCGGCCCCGGTCGCCGAGCCCACCCCGGCTCCGGCCGCCCCCGCGGCCCCGGCTCCCGCCCCGGCCCCCGCTCCGGCTCCGGCCCCCGCCGCTCCGGCGCAGCCCGCCGCCCCGGCTCCGGCGCCCGCCCCGGCTCCGGCCCCGGTCACCCCGGCCACCGCGCCGACCTCCCCGACCGCCACCCAGGCGACGGACGAGGGCGCGTACGTGACCCCGCTGGTGCGCAAGCTCGCCGCCGAGAACGGCGTCGACCTGGCCACCGTCAAGGGCACCGGCGTCGGCGGCCGTATCCGCAAGCAGGACGTCATCGCCGCCGCCGAGGCCGCGAAGGCCCCCGCCCCCGCCGCCGCTCCGGCTCCGGCCGCCGCGGCCGCCGCGGCCGCCCCGGCCGCCAAGAAGGCCCCGGCGCTGGAGGTCTCCCCGCTGCGCGGCCAGACCGTCAAGATGCCCCGCATCCGCAAGGTCATCGGCGACAACATGGTCAAGGCGCTGCACGAGCAGGCCCAGCTGTCGTCGGTCGTCGAGGTCGACGTCACGCGCCTGATGCGGCTGCGCGCCCAGGCGAAGGACTCCTTCGCGGCCCGCGAGGGCGTCAAGCTCTCCCCGATGCCGTTCTTCGTCAAGGCCGCCGCGCAGGCGCTGAAGGCCCACCCGGTCATCAACGCCAAGATCAACGAGGCCGAGGGCACCATCACCTACTTCGACGCCGAGAGCATCGGTATCGCGGTGGACTCCGAGAAGGGCCTGATGACCCCGGTCATCAAGCACGCCGGCGACCTCAACATCGCGGGCATCGCCAAGGCCACGGCGGAGCTGGCGGGCAAGGTCCGCGCCAACAAGATCACCCCGGACGAGCTGTCCGGCGCGACCTTCACCATCTCCAACACCGGTTCGCGCGGCGCCCTGTTCGACACGATCATCGTGCCGCCGGGCCAGGTCGCGATCCTCGGCATCGGTGCCACGGTCAAGCGTCCGGCCGTCATCGAGACCGAGGAGGGCACGGTCATCGGCGTCCGCGACATGACCTACCTGACCCTCTCCTACGACCACCGACTGGTCGACGGCGCCGACGCGGCCCGTTACCTGACGGCGGTCAAGGCGATCCTGGAGGCGGGCGAGTTCGAGGTCGAGCTCGGCCTCTGACCCACGGTCACCAGGAAGTACGGCGCCCCGCCCGGAGTCTCCGGGCGGGGCGCCGCCTTTCGTTCCGGGCCCCGCCGCCGGACCGAACCGCGCCGATAGGCGCTCTTTGCCCAGCTCTACGCCGTGTAAGCCTCGTCTCACCTGCGTGAAAGCACCCCCGCGCGCCCTCCCCGCGGAGCGCACGCGCCGTATCGTCTAAATGTCAGCCCCCGGGAGGAGCCCTCATGACCGCGCCCGTCGTCCACTCGCTGCGCGAGCAGATCCGCGAGCACATCGTGGAGGGGATCGTCAGCGGGCGCTGGCAGCCGGGCGAGCGCATCGTGGAGCGCCGTATCGCCACGGAGCTGGAGGTCAGCCAGACCCCGGTCCGCGAGGCCCTGCGCGAGCTGGAGACCCTGCGGCTGATCGAGTCCGCCCCGAACAAGGGCGTCCGGGTCCGCAACCTCACCGCGGCCGACCTGGAGGAGAGCTACCCGGTCAGGGCCGGCCTGGAGGCCATCGCCGCCGAGCTGGCCGCCGAGGGCCTCGCCACCGACTGCTCGGCCCTGGAGCCGCACGTGCTGGCCCTGTACGAGGCCGACCGCGCCGCCGACGGGACCGCCCAGGTCCGCCACACCGTCGCCTTCCACCGCGAACTGGTGCGCGCCGCCGACAACTCGGTGCTGCTGCACACCTGGGAGGGCCTCGGCATCGAGGTCTTCACCGCCCTGTCGATCCGCTGGCTGGGCACGGTGCAGCAGTCGTACGCCGAGGAGCACGAGGAGCTGGTGCAGGCCTTCAAGCGGCGCGACCCCCGGATCGCGGAGCTGGTGAAGGCCCACGTCCTCGGCTGCGCCCCGCGCGCCTGACCGAGGCCGGCACCGCGACGCACCCGAGCGCACCCCCCGCTCACCTGGGAAATCCCTGATCGAAAGTGGGCACCGGGTGCCCATTTCCAAGGCACCGGGTGCCGACTTTCTTGAAATCGAGAGGTTTTCCCGCTCAACCCTTTGATCGATCATCGATCAGGGAGTTACAGTCGCCGACGGACTTCCACCCGAAGTCCTCTGCCCTGTCCTGCCAAAGACCAAGGGCACCCCGAACCCTTACCGATGAGGGAACCCCCTTCGACTGAGGAAGGCGGCGACATGACCGACCCCCACGCCATCCAGCCGAGCGAGCTCGACCAGCTCCCGGACCGCGACCCTGAGGAGACCGCCGAGTGGCGGGCCTCCCTGGACGCCGTGGCCAGGGAGGCAGGCCCGCATCGTGCCGCGTACCTGATGCGGCGCACGCTGGAGCGCGCCGAGGAGGGCGGCGTCGCGCTGCCGAAGCTGCTGGAGACGGACTACGTCAACAGCATCCCCACCCCCGTCGAGCCCGAGCTGCCCGGCGACCCGGAGATGGAAGCCCGCATCACCGCCTGGAACCGCTGGAACGCGGCCGCGATGGTGACCCGGGGCAGCAAGCACGGCGTCGGCGGCCACATCGCCACCTTCGCCTCCGCCGCCTGGCTGTACGAGACCGGCTTCAACCACTTCTTCAAGGGCAAGGAGGGTGACGGCTCCGGCGACCAGCTCTACATCCAGGGCCACGCCTCCCCCGGCATCTACGCCCGCGCCTTCCTGGACGGCCGCCTCGGCGAGGCGCAGCTCGACAACTTCCGCCAGGAGGCCGGCGGCGACGGCCTGCCGTCGTACCCGCACCCGCGCCGGCTGCCCTGGCTGTGGGAGTTCCCGACCGTCTCCATGGGCCTCGGCCCACTGTCGGCGATCTACCAGGCGCGCTTCAACCGCTACCTCACCAACCGCGGCATCAAGGACGTCTCGTCCTCGCACGTGTGGGCGTTCCTCGGCGACGGCGAGATGGACGAGCCGGAGTCCACGGCGGCCCTCGCGCTCGCCGCCCGTGAGGAGCTGGACAACCTCACCTTCGTCATCAACTGCAACCTGCAGCGCCTGGACGGCCCGGTCCGCGCCAACTTCAAGATCGTGCAGGAGCTGGAGGCCCAGTTCCGGGGCGCCGGCTGGAACGTGGTCAAGACGCTGTGGGGCACCGCCTGGGACGAGCTGTTCGCGCTCGACACCACGGGCGCGCTGGTCCGGCGGCTGCGCCAGGTGCCGGACGCGCAGGTCCAGACGTACCAGACCCGCGACGCCGCCTACATCCGCCAGGACTTCTTCGGCGCCGACCCGGCGCTCGTGGAGATGGCGAAGCTCCTCAGCGACGACAAGATCCTGGAGTGCTTCCACCTCTCGCGCGGCGGTCACGAGGCGCGCAAGGTCTACGCCGCGTACAAGGCGGCCGTCGAGCACAAGGGCGCGCCGACCGTGATCCTGGCCCAGACGGTCAAGGGCCACACCCTGGGCTCCGGCTTCGCGTCGAAGAACGCCAACCACCAGATGAAGAAGCTGACGGTGGACGAGTTCAAGACGATGCGGGACCTGCTCGGCCTGCCGATCAAGGACAGCGACTTCGCCGACGGCGTGGTGCCCTACGGCCACCCGGGCGCCGACTCCCCCGAGGTCCGCTACCTCCAGGAGCGCCGCGCGGCCCTGGGCGGTCTCGCCCCGGCCCGCCGCACGCACCCGCTGGCCCCGCTGCCCGCCCCGGCCGAGAAGGCGTTCGCCTCCTTCGACAAGGGCTCCGGCACGCAGAACGTGGCCACCACGATGGCCTTCGTCCGCCTCGTCAAGGACCTGGTCCGCGACAAGGAGACGGGCAGGCGCTGGGTGCCGATCGTCCCGGACGAGGCGCGCACCTTCGGTATGGAGTCGCTCTTCCCGTCCCTCGGGATCTACTCCCCCAAGGGCCAGACGTACGAGCCGGTCGACCGCGACCAGCTGATGTACTACAAGGAGGCCAAGAACGGCCAGATCCTCAACGAGGGGATCACCGAGGCCGGTTCGATGGCCGACTTCATCGCCGCGTCCACCGCGTACGCCACGCACGGCGAGGCGATGATCCCGTTCTACATCTTCTACTCGATGTTCGGCTGGCAGCGCACCGCCGACCAGATGTGGCAGCTCGGCGACCAGCTCGGCCGCGGCTTCCTCGTCGGCGCGACGGCCGGCCGTACCACGCTGACGGGCGAGGGCCTCCAGCACGCCGACGGCCACTCGCCGGTGATCGCCGCGACCAACCCGGCGGCGCTGTCGTACGACCCCGCGTTCGCCTACGAGATCGCGGTGATCGTCCGTGAGGGCCTGCGCCGGATGTACGGCGAGGCCAGGCCGGGTGAGGACCAGAACGTCTTCTACTACCTCACCGTGTACAACGAGCCGCTGCCGCAGCCGGCCAAGCCGGGCGTCGCCGGGATCGACGAGGGCATCGTCAAGGGCCTGTACCGCTTCAACACCGCGGAGTCCGCGGGCGTGACCGTCCCGGCCAACGCCCCGCGCCTGCAGCTGCTGGGTTCCGGTACGGCGATCCACTGGACGCTCCAGGCGCAGCGCCTGCTGGCCGAGGAGTGGGGGGTCGCGGCCGACGTCTGGTCGGCGACGTCCTGGTCCGAGCTGCGCCGCGACGCGATGGAGGCCGACGCGGCCCTGCTGCGCGGCGAGGAGCGCGTGCCGTTCGTCCGCCAGGCGCTCCAGGGCGCCGAGGGCCCGGTCCTCGCGGTCTCCGACTACATGCGCCAGGTCCCGGACCAGATCGCGCAGTGGGTCGAGCAGGACTGGTCCTCCCTCGGCACCGACGGCTTCGGCATCTCCGACACCCGCCCGGCCGCCCGCCGCCACTTCGGCGTCGACGCCGAGTCCATCGTGGTCGCGGCCCTCGCCCAGCTCGCCAGGCGCGGCGAGGTGAAGGCGACGGCGGTGAAGGAGGCCCGGGAGAAGTACGGCCTGTAGTCACCACGTTTTCCGGGGAAGGGGTACGGCTGCTCGCCGTACCCCTTCTTCGTCGGTGCTCCCCGGCATGATGGCCCCATGCGTGCGGCGCGGCTCATCAAGATGGTTCTGCTTCTCCAGGCGCGGGCGTCCATGACCGCCGGCGAACTCGCGCGGGAGCTGGAGGTGTCGGAGCGGACGGTGACGCGGGACGCGCAGGCGCTGTCGGAGGCGGGGGTGCCGGTGTACGCGGACCGGGGGCGGGCCGGTGGGTACCGGCTGGTCGGGGGGTACCGGACGCGGCTGACGGGGCTCGGGCGCAGCGAGGCCGAGGCGCTGTTCCTCAGCGGGGTGCCGGGGGCGCTGCGGGAGATGGGGCTCGCGGACGCGGCGTCGGCGGCGCGGCTGAAGGTGTCGGCGGCGCTGGTGCCCGCCCTGAAGGACGCTCCGCGCACGGCGGCCCAGCGCTTCCACCTGGACGCGCCCGGCTGGTTCCACGCGCCCGTGACCCCCGCGCTGCTGCCCGCGCTCGCCGAGGCGGTGTGGGACGACCTGTGCGTCACGGCCCGCTACCGGCGCGGCGACGGCGAGGTGGAGCGGCTCCTCGAACCGTACGGGCTGGTGCTGAAGGCGGGCGCCTGGTACCTGTGCGCCCGGGTGCCGGACCCTGGGGTCTTCCGTACCTACCGCGTCGAGCGGTTCACCGCCGTCGCCGCCCGGGACACCCGTTTCCACCGCGACGAGGACTTCGACCTGGCCGCCTACTGGGCCGGTCAGGCCGAGCGGTTCGCGCGCTCGCTGCTGCGCGCCGAGGCCGTCGTACGGCTGTCGCCGGAGGGTGTCCGCAGGCTGCCGGACGCCGTCGACGCCCCGGCCGCCCGGGAGGGCCTGGCGGGTGCCGGGGAGCCGGACGGGGCGGGGTGGGTGACGGTGACGCTGCCGGTGGAGTCGGAGGAGGTGGCGTACGCCCAGCTGACCGGGCTCGGCCCGGAGGTGGAGGTGCTGGCGCCGCAGGGCCTGCGCGAGCGGTTCGTGCGGGACGCGGCGCGGCTCGCGGCGCTGTACCGGGGGGCGTGAGGCCGCCGCCGTCCGCCGTACCCCCGCGTGCGCCCCGCCGGGCGAGGCCCGATGCTGGAGCGGTGATGGACGAGACGGAGTTCTGGGAACTGGTCGACACCACACGCGCGGCCGCCTCGGGCGATCCCGAGGACCAGGCCGAGCTGCTGGTGGACCGGCTCACCCAGCTGGACCCGGAGCAGGTCCTGGACTTCGCCCGTCACTTCGAGGCCCGCTACAACCGCGCCTACCGCTGGGACCTGTGGGCCGCCGCCTGGGTGCTGCTGGACGGGGCCGGCGACGACGCGTTCGAC
Source organism: Streptomyces sp. NPDC048106 (assembly GCF_040706415.1). Lineage (NCBI taxonomy): Bacteria > Bacillati > Actinomycetota > Actinomycetes > Kitasatosporales > Streptomycetaceae > Streptomyces > Streptomyces sp. NPDC048106. The sequence continues at coordinate 9,646 of NZ_JBEZND010000004.1, read as the reverse complement.
TTCTTCCGGTGCTGGCTGATCGGCCAGGGCCGGGAGGTGTTCGAGGGCGCCCTGCACGAGCCGGACGCGCTCGCGGAGCTGCTGGGCGACTTCGACGAGGAGGTCGACGGCGACGGCGAGGAGCTGGGGTACGCGGCCGACGAGGCGTACGAGCAGCTCACCGGCACCGTGGCGGCCGACCTCGGCATCCCGCCGGCGCCCGCGGAACCGGCGGGCACCCCGGTCGACCTGGAGGACGAGGAGTCGCTCGCGCGGCTCTGTCCCCGGCTCTGGGCGCGTTTCAGGGGCTGAGCGGCGGTTGTGCCGCGGGCGGTGCCGGGGCGGTCGCCCGGCCCTGCAGCCGGGCCGCCGTCCGTCTGATCTCGGGCAGCCGGGCGGTGAGGGCCGCGCCGGGGCAGGTGGTCATGAAGCCGTCGTTGTGACCGGCGACGGCGGGCAGCGTGACGGTGGTGCCCGCGCGGAAGCGGCTGAGCCCGTTGCTGGAGACCAGCCGCACCCGCTCGCGCGGATCGACGCCGGCGAGACCCAGCTTCCAGGCGGCGAGGGCCGCGACGGCGTCGGTCATGGCGCGTGGCACCGGCACGCCCGCGGTGAAGGTGCCGATCGCGGCGATCCCGGCGGTGCGGTGGTTGAAGCCCTGCGCGTGGGCGCCGGTGACGGCCCTGTCGACGCCGCCCGCCCGGCCCTCGTAGATCGTGCCGCAGCGGTCGACGAGGAAGTTGTAGCCGATGTCGTCCCACTGCCGCGCGCCGGTCTGGCCGGCGTAGAGGCGGCGGATGATCTCGGGGGTGTCCGCGCACGCGTAGTCGTTGGGCGAGTCGGTGTGGTGCACGAAGACCGCGATCACCTTGTCGTCGTAGCGCGGCGGCGGCTGGGTGTGCGCGGTCGTGGCGTCCAGCCAGGCGGAGCGCGGCACGATCAGCGGCCGGCCCGCGAGGTGGGTGCTCCCGGTCCCCGGCGCGGCGGAGCGCAGGTCGAGCGCGGCGGGCCGGTCGAGCGGGATCCGCGCGGGACGCGCCACGCCCCGCGCGTACAGGGCGAGCGCGAGGACGGCCATCAGGCCGGGCAGGGAGCCCAGCAGCACCAGCAGCAGGCCGCGCGGCCGGGCTGTTCGCACGACGGACATGGCTCCACTCTCGAAGCGGTCACCGCTGCCCGCGATGTGCGCTGTGCCACCTGGCGGAACCATCGTCCCGGTGTGGGACGTTTCCGCGGTTGGGGCCTTTCGGGCACACGTGGCCGGTTCGCGCTCGGCGGCCGATCATGTACCTGTGACCGTTCAGCGGGCCCGACCCGCCCGTGTGAGGGGTCCGAGAGAAAGGCGGCTCCGTGGACCTGCTCGACCTGCTGCTGGTACTGGTGATCCTCCTGTACGCCGCGTCCGGTTACCGGCGCGGCCTGGTGGCCGGGTGTGTCTCGCTGGCCGGGTTCGTCGGCGGCGCGGTCGTCGGCGTGTGGGCGCTGCCGTGGGTGACCGGCCAGGTGGCCCGGGGTACGGCGACGGCGACGGTGCTCGCGGTGCTGACGGTGCTGGTGCCCGCCGCGGTGGGCCACGAGCTGGCGGGACGGCTCGCGCTGCGGCTGCGCGGCGGCCTGGACCGGGGCCCGCTGCGGGTGCTGGACGGGGTCGGGGGCGCGGCGGCCAACGCGGTCGCGGTGCTGATCGTGGCCTGGGTCGCGGCGAGCGTGCTCAGCGCCGCCCCGTCGCCCGCGCTGACCACGGCGATCCGGGACTCCTCGCTGCTCGGTGCCGTGCAGCGGGCGATGCCGGAGACCACGCCCGCCTGGTTCTCGCGGGCCACCTCGGCGCTGACGGACGCGGGGTTCCCGCAGGTCTTCAACCCGTTCGAGAACGAGTCGACGGCGCAGGTGCCGCGGCCCACCGGCGACAGCGTCACGGTGGCCGCGACGAACGCCGCCAAGGCGAGCACGGTCAAGATCGAGGGTGTCTCGGGCGGCGAGGGCCGGGAGGGCAGCGGGTTCGTGTTCGCGCCGGGGCGGGTGATGACCAACGCGCACGTGGTGGCGGGCATCGTCCGGCCGACCGTGCGGGTGGGCGGGGTCGGTCCCGTGTATCCGGCGCGGGTGGTGCTCTTCGACCCCGACCGGGACGTGGCGGTGCTGTACGTGCCGGGGCTCGACGCGCCGGTGCTGCGCTTCGACACCGGTGCCTCGCGCGGGGACTCGGCGGTGGTGGCGGGCTATCCGCAGGACGGCAGCCTGAACCTCCAGGCGGCGACCGTGGGGAACCTGGTGCGGGCTACGGGGCAGAACATCTACAGCGACGGCGCGGTCACCCGGGAGATCTACTCGATCCGCTCCATGGTCCGGCCGGGCAACTCCGGCGGCCCGCTGCTGACGACGGACGGCCGGGTGTTCGGGGTGGTGTTCGCCCGCTCCACCTCGGACGCCGAGACGGGGTACGTGCTGACGGCTTCCGAGGTGGCGGAGGACGCCCGGCGGGCGGCCACGGCGACGGCGGCGGTGGACACGGGCGCGCTGGTGGGCTGACCGGGCGTTACAGGAGGCGGCCCATGCAGACGTCGTCGACGTAGGCGCCGTCGAGGAAGAACTCCCCGGGCAGGACGCCCTCCACGGCGAAGCCCTCGGTCTCGTAGAGCTTCCTGGCCGGGGTGTTGTGGCCGAGCACGCGCAGGGTCAGGCGGCGTGCGCCGCGCGCGCGGGCCTCGGCCACGGCGGCCCGGATCAGCGCCCGCCCGAGTCCGAGACCGCGGGCCTCCTCGGCGACCACGAAGCCCTGGATCGTGAGCACGTGCGCGTGCGCGGGCAGCGGGATCATGCGGGCGAGGCGGACGTAGCCGACGAGGCGCCCGGCCAGCTCGGCGACGAGGAAGTCCTGGGCGGGATGACGCTCGTCGAAGAAGGGCGGGTACGGCGGCTCGGGGCGGGGCGTGACCGCGTGCAGGGTGGACCAGGTGGCCCGGTCGAGGTGGGCGAGTGCCTCCTCGTCGGCGGGCGTGGCGGTGCGTATGTACGGCTCGGGCATGCTGATCACCCTAAGGCGGCCGATGCACGCCTTCCCACCGGGTTTCCCTGTCCGCACTCCGGGCGCGCGCGGGCGCTTCACGGTGGCGCGCGGGGCGCCCTGCGGCGTGCGGAACGGATGTGACCGTATGCGACCTCCATGCGACCGTGCTCTGTCCATGCGCGACTCCTTACGACCGATCACGGCCCTGATACTCGACGCGAAGTCGGGTATCCCTGAAGCCGGTCGGGGGCACAACGTCTCCACCGGCCGCGCAACCACAGGAGGGGCCTCGTGCTTGAGCCCGCGAACCAGGTGGACGTCGTCATCGTGGGAGCCGGAATCGCCGGACTCTCGGCGGCCCACCGGCTCACCAGCGCAGGAGTAACGACCGCAGTCCTGGAGGCCGCCTCCTTTGTGGGCGGCCGCATGGCGACGGAGAAGGTCGACGGTTTCCGGCTCGACCGTGTCGGGCAACTGCTGTCCACGTCGTATCCCGAACTCCGGCTGACGCCGGGGCTGGACTCCCTGCCCCTGCGGACCTTCGCGCCGGGCGTGCTGCTGCACCACGACGGGCGCACCCACCGGGCGGGCGCGCCGGCGAGCGGAGGAAGCGCGAGGGGCGCACTCCATGCGGTGCGCGCCCTGGCAAGCGCCCCTAGGGGGGCGGCGGCGCCGCCCGGCCGGGGTGGTGGCGCGCCGGTGGGCGGTGCGATGGACCAGGCGCGCCTGGGCGCGGCGCTGAACCGGATCGCCGCGACACCGGTCGAACGGCTGCTCGCCCGCCCGGAACTGCCCGCCGCCCAGGCCCTCGCGGCCCGGGGCGTGCCGGCCCGCACGGTCGAGGGGTTCCTGCGCCCGCTGCTCGCCGCGCTGCTGTGCGACCCGGGGCTGACGACCTCCAGCAGGTGCGCCGACCTGGCGCTGCGCGCGTTCGCCCGGGGACGGCTGTGCGTGCCGGAAGGTGGCGCGGACGTGCTGCCGGAGCTGCTGGCCCGGGCGCTGCCGCCCGGAACCGTGCACACCGGGGTGCGGGCCACCTCGGTCTCCACGACCTCCGTGACCACCGCCGAGCACGGGGAGATCCGCTGCCGCGCGGTGCTGCTGGCGACCGACGCGCGCGCGGCGGCGGAGCTGCTGCCAGGGCTCAGGGTGCCGGAGTTCCACCCGGTGACGGTGGTCCACCACACGACGGACGAGCCCGCGGCGGCGTTCTCCACCGGCGCCTCGCTGCTGCTGGACGCGGACCGGGGCGGGCCGGTGGCGCACACCTCGGTGCTCAGCAACGTGGACCCGAGCCGGGCGCCGGCCGGGCGGGTGCTGATCTCCTCGACGGTCCTCGGCACCCCGCCGCAGGGCGTGGACACCGCGGTCCGCATCCACCTCTCGCGCCTCTACGGCACGTCCACGCGCCGCTGGGAGACGCTGGCCGTGCACCACACCCCGGAGGCGGTCCCGGTGATGCGTCCCCCGCACGACCTGCGCCGCCCGGTGCGCCTCCTGGCCGGCCTCTACGTCTGCGGCGACCACCGCGGCACCAGCACGGTCCAGGGCGCCCTGCACTCCGCCCACCGCGCCACCCGGGCCCTGCTGGCGGACCTGGGCGCGGCGGGCTCCCTGAACAGCGCGGAGCCGGCGCCCACGCTGCCGACGGCGGCCTGAACCACGACGGCGCGGCCCTCGGGCGTGTTTCGAAAGTCCCGTCTACGCCGCTTTCGAAACACGCCCTGCGCCCCCGCTCAGCCCAGGGCCGCCGCCTTCTCGTGGTACGTCCGGGCCGGCGCGGCGTCCTTGTAGGGCTCCAGGCGGCGTTCGAAGTCGCGGATGTACTCGACGGCCCGGGCGCTGCGCATGTCGGCGGCCTGGGCCGCGGCCTCGGCCGCCAGCACGCAGGCCTGGTCGAGCTCGCCGAGGCCGAGACGGGCCGTGGCGAGGACGACCCGGCAGAACAGCCGGCTGCGGGCGTACGCCGGGGCACGCAGTTGCAGGGACCGCTCGGCGTGCTGGGCGGACGCGCGGAACTGCTGGAGATCCCGGTGGCAGTGCCCCAGCTCGTCCGCGAGCTGCGCCTCGTCGAAGAACCGGGCCCAGTGCGGCACGTCGTCCCCGGGCCGCGCCGCCTCCAGCGCCCGCTCGGCCCGCACCAGCGCGGCCGTGCACGCCCGCACCTCCCCCAGCAGGGCGTGCGCCCGCGCCTCCACCGCGTGCAGCAGCGACTGCACGGCCGGCGGCCCCCCGGTGCCGATGCCCTGCTGGGCGACCCGCGCGAGCTGCACCGCCTCCCTGCCGTGCCCGAGGTAGACGGCCTGCCGGCTCATGGTGACCAGCACGAACGAGCCGTACGGCCGGTCCCCCGCCGCCTGCGCGAGCCGCAGCGCCTGCACGAAGTACCGCTGGGCCAGCCCGTGCGCGGCGATGTCGTACGACGTCCAGCCCGCGAGCCGGGTCAGGTCGGCGGCGGCCGCGAACAGCCGGCGGCCGGTGTGCTCGTCGTAGCTCCCGCGCAGCATCGGCTCGCACTCGTGCTCCAGGTAGCGCACCAGCGCCTGCCGGGCGTGCCCGCCGCCGAACCGGTCGTCCAGGGTGCGGAACAGCTCCGCCACCGAGCGCAGCGCGGCGATGTCGCCCGCGCCGACCCGGTGCCCGGGGACGCGCTCCTGGGGGCCGCGCACCCGCGGCCGCCCGGCAAGTGTCCGCAGCGCGCCGGGCCGTCCCTGCGCGGGCACCCGGGGCGCCGGTTCCCGGGCCACCCGGTCGTCGGGCTTGCCGATCAGCCAGTCCCGGCTGGGCACGACGAGCCCCGCCGGGGTGAACGCGATCTTGCGCAGCTCGGCGTGGCTGCCGGAGTCCTTGCGCCACAGCCCGCTGACGATGTCCACGGCCTCCTCCGGGGTGGCCGCGAACTCCAGCCCGGCGTACACCGGCGCGCACGCGTCCAGGCCGAGATCCTGCGCCGTGAGCCGGCGCCCGAGGCGGCGGGTGAACACCTCGGCGATCAGCGCGGGGGTCGTGCCCCGCGGCTGCTGACCGCGCAGCCAGCGGGTGACGGATGTCTTGTCGTATCTGAGATCCAGCCCGTGTTCGAGGCCGAGCTGGTCGACGCGCCGGGCCAGACCCGCGTTGGAGAACCCCGCCTCTGCGATGAGCGCGGCGAGCTGGCGGTTGGGGGTGCGCTGCGCGGGTCGGTCGGTCATCGGTGGTGCGGTCTCCTGCCTCCGGGCCTCGTTGTGCCGGGATTGCCTGTGAGCAGCCCTTTTGGCCTCATGAACGGCGCGAATGTAGCGGAGAGTGAGCACCCGCTCGGGTGGTTCGGCCTTCATTCATCCGATCGTGTGAGGATCGCCCGCCCGGCTGACGTGCCGCCGGCGGACGTACAGTGGCGTGGGCGCGTTACGTGCCTGACATCGCGAGGGAGGCGCTTGCCGTGAGTGAGTTGCGGTTCGTCCGCATGGGGTTCGGCGCGGATGCCGTCGACTACCAGGAGGCCTGGGACGAGCAGCGCCGGGTGCACGCCGCCCGGTTCGCCGACGAGATCCCGGACACCGTGCTGCTGCTGGAGCACCCCCCGGTGTACACGGCGGGCCGGCGCACGGAGGACAGCGAACGGCCGCTGGACGGCACACCGGTGATCGACGTGGACCGCGGCGGGAAGATCACCTGGCACGGTCCGGGCCAGCTGGTCGGCTACCCGATCCAGAAGCTCCCGCGTCCGGTGGACGTGGTGGCGCACGTACGGCGCCTCGAAGAGGCCCTGATCCGCACGTGCGCGGAGTTCGGCCTGGAGACCACCCGCGTCGAGGGGCGCAGCGGGGTCTGGGTGCTCGGCGACCCCGTCGAGCAGCGGCCCGCGCTCGGCGGCCTCTCCCTCGACTTCGACCCCCGGCTGACCGACGACGAGTTCGACGCCCGGCTCAACGGCCCCGAGTACGCCCCCTCCAACGCCGGTCAGCGCCGCGAGGACCGCAAGATCGCCCAGATCGGCATCCGGGTGGCCAAGGGCGTCACCATGCACGGCTTCTCGTTCAACGTCGAGCCCGACATGAAGTGGTTCGACCGCATCATCCCGTGCGGCATCCGCGACGCGGGCGTGGCCTCGCTGGCGAACGAGCTGGGCCGGGACGTCTCCATCGCGGAGGTGCTGCCCGTCGTCGAGAAGCATCTCCGGGAGGTCCTGGAGAACGCCGACCCGAGGCCGCGGCCGGTCGAGAAGGCGACGGCGTAGGGCTTCGCTCGACGGGGCGGGGCTCCGGCGCGGCCGTCGGCGGCCGTTCGGCGGGCCGGCCTCCCCCGGGATCCGCCCCGCCCCCACCCGAGCCGGGCCGCAAATCCACGGGCGTACCCTTGGGGACGCCGAAGAATCAAAGCTGAGGGAGCCGGTCGTGTCCGCAGTCGCACCCGACGGACGCAAATTGCTGCGCCTGGAGGTCCGCAACAGCCAGACCCCCATCGAGCGCAAGCCCGAGTGGATCAAGACCCGGGCGAAAATGGGCCCCGAGTACACCAAGATGCAGAACCTCGTGAAAAGCGAGGGCCTGCACACGGTCTGCCAGGAAGCCGGCTGCCCGAACATCTACGAGTGCTGGGAGGACCGCGAGGCCACCTTCCTCATCGGCGGCGACCAGTGCACCCGCCGCTGCGACTTCTGCCAGATCGACACGGGCAAGCCCGAGGCCCTGGACCGCGACGAACCCCGCCGCGTGGGCGAGTCCGTCGTCACGATGGACCTCAACTACGCCACCATCACCGGCGTCGCCCGCGACGACCTGGCGGACGGCGGTGCCTGGCTGTACGCCGAGACCGTGCGCCAGATCCACCAGCAGACCGCGCAGCGCGCGAGCGGCCGTACCAAGGTCGAACTCCTCGCCCCCGACTTCAACGCGGTCCCCGAGCAGCTGGCCGAGGTCTTCGCGTCCCGCCCCGAGGTCTTCGCGCACAACGTCGAGACCGTGCCCCGGATCTTCAAGCGGATCCGCCCCGGCTTCCGCTACGAGCGCTCCCTGAAGGTCATCACCGAGGCCCGCGACTACGGCCTGGTCACCAAGTCCAACCTGATCCTCGGCATGGGCGAGACCCGCGAGGAGATCAGCGAGGCGCTCCGGCAGCTGCACGAGGCCGGCTGCGAGCTGATCACCATCACCCAGTACCTGCGCCCCTCCCTGCGCCACCACCCCGTCGAGCGCTGGGTGAAGCCGCAGGAGTTCGTGGAGCTGAAGGAGGAGGCCGAGCAGATCGGCTTCTCCGGCGTGATGTCCGGCCCGCTGGTGCGCTCCTCGTACCGCGCCGGCCGCCTGTATCAGATGGCGATCGAGAAGCGGGGCAGCTTCGTCGCCGGCCAGGCGGTGTGAGCACCCGCGCCTCCCGGGTGTGTGAATTCGCGCACAAGTAATTACCGGCCAGTAGAAGCCGGTGCGACGCGGTCCTGACCGTCCTCCCTGATGAGGGCCCCGGTCAGGGCCGCGTCGGCGTTCACGGCCTCCACGACCCGGCTTCATCGGTGTTTGACCGGTGGGACATGCCCTGGTAACACCGATGAGTGACCCTCGTATCACGCCTCGTAGACCACCCGCTCGCAGGGGGTATCCCGACCATGCAGGCCCCGCCGGTACGCGCCACCGCCATTCCCTCCCTCACCGCCGCCCTCCGCGCCGTCGAGTCGCTGCTGATGAGCGGCGGCCAGCGCACCGCCCGCCGCAACGCCTGGACCTCCGTGCTGGAGGACCGCCGCCGGGCCAGGGACCGGGTGGAGGCGCAGCGCTTCCTGGAGCGGCCCGCGGAGCGCCCGTAGGCCTCGTCCCGTACGGCCCCTCCCCCCCGCGGGCACTGCCGTCGTCCGCGCTTCGCGGGCCACGTAGACTTCGTGGCATGGCGAGGAAGGAAACCGCGGCGGACGCCGCGAATGCCGGGCGACTGAAGCAGATCGCCCTCACGTACCAGATGACCCGCAAGGTCGACACCAAGATCGGCCTTGTGCTCGCGGCCGTCGGCCTCGGCACGCTCGCGGTGTTCCTCGTGATCGGCTTCTTGCTGGGCCACCCGGTGTACCTGGGCATCTTCGGTCTGCTGGTCGGTCTGCTGGGGGCGGCGGTCGTGTTCGGCCGCCGGGCCGAGCGGGCCGCCTTCGGCCAGATGGAGGGCCAGCCGGGCGCCGCCGCGGCGGTGCTGGACAACGTCGGCCGGGGCTGGACCACCACCCCCGCGGTGGCGATGAACCGCAGCCAGGACGTGGTGCACCGCGCGGTCGGCAAGGCCGGCATCGTGCTGGTCGCCGAGGGCAACCCGAACCGGGTGAAGAGCCTGCTGGCCGCCGAGAAGAAGAAGATGAACCGCATCGTCGCCGACGTGCCGGTGCACGACATCATCGTGGGCGACGGCGAGGGCCAGGTCGAGCTGAAGAAGCTGCGCACCACCATGCTGAAGTTCCCGCGCGTGCTCACCGGCCCCCAGGTGACGACCACCAACGACCGGCTGCGCGCGCTCGGCGACCTGATGAGCAACATGCCGGTGCCGAAGGGCCCGATGCCCAAGGGCATGCGGATGCCGAAGGGCGGCCAGCGCGGCCGCTAGGCCCACGACGCAGTACGACGAGGTCCACCGTCTCCCGCTCCGACGTCCTGGCGATCTGCCTGCTGGCCGCGTTCGTGGTGCTGGTCACGCTGGGCC